>JAJCZW010000235.1 GCA_029262155.1 Gemmatimonadota bacterium
TCATGACCGAGTGGGAAACGCTCCAGCCTCACGCTGCTTCAGAGCGTGAAGTGATTGACGGGGTTGAGGCGATTGGGGGGGCCTTGTGTGAAGGGGATTGGGAGACCTCCCCGCCGGAACCGATTCCTCCCTCCCCGCTGAGCCGCCGCTTGGTGGCACTGCTCCGGCGGGGGGTCATTGCCGAAGTGGCACACCTCGACATTCCGACGGCCGATACGCTCCAAGTGCTCCACCAGCTGGAGCAGATCGCCGAGCAGCTCGAATCGCCGTGGGATCATCACTTCACGGATCAGTTGGCTGGGCCGGATGGCCTCGAACTGGTCGTGGAGGTGGCCCACGATCTGCGCTCACCGCTCACGTCGATTCTTTTCCTGGCTGAAACCCTGCAGCGAGGGCAAAGTGGATCGATTACCCCGCTACAGGAACGTCAGCTGGGGTTGATCTACAGTGCGGCATTTGGTTTGAGTGCCGTCGCAAGCGACGTGATCGAACTCGCGCGTGGTGGGGATCGCTTGGTCGACCTCGACCCGATGCCATTTTCTGTAAGTGATATTTTGGAATCGGTACGGGACATTGTCCTCCCCATGGCGGAGGAGAAGGGCCTGGAGGTCAAGGTCACCCCTCCCAGGCAGCCGGTGCGCATCGGTCATCCGGTTGCGATCAATCGGGTTCTCCTCAATCTCACAACGAACGCGCTCAAGTTTACTGATGAAGGTTCGGTGCACGTGTCCGCCACCGATGCTGCGGGGGATCTCCTCACGTTTGTCGTGCGGGACACTGGGCGGGGGATTCCGCCCCATGCCTTGGCGATGTTGTTTGAGCCCTTTCGGCGCCGCCAGCGAGACCGTGAGTATTCGTTCTCGGGATCAGGGCTTGGCCTGTCGATCTGCCGCAAATTGGTCGAAGCGATGGGGGCCGAATTGCTGGTCGAGACCTATGAAGGGGAGGGAACCCAGTTCACGTTCTCGCTTGCACTCCCCTCGCCTGAGGGCGGCATTGGGTTGCAAGCGTAGGTGATCCATTCATGACAACGATTGTTCACGTCGTGGGCGCCCGCCCTAACTTCATGAAGGCTGCTCCGGTGCTCCGGGCGATGCGAGCATTCCCTGGGGTGCGCCAGGTCTTGGTCCACACCGGGCAACACTACGACCAGCTCATGAGTGATGCCTTCTTCGATGAGCTCGACCTTCCCACGCCGGACGAACACTTGGGCGCGGGATCGGGGACCCATGCTGAGCAGACAGCGAAGATTATGCTGGGGTTTGAACCCGTACTCGACCGGTACACTCCGCAGTGGGTCATTGTGTATGGTGACGTCAACTCGACCGTCGCATGCGCCCTGGTGGCCGCGAAGAAGAGCATACGGGTCGCCCACGTTGAGGCAGGACTTCGAAGCCGGGACAGGACGATGCCGGAGGAACTCAACCGGATCGTGACAGACCAACTTGCGGATCTTCTCCTGACTCCAAGCAAGGATGCGGATGTGAATCTTCAGCGGGAGGGCATTCCGTCTGAGCGGATTCAGTTCGTTGGAAACGTGATGGTCGACACGCTGCTCCATCTTCGCAATCGGGCCGCAGCGCGTCAGGCTCCGTTGACACTTGGGGTGGACGGAACACCGTACGCCGTGGTGACCCTGCATCGCCCCAGCAATGTGGACCGGGCCGACACCTTGGAATCAATCCTGTCAGGATTGAGCGAAGTCGCCCGCGAGATGATAGTGCTATTTGCGGTCCATCCGCGCACCCGTCAACGGATGCAGGCATTCGGGTTGGAGGCTCCCGGGGTCCGTCTCTTAGAGCCGATGGGGTATCTCGATACCATCTCGTTGGTCGATCAGGCGGCGTTGGTGCTGACCGATTCTGGTGGGCTCCAGGAAGAGACGACGGTGCTGGGTGTACCCTGCCTGACGATCCGTCCCAATACCGAGCGACCGATCACGATCACTGAAGGAACGAATCAGCTGGTGGCCTCTTCCGGTCGAGCCATCGTTGAGGCGGTGACCGGAGTGCGGCAGTCGCCGCACGACCGTGCTCGCTCCCGACGGCCGGAAGGCTGGGACGGGAAGGCGGGGGAGCGGATTGCGACCGTCATCCTCTCCCCGGGCACTCCTCCGGCGTAGGGGCACTCTCCCTTCGGGGAAGAACTCGTTATCTTTGTCGCGCGCCGTGCCAAGCGGGCCTGGGTCTCGCTCGGGATTCCCAGACGCTTGATTGGCGCCTGCAGTGGCCAGCATGGGGCTGGCCGGTATGAAACATCGTTTTGGGGGAGGACCGATGTCCGGACCCCCGCGATGGCGTTGCTGTCCCACTGGGGGACCAGCGACCTTGACGAATTAAGCCGGGCGCCGGCCTGACCGGTCCTGGAGGCTCCCTCCCGAGTGACATAGGTGAGCCCTCCGGGTATCGGGGGTTGGCGTCCCCAAGAAAGAAGACATCCTGTGACCGTTCCACCAACACGGTCCGGCCGGCTGGCCGTACCGTCGGGCAGAGGGTCGGGTGCGCCACATGCTGCGCTCCTGATCGACTTCGACAATGTGACCCTAGGTATCCGCTCCGACCTGACGAAGGAGCTTCGAACCCTACTCAACAGTGAGATTATTCGAGGGAAGGTTGCGGTACAGAGAGCCTACGCCGATTGGCGTCGGTATCCCCAATACATCGTACCGCTCTCAGAGTCCTCCATCGATCTCATCTTTGCGCCAGCGTTCGGAACCAACAAGAAAAACGCGACGGACATTCGACTGGCGGTCGATGCCATCGAACTCGTGTTCACCAGACCAGAAATCGGAACCATCATTCTCCTCAGCGGGGATAGCGACTTCTCCTCTCTGGTGCTCAAGCTCAAGGAGTATGGGAAGTACATTATCGGCGTTGGCATTCGGGAATCAGCCAGCGATTTGCTTATCCAAAACTGCGATGAATACTACAGCTACAATGACCTAGCGGGGTTGACGAAGGAAGTTGACCCCCCCTCGATTCAGCGCGATCCGTGGGAACTCGTGGTGGAAGCTGCCCAGCAGATGGTGCGTAATCGCGATGTGATGCGCTCTGACCGCCTGAAGCAAGTCATGCAGCAAATCGATCCCAACTTCGATGAGCGGAATGCAGGGTTCAATCGATTCAGCAAGTTCGTCACCGAGGCGGCATCGCGGGGGCTGATTCGGGTGACCAAGTTGGACAACGGCCAGTACGAGGTGGCCGCGGAAGGGCAATCACCCACTCCCGAGACCGAGGCAGCGGCGTCTTCGACCACTACGCGCCGACGCAGTGGTCGTGGCCGACGACCGCGAGGCCGATCGGCCACTCCATCCGAGCCAGAAAAGGCGAAGGATGAGGCGAAGCCGGCCCGCCGGCAGCGCGCCCCGTCGACGGCCGCTCGATCCGATGAGCTTACCTTGGCGGCCGCGTTCACTCTCTTGGGCAAAGCCCTGAAAGGACAGGCTGCCCCGATATCAGAGACGCTTCTCCGCGAGGCGATGGTTGCCTTGCATGGATCGGAAGATGCCCTCTTGTCGGAGGAGCGATTCGGGCGATTCCTTCGCCAGGCGAATGATGCTGAAGTTGCGGAGGTTCGGAAGTCGAGCGATGGAAGCTTGGAAGTGGCGCCGTCCAAGAGCGCTGCCCTGCTGGCCAGATCTCAGCGGGCAAAGACAGCACCGCCACCCACTTCTGATCCGTCGCCTGACACACCGGAACCGGCGGCGGAAACAGAAAAGCCCGTATCCTCGACGGCGGTGCGCGGCGCCGGCATCGGGTTCCGGCGTGGATCGCGCATGGGCGCTCGGCGAGCCTCTGACCTGCCGTTGGTGGGGGTGGTCACCGCTGACGGAGCACCAGCCTCTGCGCCAGCTGGCGAAGCGAAGGCAACCAAGAAGAAGAGGCCCACGAGAAAGAAAGCGGCGCCGGCCAAGGCAAAGGCGAGAGCAGGCTCGAAGCCGGCACCCAAGGGTAAGTCAACAGAGGCGGGGTTGGAGGACGCAGGAGCGGCGAAGAAGGGGACACGGAAACGAGCCCGTCCGTCCCGAGCCAAGACAAAGGCTAGTGGGTCCGTAACAGGTGATGCAGCTGGATCGAGGAGTGAATCTAAGACCCCAGTCGCGAAGAAGGCGACAAAACGGCCTCGCAAGAGAGCCAAGAAGAAGGCACCACCGAAACCAGCCTGAATCACGAATGCCCGAGCCAGGTGTCCTTCCGAACGATTTCTTTGATCGACCTGCCGATGAGGTTGCTCGTTCTCTTCTGGGGACCAGGATCGTCTCGCGCTGCGGACGCACGATGACGGCTGGGACGATTGTCGAAACCGAAGCGTACCTCGGGTTTGAGGATCCCGCATCCCACGCTTATCGTGGACGGCGTACGGCTGGGAATAAGGGGATCTATGGTGAACTTGGTGCATGGTATGTCTACCGATCCTACGGGGTGCACTGGTGCGCGAACTTGGTGGCCGGGGAACCTGGACTTGGGGCGGCAGTGCTACTGAGGGCGATTTATCCCACGGCGGGGATTACCACGATGCGAAGGCGTCGGGCTGGGGCGCGGGATCGGAACCTTGCCAATGGTCCCGGAAAACTGACACAGGCGCTGGGGATGACCCAGCGCCTGGATGGTCGATTGATGAGGGACTCAACGGTGCGGGTGTTGCCGGGTCAGCCGGTCGCAGCCCGGAACATAAAGCCCACTCCAAGGATCGGCATCTCCAAAGCGACTACGTGGTTACTGCGGTACACCCTCGATCCCGACCTATTCGAGCGGTCTGGTGGCTGAGCGGGGACCTAGTACCCTCCGCCTCGGACGCCTTCGCGTGCACTGCCGAGCGAGAAGCGTAGGCCACCGCTTACCGTATGTGTCGCGGAGACAAAGAGCTTCCCGTCTGATGGCGACGTCGTGACCTGGTACTGACCAAACCCAACCACACCTCGAGCCAGTTCGAACTGTAGGCCACCGAGCAAGGTGGCAAAGCCAGTGCTTCCTCGGGATTTCGCCTCGTCAAGGGCGATGTTGGCCGCGAAGGGGCTGGCGAAGACGCCCTCGACCTGGGGACTGACGACCTGAAGAATCCCAGCCCCCAATCCAAAGAACGGCTGGACCGGTCCATTGGATGGCAGTGCCATCAAGACCGCCGAGTACCGTCTGATATCGTTGAATCGAACCTGACGGAGATTGCCCGGTGCCGTAAAGTCGGAGAATCCGGAACTTTCGTTCGATCCGAACCCCTCTTCGACGCTCAGGAGCAATCCAGTACGCTTGGCCACAATGAGGGCCTGAATACCGACCGTGGCAATACCGCCACTGGTTTGGGTTGGTGTTTCAAAGAACATCCCGCCCGATTGTACCCCGAGGTACCACCGGTAGGAGTCTTCCCGCTGCGCTTGAGCAACTCCGCCACCCACCATCACGGCGAGAACAACGGTGGACAAAACACGGGTGGTGAATGCCATCAAGAAACCTCCGCTGTCGAGATACAGGCGATCCCGAGCCCACTAGGATCCATCATCGGTTTCCGACCGTCGGGTCGGTACGGATAGAGGTGTACGGCAAACCTCGTGCTATCGCGCAAGAGGTAGCATGGAGCAGTCATCGAAGCCGTAACTTGTTGTACTGTAAGTTAATTAGGGTATGCACCCGGACCTGCGATCCGGGGCTTTTCTTTCCCGGCTGTCCCAAAATAGGACGATACCTCGTAAAACGCGAGACTAAATCAGCCCCAGCGACCGCCCGGCGCGACCAAACGCGGCAAGGGCTTCGTCCAGGTCTTGACGGGTATGGGCCGCGGAGATCTGACACCGTACTCGGGCGGTCCCTTGGGGGACGACTGGGTACCCAAACCCCGTAACGAAAACGCCCTCATCGAGAAGGAGTTCACTCATCCTGATCGCCGCCGCGGTTTCGCCGAGGATGACTGGAATGATAGGAGTCTCGCCTGGGAGCGGAGAGAACCCCATGGCCGTGAGTTGATTCCTGAAATAGGTCGATTGCTCCCGCAGCGTCGTCACACGTTCGGGGTGAGCTTCGAGGGTCGTAATCGCGGCGTGCGCACTGGCGGCGACGGTTGGGGGCAACGCATTCGAGAACAGCTGTGGTCGAGCCCGCTGAGTCAGGTAGTCGCAGAGGTTGCTCGACCCCGCGACAAAGCCACCCGCCGCTCCCCCCAGAGCCTTTCCTAACGTCGACGTTATTATGTCGATCTCACCCACCAAATCAAAGTGCTCTGCAGTACCCCGGCCAGTCGCTCCCAGCACCCCCGTCGCGTGCGAATCATCGACCATGAGGGTTGCGCCATGTCGTCGACAGGTGTCGAGGAGGCCGGGTAGGTTCGCGAGGCTGCCCTCCATCGAGAAGATCCCGTCGGTAATCACCAGCTTGACCTCGGCCTCCCGATGATCGCTGAGTTTCCGATCGAGGTCAGTAAGATCGCTATGCTGAAAGACACCAGTGGTGCACTTGGTAATCGATTTGGCCAATCGAATGGCATCAATGATAGATGCGTGGTTCAGTTGGTCGCTCAGGACGACATCCCGGTCGGTGAGGAGCGTGGCCGGGACCGCCTCATTGGCATTCCAACAGCTGACGAAGGAGAGTGCGGCCTCGGTGCCGACCAATCGGGCGCAGGCTGCTTCGAGTTGACGATGGATGGTATAGGTCCCGCAAATAAAGCGGACCGAGGCCGTGCCTGCGCCATAGTGTTCCAGCCCGCTGATCCCTGCCTTCACCACCGTCGGGTCGTTCGAAAGGCCGAGGTAGTTGTTCGAGGAGAGGATGATGATCTCGCCTCGCCCCTCCATGGTCACGCGCGCAGCTTGAGGGGAATCCAAATGGTTCAAGACCTTGTAGACGCCGTCCTTCCGAAACTCAGCCAAATGGGTCGCGAGCCGAGCGTCAAGCGGTGATGTCATGGTACCACCTCCAGAATGACCTTGCCGGCCGTTCCGTCTTTGATCACGGCAATAGCTTCCTCGATCGATTCGAGGGGAAAACGATGGGTCATAACCGGACGAGGATCGAGTTGATCGGCCCGGAGAAAGCGCTGCATCTGATGCCACGTGGAATACATTTTCCGCCCGGTGACGCCGTAAAGAGTGAGCCCCCGAAAAATAATTTCGCGGGCAAAGTCGACGGTGGTCTTCTGACTTGGCGTCCCCAGAAGGTTCACCCGCCCACCGAGCCGGGCGGCGGCAAACGCTTGGGCATGGCCAGCGGGGTGCCCACTCATCTCACAGACAAGATCGGCACCATCCTCCTGGGTGAGTTCGCGGATGCGGACAACGACATCGTCTGACGTCGGATTCAGGGTCACATGGGCGCCCATCGCCGATGCGATCGCCAATCGAGTTGGATTGAGATCGCTTGCGATCACCAACGAAGCGCCGGCCGCGCGAGCCACCCCCACCGCAAAACATCCGATGGGTCCGCAGCCGAGAACGAAGACGGTCTCCCCCGGGACATCTCCCCCCTCCAAGACGGTGTGCACCGCATTGCCCAGCGGATCCATGATGGCGCCAATCTCCGGTGGGATCCCGTCGAGTGTCATCACATTTGTCGCGGGCATACTGATGTAATCGGCAAAGGCGCCGTCCCGATCGACCCCAATGATCTGGGTTCGACGACAGAGGTGTCCATGGCCTGTGCGGCACTGGCGGCAATGGCCACAGATGATGTGTCCTTCGGCGGTGACCTGATCGCCGACCGCGAGGAGGCCGGCTGCTTCGGCCTCGGGACCTAACTGCTCTATCACCCCAGCAAATTCATGGCCGATGACGGTTGGGGGGAGCATACGCCCGGCCGCCCAGCTGTCCCACTCCCAGATGTGGAGGTCGGTGCCGCAGACACCAGCGTACTGCACCCGAATCAGGACATCGCTGGGACCCACCGTAGGGAGGGGGACCTCCTGAAGCTCCATGCCGACACCGGGACCGGTCTTGACCAAGGCACGCATTGCGACTCGCGAGAGAGAGGGGTCCCGGACCGGTCACGTCGCCGGCTGGGGGGAAGGTCGATGGACGCCGGACAAAGATAGCGAGTCGGTACGCCATCGTGTCCACCCGATACGTGTGGTCCTGGCGGGGCGAACGCAGGTGAACGATAGGTGGTGGGGTGGGTAATGTCGTCACCCACCCTGGGGTTTAGGCAAGTGCAGGCTCAACTCGCACCGCGGCCACCTTGAACTCCGCGATCTTGGCGTAGGGATCGAGGGCAGGGTTGGTCAAGAGATTGACGGCCGCTTCCCGGTAGTGCATCGGGATGAAGATCTGACCGGGGGCAACCCGTCCCGAGTGGCGCGCACCCAATACGATCGACCCCCGCCGCGAAGTGACTCGAACCATCGCCCCTTCGTCGATTTGGAGCCGGGTCGCGTCAATCGGGTTGATCTCCATGATTGGAACCGGCTCGCGCGCGTCGAGACCTTGGGAACGACGGGTCATTGTTCCAGTATGCCAGTGATACATCTGGCGCCCGGTGTTGAGCAAGATCGGAAACTCCTCGTCCGGCAGCTCGGCTGGTGGGAGGTACTCGACGGGGACGAGTGTGGCGCGACCATCTGGGGTAGGGAAATGGTCGGCGAAGAGAAAGGGAGTTCCCGTGGAGTCCGGGGTCAGCACCGGATACTGAATCGCCCCTTCACGACGAATCTTTTCATGTGAGACACCCGCCCAGTTGGGGGTCACCTTGGCGATATCGTCCATGACCTCTGCGGCGGTGGTAAATGGTGTGTCGAGACCGAGTCGATGACTCAGCTCAATCAGGATATCCAGATCGCGTCTTGCCTCGCCGGGAGGGGACAGGGCCGGCTCCGCAAGTTGGATGTGCCGATCGGTGTTGGCGTAGGTCCCGCTCTTCTCCGCAAAGGATGAGGCCGGGAGAATGACATCGGCCCACCGGGCCGTCTCCGTGAGGAAAAGATCCTGGACCGCCAGGAACTCGAGTTTCCGGAACCATGTCTCCGCAGCCTGAATATTGGGATCGGAGAGCACCGGGTTCTCCCCCATGATGTACATCCCGCGAACTGGACTCCCTTCCTTGGCAATTTCCGTCACCATGAGTCCGTTCTCGAGCGACAGGGCTTCCGGTTCGAGTCCCCAAGCCTCTGCATATTCGGCTCGAATGTCCGGATCGGTGACCGATCGGTAGTCGGTGTAGACGAACGGTATGCAGCCAACATCACTCGCGCCCTGAACGTTGTTTTGTCCCCGGATCGGGATCATGGCTGCACCCCATCGCCCGACCATACCACAGGAAAGCATCAGGTTGAGCAGGCTGGTGACGATATCGGTTCCGGTGGAGTGCTGGGTCAGCCCCATCGCCCAGAGCGTGGATGTGTTGGGGCCCCTCGCGTACAGTTCCGCGGCCCGTTGGATGGTCTCCTCTGGAATACCGGTGATCTGTTCGGTGCGCGCGAGGGTATAGGGACGCACGGCCTCTTTGATGGCCTCGAATCCAGAAGTGCGGTCCTGAATGAACTTCGTATCCGCCAACCCCGAATCGATGATGTGCGCCAACATCCCATTGAAGAGCGCCACATCGGACCCTGGCATGAGCTGGAGATGGACATCGGCCAACGCTCCCAACTCGGTCCGTCGGACGTCGGCCACGATCAGTTTGGCTCCGCGGGTCACTGCGCGCTTGATCAAGGCCCCAAACACCGGGTGGGACTCGGTTGTATTTGCCCCTGCAATGAAGATGACGTCGCAGGCCTCTTCGATTTCTCGCATCGAGCCCGAGGCGGCTGCCGTACTGAGCGCTCGGTTCATAGCGGAAACGGAGGTGGAGTGACAGAGTCGGGTACAGTGATCAACGTTGTTGGTACCCAACGCTCCCCGAATCATTCGCATGAAGAGGTAATTCTCCTCATTGGAGCATTTGGCCGAGGAGAACCCGGCTAAGGACACCGGCTGGTGGGTCTTCTTAATCCGGAGGAGTTCCTGGGTGACGAGGCTGAAGGCTTCTTCCCACGTTGCCTGGCGGAACGGTTCGTACCATTCGGCGGGGGTGGCTACGCGATCTCGAACGTCGGGGTCGTCTGGGCGAAGGGCCTGGCCGGTCAGCGGCGGCTTTCCCACCTGACGCCGGGGCGGGCGGGGTTTCATCCCCTTGGCCCCATCGGCGATGGTGACCCAGGTGCCATCGCGCCACCGGGGAGTTGTTCCGGTCCAGACCCATTCACCATCCTGCTGTTCCCACTCCCGTCGGATGAGGGGGTGGGTGAGGCGGTCGCGATGTTGGGGGAAATCGTAGCCAAAGCGCCCCTTCACACAGGTCGACCCTTGGTTCGGGGTTCGTTCTTCAATCCACGGGGAGGTGACTCGGAGCAGTTCGTCGCCGTGCACGTGGAGGTCTATCTGGCAGCCGACCCCACAGTAGGGACAGACTGAGCGAACCACGCGATCCGGTGCGGCCACGATCTCGCGGGAGAATCGTGCCCTGGGGATTGTCTCGAAGATCGCATCGGTGGGACACACGCGCACACACTCACCACACCAGGTACACCCAGCGTGCTCGGGGTCGCCATCGCCGCCCACGATGATTTGAGTTCCGACTCCCCGATCGGCAACATCGAGCACCCCGACCTCTTGGATCGATTCACAGGCTCGGACACATCGGGTGCAGAGGATGCACCGACTCATGTCATGCTGGATCATCGGGTCGTCGGGACGGGTATCACCCGATCGGAGTGGTAGGGTGCCCGATCGGGTGGGGGCCACCTCATATCGTGTCAGCCAACGTTCAAATTCATTCGGGGGGCCCACGGTTCCGATCTGGTCAACTGGGTAGCGCTCCGCCAGCAAGCGGAGGACCGAGCGGCAGTTTGCCTTGGCCTCAAGCGACTCTGTCTCCACCACCATTCCATCGGTTGCGATGGTACCGCAGGCAGGAAGGAGCTTGTCCTGACCGGTCACGGATACCAAGCAGAGTCGGCAGTTGGCGACGTTGGGCAGCTTGGGATACCAACAGAGGGTTGGGATATCGATGTCGTGTGAACGTGCAATATCGAGGATGCTTGCACCGGCGACAAAGTCGTAGCGAGTGCTGTTGAGAACCATCGTTGGCATGGCGCAGTCCGGCCGGAGGTCTGTCGAGTTTAGGGACTTGATGGAGTGAGGCGCAAGCCCACACGAGGTTCGGATGACAGGAACATCGGCCAGATCGACAAGACGCAATTCTCTCCAATTTGAAAAAAGGTATTGCGCGATTTCACAAATTTATAATTTTGGATGTGGGGAAATGCACTTGTACTGATGAATGCATCACTCCCCTCCGACGAACAGGTGCTTCGTTGGATCACATTTTTCGGAGGTAGTTATGGCCGCAAAGAAGCGAACTGCGAGAAAGGCTGCTAAGAAGCGCGCAGCCCCGAAGAAGAAGGCTACGAAGAGAAAGTCCACCAAGAAGAATGCCACCAAGAAGAAGAAAGCTACCAAAAAGAAGTAAGGCGGTTGCAGGATCCTGCAACGCATCGCAGGAAGTGCAAAGGGGCCGGCCAGCTGCCGGCCCTGTGCATTTCCCCCCCCAGCCAAACCGACCGGAAAGCCCCTTCCTACCTACTGTTTGTCGAGATCGTCGCGCTCAGGCTTGCTGGCTTGGAGGAGGGTTGGAAGCGACGACCAACAGACCATCCCCGGAGGGGGCATTCTCCTCCGGCATCGGATCTCGATCCCAATCTGTGTAGTGCGAGAGGTAAGCCTCGGGTGCCGTGCTCGCTTCGCCCGGAATCAAGAGATGCACTCCTCCAGGCACGGTGTGCGCCTTGAGTGCGTTGATGAGCCGGCGTCGTTGTCCTGCACTCAAATCGGCGAGTGTGGAGCTGTCGAGAACCACGAGACACGCCGGATCAAGCGGTGGCAGCCACTCACCTAATTGGACAACAAACGCCTGGAACTGACCCGCGAGTGATTCTCCGGCAACCCTCATCTCAGCCCCCTCGACCAGGGCGAGGGTGCCCGCCAAGTAGGTGACGGGGATGTCGAACGCAGCAATAAAGCATGCGACCGGCTCCGTCGACCCTCCAACGGTGATGACGCGGTCCCCTTTCTCGATCCGCGGCATGACCCGCGTAATCGGGTGTCGTGGGTCCAGTCCCCAGTGGGTTGGTTCGCGTTGGCCGGCGCGCAGCTTGAGGAGACGGTTTTGCCATCGCCGATACGATCCCAAGCCCAACCGCTTGATGATGATGCGGTCGACTGTCTCCAACATCATCACCTCAGTCAAGACGAACTGTCCCCCGGTGGCGGACTGCAACTCTTCGGCTGCTTCGTCGCCGAGTCGCAAGATCGCGTCTCGGGGCAGGGAGTTCTTGTACGCCTCAATGCGCTGAAGCAGGTATTCCTGGTATTGCAGCCGCAGTGACGGCTGAGGGCGTGACGGGCGTCGCCCGGTCTGGAGGTCGACCGTGGTTAACATCTGGTCAACGTTCCGGGAGTCTTCGCGATGTGCGGAATCGTGGATGGCCCTGTGGGCTGCCGAATGTCGGCATATTCTAAGGTAAGTAGTTCGAGGGGAGCGGAGTAGAGTTGGCTTACTCGACGCGCAGGATGACGCCCTTGAGGTACCCCGTCTCCGGCATGGTCAAGACTTCCGGATGATCGGGTCCCTGTCCCAAGTGCTCCACGACGGTCACCCGACGTCCACTGTCAGCGGCGGCTTGGGCGAGCAGGTCCATGAATGCCGGGCGTCGGACATGGTAGCTACAGGCGGCTGTCACCAGGATGCCGCCGACCCGAAGGAGCCGCATGGCTCGGAGATTGATTTGGTGATACCCTCGAATGGCGTCCGAAATGGCACCCCGGTGCTTGGCAAATGCCGGGGGGTCGACGACGATGGTGTCGAACTTGGCTCCTCGGTGTTCGAGGTCGCGCAGCACTCGAAACACATCTCCCTCGACCCAGTTGATATGTTCGATTCCATTCAGGGTGGCGTTATCCGCCGCGCGGAGCAGTGCCTCTTTGCTACTGTCGATCGCCGTGACTTCGGCGGCGACGCCCGCGAGGTGCAGGGCGAACGAGCCGTGGTAGGTGCAACAGTCGAGCGCTTGGCCGCCCGGTCGGGTGTGGAAGGCTGCACGGATCCGGTTCGGGCGTTGATCGAGAAACGCTCCCGTCTTCTGCCCGGTCCATGGTGGGACCAGATAGCGAACTCCTGCTTCGCGTACCTCGATGGTTTCGGGGACTTCACCCCACGCCACATCCACATGGAGGTCGAGTCCCTCTCGCCGTCGAATGGGGACATCGTTCCGCCAGAGGATCCCTTTCGGCTCACAGATGGTCCGGACCGCATCGACGATCGTCCCCTTAATGGTATCGAGACCGGCGGAGAGGATTTGCAGGA
>JAJCZW010000236.1 GCA_029262155.1 Gemmatimonadota bacterium
GGTTATCGACCCCTGGGCTTACGCGGCTTAGGAGAATCTGGGTAGCGTGAGCCACCGCCTCCGCCGAGCCTGCGGTGTGAACCGCAGGGTTCATTGGTAAAGAGAGAACGCGGTCCACTTTCACGAATCTCCTGCACCCCATAATAGCCATCGCCGATGATATAGTAGCCCGGCTCGGGAGAGGGTTCGATCTGCAGGGAATCGTCGTGTTGAAATCGTCTCTCAAGAACTTGCCAGGTTCCGAGAACAGATGGGATCGGACGACAGCCCACTCCCGCGAGGACCAGGAGGAGCAGGGAGAACAGTTTGGGATGACTCGGCATCGGTGCGCCTCGCTGGTGGGAACACCCGAATCGGGCGGGGGGGGGGCGGGCTACGGTCGCTTGACAGCCTGCCATCGAGCACCATGGGTTGCGGTGGCGGAAGCTTGCTCAACAAAAAGCACCACCTCCCCATTGCGCATCGCCGGGCGCAAGCGTTTCCCCACGTCAATTGGTCCAGGCGACGGGTTTGTCCCATCCACAGGTTCGATCCGACCCACCCCGCGGTCAAGTACCGCGTCCCACCCTTGGACACCGCCAAACGGATCGGGCCAAGGCCAGCCACGCCGATGAACTACCCGTCCATCGTTCCCGGTGCTGACGAGGCCGAGTGCAGCGAGCGCTCCCACGGTCCCTGCGGGGGTGCCGTGCACGGTTTCGAGGTGGACTCCGGCCGACTGGGCGAGTCTCCGCGCATCTTCCGGCTGCACGACAGTGGTCTGACAGCGCTGGGCGAAGGCGACGACCTCCGGCGGTATGTGCACGGCGATGGCAAACGCCGGGTCACTCCCTCGAGGACACAGTCTGGAGAGCCATTCACGCATCCGATTTGAAAGGACGGTGACCGGGACCGATGTGTCGCAGAGGATTGCCGAAGCGCATCCATTGCCCGAGGTGAACGGGATCTGTGGATCGAGCAAGAGTTGATGGCGTAGAACCAGGTCGATGTTTGTGTCGGTATAGGTCAGAGCGAACTGGCGTACCAGGTGATTGGTCCCCGGGGTACCCGGCATATCAGTATCGTCGATTCCCAGATAGATCCGATTACAACGGTCAGGCATCAGGGTTCGAGCGTCGCCGCATCCGAAACCAGATTGCCGCACTGATCCCCCCGGCAATCAGACCGGCCCCAGTGTAGGTCAGTACCGCGAGCGGAAACCAGGTCTGCAGGGCCCGACCGGCGCCGCCTCCCCCACCCCATCCGGGGAGGAACAGCTTTGCCGCGGCACGCACGCTGAACCCAACCGCATTGCTCAAGAATCCGGCTGCGAGAAACGCGACCACCACCGAGACGCCCCGTCGTTGCCAGTGGAGGGCCACGTCGAGAAGGGGTCCAAGGAGCAGCAAGCTGGTCAGCGCACCAGGGCCGGCGACACGGGTCCCCATCAGGCTGTACAGGCCGAGCGTGCCCAGGGCACCCAGCCCAATGAGGGTCCCGCCTCCTCGACGGGGTGCCAGCGCCAAACCGGCAGCAGTGGGAAGGGTTGTCAGGATGATGTTGTGCCCGGGAATTCCAAGGCGGAGGTTCACCGATGCGGTTAGGATCGTCGCCAATCCACCAGCCCCCAAGAGCAAAAGCGTGGCCGCGATGGGATGCCCCAGGGTCCGCTCGGGAAAGCGCACCTGCGACTGCAGGATGTCATCGGCAGGGAGGGTAAACATCAGCTTAGAATGACGATGAAGAGAAAAACGGCGGATCACGGTGGGCTCAGGGCTGGGGAGAGAAGAGATCGATCTGGGGGACATGGGTTGGCAACCCGACCGCCGTCAGGATCGCGTCGGTCCAGCCGAACCGATCCCCGGGGTCGAGCCGATAAGCGGGAACATCGAATGCGACGAGAAGACGCTCGATGATGTCGTCGATTTCCTGTTGGAACGCTTGATTCACATCTCGCGTCCCGTCAAAGGTCGGGGGTTCGATGATGGGGACCTTGACGAGCGCCCGGTAACCTCGGATCCACGAAGCGACCAGTCCATCGTACGCCGGCTGTCGCCCCGCCCGGTGCACCATATAGGCATAGTTGTCGAGCACCGACCGGTCGCAGATGAGGATCTCCACCTGTCTCCCGGTGGCGATCTCTTCGGCGATCTGGGTATGCAGTATCCACGCCTGGGCATCAACTGTGGTATCCCGATTGATAGGCAGTGGGCACGTTCGGGCTACTTCTTTCACCAGATCGACCGACAGATCAAGTCGTTTCAGCCGTGAGGCCAGGTCGAAACAGAGTGTTGTCTTGCCGACCCCATGGGATCCGATCAGACCGACTTTCACAGATACGATTCCTCACAATGGTCACGGCAAGTGTAACCTCCCCAATTGGATTGTATAGACTCGTGAGAGAGTTGTCGCACGACCCGACGTGGAGAGGCAACCCATGGGTCCCTTGCGGCGATACCGCAGAATGGTACCATTCCCTACCCCCCGTGGACAGGAGAACCGATGCAAGGTATCAACCGGCGTCGTTGGCTGATCGGTGGCATCGCAGCGGGTGCCCTGATCTGGGTTCTCGATGGATCGGGGAGCATCCTGTATGTCGAATCGATGGAGGCCGCGATGACCGCTCACGGCCTCTCCACGGACACCAGCGTGCGAGTCGTCCTTCTCAGTGTGGCCGTCAGCCTGATCGTTGGGCTCGCGGTGGTGTTCTTCTATGCCCTCGCGCGCGCGAGGCTTGGTCCGGGTCCACGCACCGCAGTCATTGTGGCGATCGCGCTTTGGATCAGTGGCAGCCTCGTGTCGCTTATCGGCTACGACATGATCGGTCTCTATCCCCGCCACCTGCTGTTGGGCTGGGCCCTGGTCGCGTTGGTCGCCGTGATCCTGGGCAGCCTCCTCGGCGCATGGATTTACCGCGAGGAATGACGGAGGCCGATTCGGAGCATCCCGGACCAAGGACCAACGTTCCCCGAGTGGTGTGGTCTTGGGCACTGTACGATTGGGCGAATTCGGCGTTTACTACGCTCGTCGTCACCTTCATCTATTCGACCTACTTTACTCAAGCCATCGCCCCCGACGAGATCACCGGCACCAGCTGGTGGTCGCGGGCGGTCGGTCTCTCCGCGATCCTCATCGCCATCATCTCCCCTATTGTTGGGGCCATGGCCGACCGCCAGGGACGCCGGAAACGATTTCTGGCAACCACCACCGGGGTATGCGTCATCGCGACCGCCGCGCTTACCTTCGTCAGCCCTGGGGCACCTCACGCGGCTCTGTTCGCGCTCACGCTTTTCGTGGTGGCCAATGTTGCGTTTGAGACGAGTGGCGTCTTCTACAACTCGTTCTTGCCGGAGATCACCACCTCCGACCGGATTGGTCGGGTATCGGGCTATGGCTGGGGGTTAGGGTATGTCGGCGGATTGATCTGCATGGTGATCGCCCTGGTCGGCTTTGTGCAGCCTGATACTCCATGGTTCGGCATCTCCAAAGCAGGCGGATTCAACGTCCGCGCGACCAACCTCTTGGTGGCTGGCTGGTTTGCCCTGTTCAGTCTTCCCCTGTTCCTGATGGTCCCGGAACGCCCAGCTCTACGCGGCAAGCGGGGGCGGATAGCCGGTGCCGTTCGCAAATTGTGGAGCACCCTCCATTCGATTAGACGATATCGCCAAATCGTACGGTTCCTTGTCGCCCGACTCATCTACAACGACGGTTTGGTGACGATTTTTGCTTTCGGCGGGATTTATGCAGCCGGGACGTTCGGCATGCCGTTATCGGAAGTGATCCTCTTCGGCATCGCCTTGAATCTTGCCTCGGGCGTCGGAGCCTTTGCCTTTGGAATCCTCGACGACCGGATCGGCGGGAAGAAAACGATCCTGGCCACGATTGTGGCGCTGTTCCTCGCCACCGGGTTGGCCGTGTTCGCGCCAACCAAGACGTGGCTCTGGGTAGCGGGCATTCTGATCGGGATCTTCGTGGGACCGAATCAGTCGGCGAGTCGCTCGCTGATGGGTCGGTTCATCCCTGACAAGCAACAGGCAGAGTTCTTCGGGTTCTTCGCTTTCAGCGGGAAGGCCACGTCATTCTTGGGGCCCCTTTTGCTTGGGATCGCAGCAAAAGCGTTCGGCACCCAACGGGCTGGCGTGGCCATCGTGCTGCTCTTCCTGCTGGTCGGGGGCGGCCTGCTCCTGTCCGTCGATGAGACGGCTGGGGTCATTGAGGGCCGCCTGGCGCCCGAGGACTGATCACGCCCCGTACGGAATCCAAATGTTCTTGACCTGGGTGGCCTGACGGAGAAACTCCTCTCCCGCTCCCGCCGCCGGCTCCATCCAGGCACGGCGCCGTCCGTCATTGACCCAGGTTCGTTTCATGTTCCCTGCGGAGAGTCTCTCGACGGTGGCGCTCCCGTCGGCACCCCCCTGATACCAGACCCCGTCGACGTCATCGTGTGCTGCGAGCACGCTCGCCAGTTCATCCCGCACCCCGGTGACGATATTGACCACGCCACCGGGCAGGTCGGAGGTATCGAACACCTGGTAACAATCGGTTGCCGCCAGGGGCCAGAGTTCGGACGGAACCGCGACGATCGTGTTCCCCATGGCCACGCCCGGCAGCACCATCGACAGAAACCCCAGTAACGGAGATTCCTCCGGACAGACCACACCGAGGACGCCGATCGGTTCGGGCATCGCCAGGGTCACGTTACGATAGGGTGTGTGATGTACCTGGCCGTCGTACTTGTCGGCCCACGCCGCATAGGTGAAACACCGTTCGACGCTCAATGCGACCTCGCGGCGCGCTTCGTCGGCACCCATCACACCCTCCAACCGGTGGGCAAACTCGTCGGTTCGTACAGCGAGGTTCTCACCGATGACGTAGAGCACCTGCGCGCGGAGATGAGCCGTGGTTCCTCTCCACCCGGCTGCCTTGTGCGCCGCCTCGACCGCGTTTCGAATATCTTTTCTATTCCCCACCCCGACCTCCTCGACCACCACACCTGCACGATCGCGAACGGGGCGACTGTAGCCGGCATCCGGGCGCACCTGCTTACCCCCGATATAGAGTTTGCGGGTGCGATCGATGGCTGGAGAGCGGCTTGCATCCGGTGTGGCCTCCGGGGCAACCGGCGACGGCGCCACCACGCCGGCCGGTGGCTCGACATGCGTCACCTTCACATACTCCCACAACCCTTCCTTCCCCCCCTCCCTACCAAATCCGCTTTCTCGGTACCCTCCAAAGCCAGCCGCTGCGTCGAACACATTGGTACAGTTCACCCAGACGGTCCCTGCTTTGAGCTGGGGCGCAATGTCGAGGGCAACGTTGATATCCTCGGTCCAGAGACTCGCCGCCAGACCGTAGCGTGTGTTGTTCCCGAGGTCGACCGCTTCGCACGGCGTGCGGAAGGTCATCAGGACCACGACCGGGCCAAAAATCTCTTCTTGTGCCACGGTGGATGCCGGGGCCACCTCGGTAAAGAGGGTGGGAGGATAGAAGAGACCTTCGGTTGGGCAACTCCACGATGGTTGCCACATTCTGGCGCCTTCGGCCACCCCTTGGTCGACCAGGGTGCGAATGCGTTCCAGTTGGACCGGCGCGACGATCGCCCCGATGTCGATCCCTTTATCGAGCGAGTCGCCAACCCGCAAGGTTTCCATCCGAGCTTGCAACTTCTCCACCAAGCGCTCCGCGATTCCTTCCTGAACCAGAATCCGGGATCCCGCGCAGCAGACTTGCCCTTGGTTGAACCAGATTGCATCCACCACACCTTCGACGACGCTATCGAGGTCGGCGTCTTCGAATACGATGAACGGGGATTTCCCTCCCAACTCCAAGGAGAGCTTCTTCCCGCTCCCCGCCGTGGCGGTTCGAATGAGGCGACCGACTTCGGTCGATCCGGTGAAGGCGATCTTGTCGACATCGGGGTGGTCGACGAGGGCCGCCCCGGTCTGGCCATCTCCTGTCACGATGTTCACGACGCCCGGTGGGAGCCCAACCTCACGGCATATCTCCGCAAAGAGAAGGCCGGTGAGCGAGGTAAACTCCGCCGGTTTCAGCACCACCGTATTCCCCATGGCCAACGCCGGCGCGATCTTCCATGCGAGCATGAGGAGGGGAAAATTCCAGGGAATGATCTGCCCGACGACACCGACCGGTCCGGCCCCAGGCATGGTGTCGGCCATGAGCTGGGCCCAGCCGGCATGATGGTAGAAGTGCCGGGCGACTAACGGAATGTCGATATCACGCGATTCGCGAATCGGTTTTCCGTTGTCGAGACTCTCCACGACCGCAAAAAGGCGACTGTGCTTTTGGACGTGGCGGGCGATGGCGTACAGGTATCGTGCTCTCCCGTGACCACCAAGACTCTGCCACCCCGGCTGCGCGGCCCGGGCGGCGAGTACGGCCCGATCCACATCGTCAGGGCTCCCTTGGGCCACCTGAGCCAACACGGCACCGGTGGCAGGATTGATCGAATCAAACCATGCCGCGGGTGACGGCTCCGACTCGACACCATCAATGAAGTGGCCAAATCGACCTTCGTGCGTACCGAGCCACGCTTCCGCTCGTCCGGGGGCCTCGGGGGCAGGCCCGTAGCTCATGGTTTGGAAGATATCCGTGATCGACGACATGCGTTGGCGTCCTTTCTCGACGCGGGTCACGCGAGAGGGTGACGGTAGTCTGCCGAGTACCTGCCGGTTGCAGCATGCTCCAGTTGGCGCTCAAGATCGGTCAGCAGGCTGCTGGCCCCGAACCGGAAGAGGGCCGGCTGAAGCCACTGTGGTCCCAACTCGTCCTTCATAAGCGACAGCCAGCTGAGGGTCTCCTTGGCCTGGCGAATACCGCCGGCTGGTTTGAGACCGACGGCGACACCGGTACGGTCTCGATACTCCCGAATCATCCGGGCCATGACCAATCCAACCGGGAGCGTTGCGTTGACCGGCTCTTTGCCAGTAGAGGTCTTGATGAAATCCGCACCAGCCATCATGCAGACGAGACTGGCCCGGCCAACATCGCGGAGTGTTCCGAGATCTCCTGTCCCAAGAATGGTCTTCAGATGCGCTGCCCCACAGGCCTCCCGGAAGGCGGACACTTCGTCGTAGAGTGCCTCCCAGGCACCGGTCAGGACCAGGCTCCGGGTAATGACGATGTCGATTTCGCGGGCACCGGCAGCCACCGACGCACGGATCTCATCAAGGCGGGTTGAGAGGGGTGAGAGGCCCGCGGGGAACCCGGTGCTTACCGCGGCCACGGGAATTGGTGTTCCCTCCAAGGCGTGTACGGCGTCTTCGACAAACCGATGGTAGACACACACTGCAGCCACGGTCGGGCGCATCTCCTCAGCACCTAAGGCACGGAGTATATCGAGCCGGATCGGTTGTCGGGCTTTGGCGCAAAGACGACGGACCCTGCCGGGGCTATCATCCCCCGATAGGGTAGTCAGGTCGATCAGGGTGGTCGCCTTGAGATACCACGCCGCCTGCCATATTCCCTTAATCGATCTACGCCGCGTGTGGCTTTGGGCTCTCCGTTCGACCGCGCTCCGGTTGACCCGGACGTCGCGTACCCAGCTCAGATCGAGCGGGAGCCCAGGGTTCCGGTCGGCATCCTGGGCGGCTGCAGTGTGTGGCTGTTCGATGAGCCCACTCCCACCCTTCGGCGTCCGGTATGTCTGTCTCCCTCGTGTCGCCATGACCATCCTCGTTCCATGCGGCTGTGACGCAGGGCCCACATTTACACGATGCGGGCAGGTGCCACCCGAACCCGTTGTGCAAGCAACACGGGATTCTTGAAGACATGAATCAGGAGTGCCCCCGACACAAACCCGCCGACATGGGCCCAAAAGGCAACGCCCCCTGACTCTGCCCCAAGGGAAGGTAGCCCTCCCAAGACCTGGAGGAGAAACCAGTAGCCCAACATGACCCAGGCCGGCAAGGGACGGGTAAAGGCGAAGAAGCCAAGGAAGATAAGAACATGCACTCGAACCCGGGGGTACAGGAGCACATAGGCACCCATGACCCCACTGATCGCTCCTGACGCCCCGACCATGGGGACCGCACTCCCGGGCTGGACCACCACCTGTGCCGCGGCCGCCGTGAGGCCCGTCAGTAGGTAGAACACGAGAAACCGACCGTGTCCCATGGAGTCTTCGATATTGTTCCCGAAGATCCACAGGAACCAGAGGTTTCCCAAGAGGTGCAACCACCCACCATGGAGGAAGATCGATGTGACTGGGGTAAACCAGGTGGGGGAGGAACCGAGCACACAAGCGGCTCCCCGACCCAGTGGAATTTCGTAGCCCGGGACGGCCGTCCCCAACAGCTCGGCGGGGATGAGACCCCATCGACAGATGGAACCGGCCAGGGTGGTCGGGTTCCCGGCGCCTTGGAGGAAAATCCATGCCAGCAGCGTCATCCCAATCAGTCCAACTGTGACGACAGGAGTCAGAACTGTCGGGTTGTCGTCGCGGTACGGGAGCATGCCGTCAATATAGTGAGCAATCCTCGCGGTTCATCCCGAATTCATGATCGCCTCATGGAGGGGTTCCTATCCTCGCGCTACCTCCAGGAGGGATGATCGTGGCGCCACATAGTTGGGCGGAGCCGTGGAAGATCAAAGTCGTTGAACCGATCCGGCTCACCAGTCGTTCGACGCGAGAACAGGCCATCCGTGAAGCGGGGTATAACACCTTTCTCCTGCGCTCGGACGATGTGTACATCGACCTCCTGACCGATTCGGGCACCAATGCCATGTCCGATCGACAGTGGGCCGGCATGATGATGGGTGACGAGGCCTACGCCGGATCCCGGAATTTCTACCACCTCGCAGAGACGGTGGACCGGTACTATGGCTTTCCCCAGTGCATCCCCACCCATCAGGGACGAGGGGCGGAACATCTCCTGTCTCGCCTATTGATCCATCCGGGCGACCACGTCCCAGGCAACATGTACTTCACCACAACCCGTCTCCACCAAGAACTCGCCGGAGGCACCTTTCACGATATCATCATCGATGATGCCCATGACCCCTCATCGCTCCACCCGTTCAAAGGCAATGTGGACCTCACCAAGCTGGATCGCCTGGTGAAAGCTGTCGGCGCCTCGCGCATTCCCTATCTCTCCATCGCCGCCACAGTCAACATGGCTGGCGGACAGCCGATCAGCCTGCAGAACCTCCAGGAAATCCGTTACTACGCCGACACCCATCACCTCCGGATCATGCTCGATGCTACCAGGGCAGTCGAAAACGCATGGTTCATCCAACAACGTGAGCCGGGACAAGGAGAGCGCCCGGTCGCCGAGATTCTCCGCGACCTCTGCCGCCTCGCGGACGGGGCCACGATGTCCGGTAAGAAGGACAGTTTAGTCAACATCGGGGGTTGGCTCGGTCTCCGCGATCCAGACCTTGCCGAACAGGCCCGGAACCTAGTGGTCGTTTACGAAGGCCTCCACACCTACGGGGGGCTGGCAGGGCGCGATATGGAGGCGATGGCGATCGGGATCGAAGAGTCCGTCGAAGACGACCATATCCGGGCCCGGGTGGGTCAGGTCGAGTACCTGGGCAACAGGCTGATAGCGGCGAACATTCCCGTCGTTCTACCCATCGGGGGCCACGCTGTCTTCCTCGATGCGGCAACGATGTTACCCCATATTCCCCGTTTCGCCTTCCCTGCCCAAGCCTTGGCAGCTTCGCTGTACGTCGAGTCGGGGGTCCGCGCCATGGAGCGGGGGTCGGTCTCGGCCGGGCGAGATGCGGAAACTGGTAAGGACCGAATCCCTGCATTGGAACTGGTTCGTCTGACTATCCCGAGAAGGGTTTATACCCAGGCCCATATGGACGTGACGGCTGAGGCAGTTGAGCAGGTCATGTCGAATCGGGATGGAGTCCGGGGGCTCGAATTCGAGTATGAGCCACAGTACCTCCGCTTCTTCCAGGCGAGGTTTCGTCCGATCTGAGCAGCCAGAGGTTTCGAATCGAGCGGGACCGAAGTTTGGTCAAACCGCGATCCTGCCAGTTTGGCACCATTTCCCGGTACAACCGTTGCTTCGTCACCAGTTGAAGATCGAGAATTGGGTTGGCTTTATGCCAACATGAGTTATCGTAACATCAATAACCTCAAAGACTTGGAGTAACAATGGCCTCCAAAATCATCGGTATCGATCTTGGTACCACAAACTCGGTGGTCTCTGTCATGGAGGGTGGCGATCCGGTCGTCATCCCGAATGCAGAAGGAGGCCGAACGACGCCTTCTGTCGTGGCGTTCACCAAGGATGGTGAGCGACTCGTCGGCCAGGTAGCCAAACGGCAAGCGGTCACGAATCCGACCCAAACCATCTTCTCCATCAAACGGTTCATGGGGAGAGTGATGGGTGAGATCAAGGAAGAGACCTCCAGGGTGCCATACAAAGTCGGAGCCGGCAAGAATGGTCTGGCCGCGGTAGAAATCGCCGGGAAGACCTACACACCACCCGAGATCTCGGCGATGATCTTGCAGAAGATGAAGCAGACCGCCGAAGACTATCTGGGGACCACCGTGGAAAAGGCGGTCATCACGGTCCCGGCCTACTTCAACGATGCCCAGCGGCAAGCGACAAAGGACGCGGGAAAAATCGCCGGCCTCGAGGTGCTTCGGATCATCAATGAGCCTACGGCCGCCGCCTTGGCGTATGGACTGGAACGCAAGAAGGAAGAGAAGATCGCCGTATTCGATCTTGGAGGCGGTACCTACGATATCTCGGTCCTCGAACTTGCCGAAGGGGTGTTTGAGGTCAAGAGCACCAATGGTGATACCCACCTGGGTGGGGACGATTTTGATCAGCGGCTGATCGACTGGCTGGTGACGGAATTCAAGAAGGATCAAGGCATCGATCTCTCCAAAGACCCTATGGCGCTCCAGCGGCTCAAGGAAGGTGCGGAGAAGGCCAAGATGGAACTCTCCAGCACCCAACAGACCGATATCAATCTCCCGTTTATCACGGCGGACCAATCGGGGCCGAAGCATCTGAACCTCACCCTCACGCGGGCGAAGTTCGAGCAACTGGTCGAGGACTTGATCCAGCGGACCCTCCCACCGATGGAGAAAGCGCTCAAGGACGCTGGCCTCAAGCCGGATGAAATCGATGAGGTCATTCTCGTCGGTGGATCGACTCGAATTCCGAAGATCCAGGAGATCGTGAAAGGGTTCTTTGGGAAAGAGCCCAATCGGTCGGTCAACCCCGATGAAGTCGTGGCGATTGGTGCGGCCATTCAGGGTGGCGTGCTGGGCGGCGAGGTCAAGGACGTCCTGTTGTTGGATGTGACCCCCCTCTCTCTCGGGATTGAGACGTTGGGCGGTGTGACGACGGTGCTGATCCCACGCAATACCACGATCCCGACGAAGAAATCGGAGGTCTTCTCGACGGCCGAAGACAACCAGACCACCGTCGAGATTCATGTGTTGCAGGGCGAACGCCAGATGGCCACTGACAACAGGACAATCGGGAAGTTCCAGTTGACCGGTATTCCACCAGCCCCACGGGGCATGCCCCAGGTTGAGGTGACCTTCGACCTGGATGCGAACGGCATTCTTCATGTCTCTGCCAAGGACAAGGCAACGAACAAGGAGCAGAAGATCCGGATCGAGGCGTCGAGTGGACTGAGCGACAGCGATATCGACAAGATGGTCCAAGCGGCTGAGAGCAACGCCGAGGAGGATAAGGCACGCCGGGATGAAATCGAGGCGCGCAATCAACTCGACAGCTTGGTCTATCAGGTCGAGAAAGACAGCAAGGAATGGGTCGATCGCCTGACTCAGGAAGCGAAAGACCGGCTTGCCGCAGCGTTGGAGGCAGGGAAAGCGGCGCTTCGCACCGGAGAAACTGAGGGCATCAAATCGGCGCTTGAAGAGTTGAATGCAGCCTATTCCGCTGCGGGAGCCTCCCTGTACGAGGCCACCTCGGGTGCGGAGAGCGCCAGCGCAGAGGGTCCCGCTGGGGACGAAGGAGCTGAGGAAGCCAAGGCGGAGGAGGATGTCGTCGAGGCGGACTACGAGATTGTGGACGACCAGCCGGCGTCGTAAGGCTGGGCGGGCATGGGGCACGCGACTGATCGCGTGTCCCGTGCATCCATAGGTTGGGTGGCCCAGAGACATTCCGTCCGTCGGGGTGGTCCACTAGGATTCGAGGATAGACCGTCGGTTTCAACACTCTGCAGGATAGGTTCTATGTCGGTTCGTGCACGAAACTGGATGAAGTTCGGAGGGCTGGTCAGCCTTGCCTTTGCCTTGGGCCTCCTCTTCGCAGGCCTGCTGGATCTCCCTGAGTCCACGGTTGCCCAGCAGAGTGGATCTACCAAGCCCACCTTGGTCCCCACACGAAACACCGCCCAGCGTTCCCCAATTCGGGCGGCCCAGCCCCTCGTCGATTTGAGTGACGCCTTCGCGGCGGTTGTGGACCATGTGCGCCCCTCGGTGGTGTACATCACGTCGTTGCGTCAGCGCGAAGGAACCGCCCGTCGAGTCCCCCCAGGATTCGAGCAGTTCTTCCGTCAACAACAGCCGCAGGTCGAACGCGGGAGCGGCTCGGGCTTTATCGTCTCCAACGACGGCTACGTGCTGACCAACAACCATGTGGTCGAGAACGCCGACCAAGTACACGTCCGGCTCCTGGATCGCCGGGAGTTCACGGCCACGGTGGTGGGCACTGATCCGATGACCGATGTGGCCGTTCTCAAGATCGACGCCGACCACCTCACCCCGGCCACCTTGGGACAGAGTGAAAGCGCACGAGTTGGGGAGTGGGTTTTGGCAATCGGCAACCCGCTGGGAGAAGGGCTCGCCTTTACGGTCACAAGCGGGATTGTAAGCGCGAAGGGGCGGGGTCAACTCCAGTTGGGCAACAACAGTAGCGGCCTTGGTATCCAGGACTTTATCCAAACCGACGCCGCGATCAATCCAGGGAACTCCGGGGGCCCCCTGGTCAACATGCGGGGCGAAGTGATCGGGATTAACTCTGCGATTGCAAGCCGGACGGGGTTCAACGTCGGCTATGGATTTGCGATCCCAATCGACCTGGCCAACAATGTCATGACGCAGTTGATCGCCACCGGTCATGTGCAACGATCCGTCCTGGGAATCGGCGTTGCTGATGTGACCGAAGAGGCGGCTGAATATGTCAACCTTGACGAGATTCGCGGTGTGGTCGTCCAAAGCTTTACGGGCAGCCGCTCACCAGCCGAGCGGGCAGGGATCAAAGTCGGCGATGTGATCATTACGATCGACGGGAACCGGGTCGACTACACGGCGCAACTCCAACAGCTCGTCGGCTTCCGGAAGCCTGGAGAGGTTGCGAGAGTCGAAGTGGCCCGAAAGGGAGGGGCTCGGAAGACGATTCCTGTCCGGCTCATGGCCCAAAACCAAGATGTGACGGTCGCCTCGAACGCCCCGAACACAGACGAACCCTCCTCGGACAACGCTGGCTCGGCAGCAGTCGAGCGTCTGGGTATCCAGATTGAGCCGCTCACGGCTCAGTGGACTCGGCAGTTGCAGTTGCCAAGCACGATCGCAGGAGTTGTGGTTGCCTCGATCACCGCTGGAGGACCTGCGGAGCGGGCCAACCTGCTCCCAGCCGACCGGGGAACCTCGCCAGACATCATTGTGGAGGTAGAAGGTGTGAAGATCTCGGCCGAGGCTGACCTCCGCCGGGCGCTACGGAGCGCCTCCGGTGTCGTAGCGGTGACGGTCTATAACCAGGGGTTGAACAACGGCGAAGGTGGCCGCCGAATCGTCTATGTGAGGCTCGCGAATCAGTAGGCCTCTCCGCATCACGATCACTCAGGAGCGCCCGGGGGCCATGCGGTTCCGGGCGCTTGTTTTACCCAGGCCTACTTTTCGGGTACCGGAATGCTGTTCGCTGTCGCGACCGAATCCCAAAAGACCCACCCCCACCCACGGACCAACCCATCGATGAGCACGACCGGGGTCTGGGTGCGCGGGGCCGCATCGGCTTCTTCCGCCGTCGACCTTGGTCGGGCAAAGAGCAGGGCTTCTATCATATGGCCGTCGAGGAGGTACGGTAGGCTCTGGTGGGGCTCACCGCCACCCATGACGACCAAAGCGCTATCCTTCGTTATCCCGGCCGTCAGGGCTTCCGTACGAGCGTCGCCACGACTACAGGCGACCATTCCCAGGAGCAGCATGCTCGTAACGGTTTTCCGGGACAGGTGTATTCGGGAGTTTCGCATCAGCACCGCTCCAGGTACGATTGTCTAGAGGCTCGATCCGGTCAGTACGCGAGAGAATCTAATCGGAGGTAAAGCCTGTATGGGAGGAGAAGTGCTTGACGACCGCTCAGATGGTGGCGCCTTGATCTTTGATCCTGCGGTTCTCGATGGGTACAGGGAGCTTGTTGACGAAACCAGCCCGAACTTGATTGCTGAATTGATCACGGCGTTTCTCCAAGACCTGCCCGGCCGCCAGAATGCGATCCTCACAGCAATCCAGGGAGATGATGGCCCGGCGCTCCGGTCAGCGGCCCACGCCTTGAAGGGGAGCGCTGCCACGATGGGCGCTATCGGATTGGTGCAAATCTGCCAACAACTGGAACATTTGGGGACGTCGGGAGCGGTTGGGGAGGCCCAAGGCCAAACCCCTGGACTGGATGAGATGATCGCGCAGACACGGGATTGGCTTGGGACGGTCGAAGCGTAGGGCGGCTGAAGTGGGGGAGTCGTTTTTCGGGGTGGTCCGCATAGATTGACGCGTAGGGCGAGCGTGGCGGAACTGGCAGACGCGCAGGATTTAGGATCCTG
>JAJCZW010000237.1 GCA_029262155.1 Gemmatimonadota bacterium
GGGTGGAGTACACGATTCGCCTACCGTCGGTGGTCCAGACGGGCCTATCGTTCTCTCCCTCGACGGTGAAACGTGTCAGGGTGCCCTGGCCCCGATCGAAGATCCAGATGTCCTGCTGATCGGACATGCCCGCGAGGCGAATGGCGATCATGTCGCCGGTGGGCGAAAACGCCGGTGATTCAAAGTTTGTGCCTTGGGGGAGCGTGAGCGCTTCCCGTCGATCGCCATCGATCAAGAGCAGCTCCTCCTCGGTACCTCCCCCGACGACTCCAGGGACATAGGCGAGCCCGCCTTGGGACGACACCGCCAGCTCGGCGGTACCATCGCCCCGAACCAGGACGCCATCAAAGAGCGCAACAGCGGGGCCGGTTGTGGCGCCTTTCCGGGGATCGAACGGCTGGGCAAGAAGTGAAGCATCTGCTCCGGTGAAGAGTAAATAGCCCGAGGCATATCGGGCATCGGTTCCCGTCACAACGGTGTCGATCGTTCCGCTGTCCAGGTGCAGGATACCGACCTGATACGATTCGAGGCCGCCGCCTTCGTCCAGGGTCAGAAGCACGGCCCGCGCACCGGGGAGCATCTGCGGGTGGAGGTGACGCCCGGTCGTTGGTTGGGACACTTCGGTGGGAACTCCACCTGAAGCCGGAACGGTGTACAGCCGGCCGTCGTTGGAGTTTGCAAAGATGATGGTGTCATCGTCGCCCCAGCTTGCTCCCCGTACTAACCCGTCCACCGACGTGATGGCAACGGGTGGACCCCCAGCGAGGGAAACCTTCCTAAGCTTTCCGTCGAGTAGGAAGCCGACCCACCGACCATCAGGCGAGAAAAAGGGGCTACTTGCTCCATCGGTCCCTGGGATCGGTGCTGCGGCCAGCGCATCGAGCGAGCGCCGGTACATGAATCCCTTGGATCCGACTGTGGCCTCGAAGACGAGCGTGGTGCCATCTGGTGAGAGAAGAACGCCTCCGCCACAGCAGCGCCCGATCCCGGAGACACTGTCGGGGAGGGGGATACTAAACTGTATGAGCCTGCTGCTTGGGGTGGGTGTCGATCGACGCCCACCGAGGAAGGCCAGAACCAGGGCGACCATTGTGCCGACTGCGGTGAGGACCAAACGATTGCGCGTGATAGGGCTGGATGCCGTCGTGGGGGCGGCGAGGGTACGGGTCGTCGCAGGGCTGAAGCTGGGATCGTGCAGGGCGTGCCGAAAGGTGTCGGCGGAAGTGAAGCGATCGGCGGGAAGTTTCGCTAACGCTTGATGCACTGCCGCTGCCACGAAGGGCGGGACGGTCTTTCGGCGTCCGTCGAGGGGGCGCGCTTCCTCCGTCAGAATCTGGGCGACGATCGCTTGGGCGGTGGAGCCGTGATGGGGCGGGTCGCCGGTGAGCATCTCATACAACATCGCTCCGACGGAATAGACGTCGCTGCGCTGGTCGAGATTCCGCTCACCCATCGCCTGTTCCGGGCTCATGTAGTGGGGGGTGCCAAGACTCATTCCGGTTTCGGTCATCCGATTATCACTGGCGCTGCTGACCGCGAGGGCGATCCCGAAGTCGGCGACCAGGGCACGGCCGTCGTGCAACAGAATGTTTTCCGGTTTGATGTCGCGATGAATCACCCCGTGTCGGTGGGCGTAATCGAGCGCGTCCAGCACCTCCGAGGCAATCGCGATGGCGGTGTCGATGGGGAGTTGTTTCTCGCGAGCAATCAGATCGCGCAGGGTGTCGCCTTCGATGAACGGCATGACGTAGTAGAGGAAGACCTCACCCCCCGCCGTCCCTCTCTCCCCTTCGCGGAGAGGGGGAGCGACAATTTGGCCGCTATCGAAGAGCGGGAGGATGTGCGGGTGCTGCAGGTTGGCCGTTGTCTTGATCTCGGCTAAGAAGCGGTCGGCGCCGATGACGGCCGCTAGTTCGGGCCGAAGCACCTTGAGGGCCACCTGCCGATCGTGCTTGAGGTCCTGGGCCAGATAGACAGTGGCCATGCCCCCCTGACCGAGTTCGCGTTCGATCCGGTAGCGGTCGGCCAGGCTTGCCCTGAGGGCTTCAATAATCATCGGAAAGCACCCTCACTTTCGAGCCCGAGGGGGCGGCGGTGAGGCGGTCGAGGGGAGCACTCATGGCTGCTCAGCGTCCAGGGCAAGGAAGCGATCGAGCAAGTCCTCGACCTCGAGTTCCTTCGCCCACCGGCTGATGTATAGGCGATCGAGTCGGTCACGATTCAGGAATACGATCCCCATGATATCCCGGCGCTGCTGCTCGGACGATTCATCGCCGAGCCGATACCATTGCAGCTTCGCCAGCAGGATATCCTCTCGCGTGGCCACCCGAAGCGCGGGCCCACTCGCTCCGAGCATCACCTGTTCCGCGCGCTGGATCGCTGTCCGGTTGAAGGCGGACTCCGCGGGGAAAAAGTCCACCTTCAGGTATGAGCGGCGGTGGATGAGGTTGAAGGACTGTCCTTGGTGGACGCACCTGACGGCCTGCTCGGGATCCGCGAAGAACTCGGCGTCGAACGCTCGCATCAGAGGACCCAGGTTGACGGATTCGAAATCCGCAACGATGTCGATGTCGTTAGTAGCCCGGAACTCGGCGTGGACACTGGATGCGAGCGACCCGGTGATGAAGTAGGGCACCCGGTGAGATTCGAGAATCCGGGTCACCATCGCGACCGCCTGGCTCAGGTCGTCCACCCCGGTCATAGCACACCCTCCGCCGCTATCCGACGAGCCACCCACCGCGCCACGCCGTCGCCGTACATCTGCACGAGAAACCGCTGGTGGACGGCCTCGGACGCCTGGCCACCGCTGCCCCCGCGGGCTCCTGCCCACACAAAGTCGCGGGCCAGGGTCGAGAGGGCCAGGGCGCGGGCAAGGCGCTCGGCGGGGCTGAGGGCCGCGATGAGCTCCCCGTGCCGCGCTCGTACTTCGGGGGAGGTGTCGGTCGGTTGGCGGGAGTTCACGGCTTGAATCTAGCCCGGCATGGCGTCGCAAGTGGCAGTCCACCCCCTCGACTACGCTCGGGGCGGGCCTGACCGAGTTTCCGCTCGATCCGGTAGCTACGGCTAACGGCAGCGGTCAGGCCTTCCATGCTCATGGCCCGGACTCCGCACCCCTCACCCCTGGCCCCTCTCCCATGTGCGGGAGAGGGGGACAGGGGTGAGGGGTGCACCGAGCTCGCGCTCAAGGGCATAGCGATCGGCAAGGGCGGCTGTTAGGCGTTCCAGGGGGTCGGGCAGGTGTTGTTCTCCGTCCGGGATCACGCGTAGGATACTGTCGAGGCCCGTCTTTCGCCAGAAGATTCAAGGATAGCGAGGCGCTGACCCTACCGGTTTTCCACTCTCGTTAGTGTCGGACTCCTCTCCTTGATATCCCCGGTGCAACGACGGCAGCTCCTTCAGTAATGAGACATCTGTTGACGGTGGTAACCCTGGCCCGTACTCATAGCTTCTTCCCCCAAATCAGGAGTTTCAATGCGACTGCGCTCCGTTGTCTCCGCTCTCGCGGGTACAATCCTGGCTGTTCCCGCTGTCTCGGCCCAGGATACCCCGCCACCCCCGGTTTTCCAGGTCACGACCCTTGAACTCGCGCCGGCTACCATGGGAACGTGGCGCAACGGATTGGCCAAGCTGGCGGGTGCCGCAAAGGCAGCGAATCTGCCCGCAGCCGAGGTGGGGTGGTGGGCCTACAACGAGGGCAACCGCACCATCATTGTGTCGCCGCACTCGCGAGACGAGTTATTCAGAAACACTCGGCTCCAGCAAAGGATCGCCGAGGCCCAGCCGGACGCAGACAAAGAGATTCGCGAGGCCTTCGAGAACAGCCCGGCCCAGGCGCAGTCAACCGAGATTGCGGTGTTCGTGCCTAACCTGTCATACCAGCCTGCTGGTACCCCAGTTGACCAAGGATGGGTCGCGGTAACGGAATACGCGATCGCCCCGGGTCAGGGACGGGCCTTCAACGAAGCCATGCAGGCGATGAATAAGGCCCGAGCCGATATCAAGTACCCCTACGCCGTCAGTGTCTATCGTGTGCGGATGGGCGAGGCACGCACACAAGTCGTGACGTCCTACGATACCCGTGTCGCGTTCTACGGTGAGAACAGCATTTTCCGCCTTTGGGAGGGGAACACGGCTGCGCAGGAGGCCTTCGGGGCCGCACGTCGGGCACTGCTTCAGTCGGTCAGCAGTATGAAGACGACCACCTACCGTTACGTAGAGAGGTTGAGCTACCCCCCGATCAACTAACGTCGGCCTTGGTGCCGCATTTGCAGCAGGGGTAGGATGTAGAAGGGGCAAGGCATTCGGCGGTAGAAGGGGCAAGGCGTGCCTTGCCCCTTCTACGTTGCTTCCATCGGCATTCCCCTCGATCCAGCTTACCGGTCGCTCCCTTCTGCATCAGCGGATAGTCGTGTGTTCTCATCCTGTGGGTCGACGGGTGCAAGGCCCACACGACGCAACTCTCGATTCACGGTCACAAGATCGGATGCCCACACCTCCGCCAATTGGTTGGTGTACTGTGCGAGCCGCTCGACCATGATCGCGAAGACCTCCTCCAATCCCGAACCGGGCCGACCATCGCCTCGCTCGGACATCGACAAGAGGTTGGCCAAGCGATTGTTCACCTTGATGGGGAAGTTCAGCGGGTCCTGATTGCTCCGATTGCGTACCTGATAGATGTTGGCTTCCACCGCCGAGGCGTGTGTTGTCAATTGTTCGGCGGCGCTCGCTAGGCGCCTATCGTCCGACTGTTTGATGCGCTCCTTGAGTTGTGTCTTGACCCGACGGATGGCGATCACCGCAGCGTTGGCCTCCTGGACCTTGGCCTGCACTCTGCGGCCGAAGGCATACTGGGCGCGCAGGTCGGCATCGGTGACATCGGTGATCCAGGGATTCGGCCGGATCAGAACCTCGGTTGTCCGGACCTGGCCATTGGCAGTGAGACGCACACTGTACCGGCCTGGTGGGACGACCGGTGCCAAGGTCCGGACGCCCCAGAGAATCATCCCCGGGAAGGAGACCGCAGGCGCAATCCGCAGATCCCATTGGAGGGTGTTGAGACGTGCCTTCGCTGGCATCGCGGGGCCGGCCCAGCGATCACGTTTCTCGGCAGAATCTGGGGGGGCATACCTCCGAAGGATGGTGCCAGTGGAGTCAAGGATGTCCAATGTCGCTTCCGTCTGTGCGTTTGCCAGCCACCAGGACAATGTCACGCCGTTGGTGGAGCGATAGGCCACCGGGGGTTTGAACAGGACGATCGCCTCACTGGTCTGGTTCGGCGTGGCCTGCCGGAGTGGGGCGATGTTATCAAGGATCCAGAATCCACGTCCGTGAGACGCGATGACCAACTCGTTCTTCTCGACGATGAGATCCACGATCGGGAGATCGGGGAGGCCGGGGTTGAGTTCCTGCCACGCGGCGCCGTCGTTGTAGGAGATGTACACCCCATGCTGGGTCGCGGCGTAGAGTAGGCCAAGGCGGTTAGGGTCCTCTCGCACAGCATGAACGTACGCATCGCTTCGGATACCGTGAACGATCTTGGTCCAGGTCTGGCCGTAGTCGGTCGTTTTCCAGATGTAGGGCGCGAAGTCATCCAACAGGGGGCGTCGGACTGAAACGTAGGCCCTGCCCGCATCGAATGCCGATGCGTCGATCTGGCTTACCCGACCAAAAGCGGGCATGTCGGGCGGGGTGACATTGGTCCAGGTCGTTCCTCCATCTCTGGTCACATGGACCAGCCCATCGTCCGACCCGGTCCAGATGACATTGATATCGACTTTGCCCGGTCCAACTGCAAAGATGGTGGCGTAGACTTCAGGGCCGTTCATATCCCCGGTGATCGGGCCACCGGAGTGGCCCAACGTGCTCGGGTCGGCGCGAGTGAGATCGCCACTCAACGCATCCCACGTCTTGCCTCCGTTGGTGGTCCGCCAGAGCCGGTTTGATGAGGCATACAAGGTGTTGGGATCGAGTGGCGAAAAGATGATTGGGAACGTCCACTGCCACCGTTCCACCATATCGATGGCGGGTTCGCCAGAGTAAAACCAGGGATAGGGATTCACCTCGCGCGAGGTACCCAGTCGGCGATTGTATTTGTCGATGTATCTGCCGTTATTGGTCCCCGAGTAGAAGAGATCCAGGTCCTTCGGATCCGGAGCGATGTAGCCCGGCTCCCCGCCTCCGGCGCGATACGCCATATCCATAGAGCCTTCGGTTAGTGATCGGACGCGGCCTGGGGCCGCCCCGACGGTGTCGGCCCGGAACCGGTTCAGGTTCCAATCGGACGGCAGGCAGAGGGTGCTGTTGTCCTGCTGTGATCCGCAGACATGAAATGGGATGTGTGCCGTGGTCACCACATGGTAAAACTGGGCGGTCGAGAACTCCTCGTCGGTCCAGTGCTGTCCGGTGTCGCTGCTGACCGCTCCACCTCCGTCGTTGCCGACCACCAAATGCGATGGATCATCGGGATCGATCCAGAGATCGTGAAAATCGCCGTGGGTTCCGTTGTTGATGGCCTTCGTCGTCTTGCCACCGTCGGTGGAGCGGAAGATGGAGGTGTTCTCGAGATACACGACGTCGGCGTCGTGATGATCGGCAAAGACATGGGTGTAGTAGAACGCCCGCTGCCGAATGGCGCGGTTGTCGTTGACCAACTCCCACGTCGCGCCGGCATCATCGCTCCGGAAGAGTCCACCGGCGTCATTCTCGAAGAGGGCGTACACGCGGTTGGAGTTGGCACTCGACACAGCCAGGCCAATCCGACCTACAACGCCTTCCGAGGGCATCCCCGGGTTCCGGGTGATCTCGATCCAGGTCTCGCCACCGTCGACGCTCTTGAACATTCCGCTTCCCGGTCCCCCCGAAGACATGGTGTACTCTTTCCGATAGGCTTCCCAGAGCGCCGCATAGATCACCTGCGGGTTGTTTCGATCGATCGCGATATCGATCGCGCCGGTCCGATCATCCCGGAAGAGCACTCGGCGCCAGGTGTTTCCCCCGTCGGTGCTCTTGTAGACGCCGCGTTCTTCGCTGGGCGCGCTGTACTTCCCGAAGGACGCGACGAACACGATGTCGGGGTTGGTAGGGTGGATCCGGATCTTCGAGATTCCGTGAGATTGCCGGAAGCCCACATGCTCCCAATTCTTGCCTGCGTCGCGGCTCCGATAGACCCCATCGCCCGGCATGATGTTGCCCCGAATAGCCGTCTCACCAGTCCCGATGAAAATCAGATCGGGGTTCGTCTCACTAACAGCCACCGCCCCAACCGATGCCGCGGTGATCTGGAAGTCGGTTACCGGTGCCCAATTCTCACCGCCGTCTGTTGTCTTCCAGAGCCCTCCACCCACGGCACCGAAATAGGCCTCGTTGGGCCGACCCTTGACGCCCGTGACCCCAACGGAGCGGCCCCCTCGATCAGGACCGAGGTTCCGCCACCTATACCCCGCCAGCAGGGCCGAGTCGAGGACCACATCCTGTTGGGCAACCAGGATGGTGGTGGGGAGGAGCAGTGCGCCGAGCAGGCTCAGCGACATTGAGAGGGGGAGGAAGCGTTTCAGGTGCATGATTAGGTCTCGGATGAAGGCGTAGGCAACTGACAGGGGAGGCCAGGTTCGGCATGATGCCAGGCCGAAGAGGCGCTGGGTTCGGTCACGGTCGGCGGTGGATTCGTGGGCGGTGGTCATTTCGGTCATGTCACGCTCCTCACAATCATTCTCTCACCGCGAAGACGCGAAGGATGCGGAGGGGAATAAAGCACCCTTGGCCCCTTTGCGCCTCTTTGCGGTTGAGGAAGTCGGCGCCACGCCATTGAGGAGTGCCTTACGCTATAGCCCATTCACCGTGCACGATGTGCTTTGCGGTGACGGTTGCTCAGGGTCGTCCACCCCGCAGTCGATACTTTACCAGGGTTCGAGGTGCGGTGCGATCTTCTCGAGCGCCTCGGCGGAAGTCAGCAATAGCAGTCGATCGCCGGCCGCGAGTTGGATGTCTTCGCGCGGCCCGAGCATATGCTCACCGCGGATGATGGCGAACAGGCGAGTTTCACCATCGGCGGTGAGATCACTGCCGGCTGCCGGTTGACCAACGCAGGGGCTGGATTCTTTCAGGACCCTGATCGTCAGTCGCTGTTGCCCCGGCAACTCGACCGGAATGCCAGATCGAAGGAGGCCGAGGAGATCAAGACGCCCGGCTTGACCTGGATCGATGATCTTCCGCTGTTGCAGCAAATCGAGCGCGATCTCCAGGTGTTCCGAGTGGTGGGCCGGCGAGTCGGCCGGCCGATTCACCTGTGCCTCATACAGTCTTCCGTAGTGGAATCGTCTCCCCAACTGTCGTTGCACCAAGTACGCCACCATGACGGCCAAGGCTGCTGGCACCAAAAGGGTGTAGCCACCGGTCATTTCAGTGACCATCATCAGGGTGGCAAGCGGGACTCGCGCTGAGCCGGCGAACACGGCGGCCATGCCCACGATGACGAACGACGCTGCGGGTAGGTGGGTGAGGCTCGCCAGAAGTCCGCCGAGCATGGCGCCGATGTAGAGCGAGGGGGCAAAGACACCGCCGGAGCCACCCGATGCGACCGTAAAACTAAGTGCCAGTGGCTTGGCTACGAGCAGGATCAACAGGAGTCCCACCGTGAGTTGTCCATTAATCGCAGCTTGGACCCATCCGTAGCCGCCGCCGATGACTTGGGGCACGGCGAGGGCTATCAAGCCGGTCAGGAGCCCACCGAGTGCCGGTTTGAGTTCGGGGCGGATCGGGAGTGCGCGAAAGCCATCGCGTACCCGATAGAACAGGGTCGGTAGCGTCGCGCCGAAGATCCCGGCCGCGATCCCTAACACTATGAACCATCCGTTCTCCAACGGATTGATGAGCCCGATATGATCAGGCACCAGAAAGAGTGGCTCATAGCCGGAGAACAAACCATTGACGGCATACGCGACGATCGACGCGAGCATCGTCGCGAAGAGTGCGGGCGATTCGAACTCGATGTCGGCGTACATCACCTCGATGGCGAAGAGTGCGGTGCCGACCGGTGACCGGAAAACGGCGGCGAGTCCCGCTGCCATTCCCGCCAACATCAGCATCCGGCGATACTCCCCGGTGCGTTCGGTGATGTCGGCATACCACGAACCCAGACCGGCCGTGACCAACGCGATGGGTCCTTCGCGTCCTGCTGCTCCGCCAGACCCGATCGTAATCGCGGAAGCGACCATCTTGATCGGTGGGACCCGCGCGCGCAACACGCCGTCGGCACGATGAAAGGCGCGTACCACGGTGTCGGTGCCGTGTCCTTCAGCCTCGGGCGCGAGACGTTGGACGATAATT
>JAJCZW010000238.1 GCA_029262155.1 Gemmatimonadota bacterium
GTACTGCACCACCTTGTCGGGGTTGCCGATTTCGGCCGAGAGGAGGCCCGCCATGAACTCCGGGGGATGGTGCGCCTTGAGCCACGCGGTCTGGTAACTCAGAATCGAGTAGGCCACCGAATGCGACTTGTTGAATCCGTAGCGCCCAAACGTCTCGATTTGGGAGGCGAGATCCTTGGCCAGGGATTTATCGTGTCCCTGGGCCACGGCGCGGTCGACGAAGCGTGTCAGTTCCTTCTTAATCAGGACCGCATCCTTCTTGCCGACCGCTTTCCGAAGGACATCGGCCTCAGCCAACGTGAACCCGGCGAGCACATTCGCGATCCGCATCACCTGTTCCTGATAGGTGATGACGCCGTAGGTCGGCTCCAATATCTCCTTCAGCGAAGGATGGGGATATCGGACCTGCTCCTGTCCCAGCTTCCGGCGGATGAAGACGGTATGCATCCCCGTATCCAACGGACCCGGCCGCATGAGGGCATTGGCCGCCACCAGGTCGTCGAACCGATCGCAGCGCATGGTCCGGAGCATGTCGGTGGCGAGGGCGCTTTCAAACTGGAAGACGCCTGCAGTCCGCCCGGTGCGCAGTAATTCGTATACCAGGGGGTCATCGAGTGGGACGGCATCGAGATCGAGCGCGGTACCGGTGCGGGTTTCGATCATCGCCAAGGTGTCGTGAATGACCGTAAGGGTCTTGAGGCCGAGCATGTCCATCTTGAGCATGCCGACCTTTTCGAGCGCGACCATGTCATACTGGGTGATGATCGCGTCCTGCCCGTTCTGTTGCTGTCCCGATCCCTTCGTTGGTGTGGTACAGATTGGGACGTAATCCTGGAGCGGGCCCGGGGCGATGACCACGCCGGCCGCGTGGACCGAGGCATGACGAGATATCCCCTCGATGCGGGCTCCGAAGTCGACCAACTTCCGATAGACCGGTGCCGACTCGACCAGGGCCCGCAGCTCGTCGATTTTCTGGACCGCCTGAGGAATGGTGAGACTGTAGGCCGGGCCCGAAGGGATGAGCTTGGTGATGCGATCGGCTTCGCTGGGGGGGATCTCGAGCACCCGGGCAACATCCTTGATGGCTGCCCGAGCCTTCATCGTCCCAAAGGTGATGATCTGCCCGACGCTCTCGCGACCGTAGCGCTCCCGCACATACTCGATCACCTCGCCCCGCCGCTCATAACAGAAATCGACATCGATATCGGGCATGGACACCCGTTCAGGGTTGAGGAACCGTTCGAACAGGAGATCGAACTTCAACGGATCCACGTTGGTGATCCCGAGGGCATAGGCCACAATGCTACCTGCAGCGGAACCGCGTCCCGGCCCGACCGGAATCCCGCGGGCACGCGCCGCCGCGATGAAATCTTGCACGATGAGGAAATAGCCAGCATAGCCCGAGGTGTTGATGACCTCTAACTCGTAGACCAGCCGCTCGGAAACGGCGGTGGGGAGTGGGTCGCCATAACGGTTCGTGACCCCTTGGCGTGCGAGGTCGGCCAGTAACGTTTCGTCGTCGTCATAGGTGTCGGGTCGAGGGAAGCTGGGAACGAAATACCGCTTCTCAAAGTCGAACTCACACAGGTTGGCCACCTGTTGCGTGGCCTCGATGGCCTCGGGGTGATCGGGGAAGAGGTCGCGCATCTCCTGTTCGGTCTTGACGTAGGTCTCTTCGCCGGTGAACCGGAAGCGCTTGGGATCGGCCAGGAGACACCCCGTGCCGATCGCGAGCAGGACATCGTGGGCTTCCGCATCCTCACGCCGGAGGTAGTGGGCGTCGTTGGTCGCCACCACGCCGATGCCGAGATCCCGACTCAATTCCAACATCCCCTTTGCCACCCGCCGCTCATCGGGGATGCCATGGTCTTGCATCTCGAGCCAAAACCCGTCAGGTCCGAACGTCTGCGCGAACCACTCGGCACTCGCTTTCGCCTCGGCGTAGCGATCGGCCCGAAGGGCGAGCGCGATCTCGCCGGAGAGACACGCAGCGAGGCAGATCACCCCCTCCGAGTGCGCCGCCAGAACCTCCTTGTCGATCCGGGGGCGGCGGTAGAATCCCTCGGTATAGCCGATAGAGGTTAGCCGTACGAGGTTGGCATAGCCGGTCTTATTGCGGGCCAGGAGGACGAGATGGCTGTACACACCATGGGCCCACGAGGGCTTGTCTTGTTTGCTCCGGTGTCCAAACGCGAGATACGCCTCGAATCCGAGAATCGGACGAATCTTGGCGGCCCGTGCGGTCTCGTAGAAGGTCCACGCCGCGTGCATATTGCCGTGATCGGTGACCGCCAGGCTGTCCTGCCCGAGTTCGCCCACCCGGGCCACGAGATCCGGGATTCGGTTCGCACCGTCGAGTAAGGAGAACTCACTATGGGTATGGAGATGTGCGAAGGCCACGGCTAATCCAAACGACGATCAAGCTCGGTGAAGACCGTCGTGAGCGGCACCTCCCGCGAGCGGAGTAAGACCAAGAGGTGATAGAGGAGGTCGACCGATTCCGAGACCAATCGATCTGGATCCTCCGCCACCGCCGCGAGGGCCACTTCGACCCCTTCCTCACCGACCTTTTGCGCAATCGCTCGGGGGCCTGCCTCGAGGAGACGAACGGTGTATGATCCTTCGGGACGGGTGGTGGCCCGCTCCGCGAGACGATGGTCGAGGCGGTCGAGCGAGTGGCCAGTGGCTGGCGGTACCTCACTCGATTCTACCGTCGCATCGAAACAGCTTGTCCGACCCAGGTGGCATGAGGGGCCTTGGGGAATGACGCGATAGAGAATAGTGTCCTGGTCGCAGTCGAGGTGGATCGAACAGAGGACTTGGTGATGACCTGAGGTCGATCCCTTGTGCCAGAGTTCGGCTCTGGAGCGACTGTAGTAGTGGGCTTGGCCGGTCGCCCGGGTGGCCAGCAGCGCCTCGCGATTGGCCCAGGCGTGCATCAATACCTGGCCGGAACGGGCATCCTGGGCCACCACGGGGACGAGCCCGTCCGCCCCGAACTGGACGGTATCGAGCCATGGAATCTCGGTCATGCAGGAAGGTATCTCAGGTCCGGGCCTTTTGTCAAAGTCGTTGTTATTACATAACTTATGTAGAATTCCCTGGGTTACCCTCAGAGGACGTTACCGTATGATCAGAGCCACATCCCGAACCATTGGCACACTCCTCATCACGTTCGCCGCGGCCTGCGGCGGCGATAGTATTACGCCGCCCCCGGCACCGCCGCCGCCGCCGCCAGCCAATGTCGGCTGCGCCGGTATTACTCCGTTGGTCCTAGCGGTAGGCACCCATACCGTTGTGGACCCAGCCGCAAGTTCCGGCTGCGTGGTTCTGCCGGCGTCGGGGAACACCCAGGCGGAGTATCTGGTGGTTCCGGTGTCGGGTAGCGGACTCGAGACCACAGCCGGAGTCGTAGGCCCGTTTCTTTTGCAATCAGGTGGTGCCACCGCGTCCTCCCCCACCACGGCGCCCTCCATCCAGCGGAGTCGGCCTCATCGACTAACCGCGCAGGCTAGGTTCGATGGGTTTCTCCGAGCCAAGGAAGCGGAGTTGGCCAGGGAGGCACCGGGCGAGTCGCGGCTTAAGGCCACCGCACCGCCACCCGCGCTCGGGAGTTCCCGGAGTTTCAACGTCTGCGAGACACTGCAGTGCAGCTCGTTCAAGTCGGTGCAGGCGACCGCTCGCTACGTCGGGACGCACGCGGCGGTCTACCTCGATACGACGGTTCCGGGAACCGATACCCTCAAGCAATCCGATATCGATGACCTCGGTCGCACCTTTGACCTGTTCCTTTTTGACATCGCGACGGCCGCGTTCGGTGAGCCTAGTGACATCGACGCGAACGACGTGGTGATGATCTTGCTCAGCGATCAGGTCAATGATCTCACCCCTGACTGCACCAACGGCCGGATTCTGGGATTCTTCTTTGGAGGCGATCTTCTCCCCAACAATCCAGGGTCAAACAACGGCGAGGTCTTCTACGCGTTTGTCCCCGCGCCGGGAACGTCCACCTGCAATGCGGTCTCACCAAAACAAGCGACCGATGCCATCAAGGGGACGTTGATTCATGAGTTCCAACATATGATTAGTTGGAATCAGCACGTGACCCTGCGGGCGGGGGCCTCCGAGCAGACATGGCTCAACGAGGCGTTGTCTCATGTTGCGGAAGAGATGGGCGGACGGCTGGTCCCGGATGCGGAGTGTGCTGGGTTCAGCAGTTGCCGGAGCCTGTATACCTCGGGGAATCTGGTCAACGCGTTCGACTACCTCTCCGAGACGGGCTCACACTTCATGCTCTTTCCCGGCAACTCCGGTGGGACGCTGGAGGAACGTGGCGCGTCGTGGTTATTCCTTCGTTGGGTGATTGACCAGTTCGCCAACGACCCCGAGTTCCTCGGACCCAACGTGACGACCGCGCTGCTGGGTACGACACGAGTTGGATCGGCCAATATCGAAGCGGTGACGGGCGCATCGTTTCCTCAACTCGTCGCGGAATGGCAGTTGACCAATTATCTGGACGATCTGCCAGGGTTTACCCCTGTATCCACCAGAATCCAGTACTTCTCCTGGGGGCTACGCGACGTCTTCGAACGCAACGCTCCCCCGAACGGGACGGTGTTTGACCGCCCCTTCCCGATGGTGCCCGAGGTCATTACCGCGCCCGCGCCGTTCTCCCGAAGCGGATCGCTGCGGGGCGGGTCAGGCCAAACCTTTAGGGTGCTGCTTCCGCCTAACACCGGCGCCACCGCCGTCCAGATCGTGCGGAATGCGAGTGGCGCGCCCATCGACCCCACCCTCGTACCCCGAGTTGGGGTGGCCCGTATCCGGTGACGTGACCCGACTCGCCCTCGGTCTGTTCGTTGGGGTGGCAGTGCCGCTGGCTGCCCAAACCAGCCCGGCCAATGTCCCCGTGCTGTTGAGTATGCCCGTCACGGTCCGCGCCGCTGGTTTGTCGGGTGCGAGTGTGGCGATGATTGGCTACGCCGGATCGGTGTTCACCAATCCCTCCGGCCTTGCTCCGGTGCGGAGCCTGAGTGTCGAAGGGGCTCTCGCCAGTCGCTCGGGACGATCCTCCTATCTGATGGGTGCGGCTGCGGCACGGGTGGGGTCGTTCAACATTGGGGCGGGCTA
>JAJCZW010000239.1 GCA_029262155.1 Gemmatimonadota bacterium
CGAACCACCCGCTCGATGTCCACGAGGTCCATACCCAGTCCGATCACGGCCATGGGAGGCTCCACCACCAATCAATGACCGGGCGGAGCCACGTTGGGCCCCGAATCACTCCACCGATCACTAGCCCAAGCAGGCTTGAGAGTCCCAACACGATTCCAGAAAGCACCCACAGTGGCTTTGAGGGTGGCCGCCACGTTGCCATCTGTTGGGCCTGACTCTTCCAACGCCCATACTCGGTGTTCCACAGGCTTACCAGTTGAAGCCAAGCGGTTTCGGTTGCCGCACCCAGTCGACGCAAATCAGCCTCGTATCCGAAAGGTCCTGGGCCTGCGAGGACAACCTCCTCCAGAGGAATCCCCGCACTCTCCAACACATACCCCCATCGCTCGCGGTGCCTGCTGGTCGGATAACGAGCCTTCCGGGCGCGCTCGGACATGCGGCTTCCTTCGCTGGCGTGGGCCAGTGCCTCATCCACCAGTGCTTCCAACACCGCCGATGCACCTTGCCCAATCTCGCGCCAGGCGGCCAGCCAAGCGCTAAACCAGTCAACGCCGCTCACGTCGGGTGGGTGAGAGAGCGAAACCAGGCGATCGAGGAGGAGCAGTCGCGTTGCATCGAGCGGATGATCGCCCGTGAGATCAGGAGGTGCTGAAAGCGCACCAAGATAGGAACCGATTTCTGTGCTCCCAGTTGCCCTGCTCATTGGTCGGGCCACGCTGGTTCGCTCTCGAGGTCGGCGAGGTTGAGAATGGGGGATTCTCCGGTTCGGGCTCGATACCCCTCTTGGAAAGCTTCCAGTGGGTCGGCACTGAAGCGGCAACGCTCGAACCCTAACAACGACACGACTGATTCGATACTCTCAGGTGGTCCTTCAACCTCTAACAGCGTATCCATCCGTGGATACCACTCCAATCGACAGGTGGTGCCTGCAATCGTGTAGCCTTCGACATACCGATCGATCCGGTGGACCGGTCGGTACCCCATCGCGGCAAGGAGCGCGAGTGATTGCGACTGACTAGCGACATCGACACCAATCTCCTCTCGTTGCTTGTGACCCTCTGTGCTTTCCATGGTCGGGGCTTTCCACGTTAGTTCACAGTGGCTTTCCCCGGATACCTCCTCCAGGAGTCGCACGCGCAGGGTCTGTTGCCGTGACGACAACTCACCATCCCGATCGACCCGGAGATCAGTCATGCGACCGGCAAACTGGAGCTTGGCGTTCAGGGTAAGCAATCGATCACGGACGGTGGCCGGGTCGGTGACGACCGCCTTGACCTCCACCTCTAGCATAGAACCGCCTGGCAGACGGCATCGGTATCCTCCAAGGAGGAAAACACCGTATGGGCGCCGGCCTCCGCCAGCACCTGCGTGGTATAGGCTCCGGTGGCTACGGCAATGGGGCGCGCTCCAATCCCGGCACCGCACGTAACATCCGATGGCGTGTCGCCGATGATCACCACCTCGGCTCCGGTCGGAACTCTCCCGAAAAACGGTTCCGCGCGCTGGGCGGCGATCAGGGGGAGCGCGCCGCGGGTGCCGTGATCGGAGCCATAGGCCCCAACTCGGAACCGTTCGGGGGCCAAACCTGCAGCCTGAAGCTTCATCCGAGCCCCTGGGGCCACATTGCCCGTGAGCAAGCCAAGCACAATCTCCTCAAGTGACTCAAGACGATCGAGGAGGTCGAGCACACCTGGCAGGAGGGTGGCCTGGTACTCCGGACGAGAGACATCCGCTTCAAGATGAACCAGGTAGCGATCCAACACCTCGGCAACGGTCGGACCCTGGTCACCTAACCGATGTCCGGTGACGCTCAGGAGTTCGGTGACGATCTGCGGATCAGTCTTGCCGTCAAACCGGACCTGTGTGGCCGCATTATGGTTCGACACCGTGTCGCCAAGCGCAGCAAGGATCGCCCGTCGGCCAGCGCCAGCACTTTGGAGGAGTGTACCGTCGATATCGAAGAGCACGAGCCGTCGCTTCACTCCTCGTCCCCAGGAATCCGTCGGGCTGAGACGATCCGAGCGGCCAAGGCACTTCCCATCGCATCGTCTCGGAGGGACCAGACCACAACCCCACCAGCCTGAATGGTGGAGTGAACAATCGACTGCATCGGCCCCACAATAGCGACATGGGTCACCCGATCAATGTCCTCCCCATGGAAAAAGAGCAGGTCATCGGGTTGCACATCGTCCACTGAGACAGCAACACCGTGTCTGGCTTGTTCGCTGGCATCGCGAGGCAACTTCACTCCGCGCGCACGCCATGCTGTTTGGACTAACCCAGAACAATCGACACCCCAGGGTGTAACGCCACCCCAGAGATAGGGAGCGCCCGCGAAGGCCGCTTGGGCCCACCGATGAACCGGCCGGCTTTGGGCGTTCGCAATAGCCTCGGCGAGCGGTGAGACGCTCCCACGAACTACCCGGGCAGGGCGCCCGTCCGGCAAGACGAATCCGCCGTCTCTCAGGGTTCGCATCCGCGCCCGGAGTGGTATGGTAATCCGGTCGCCCATGACGGCGAGGACAGCTCCGTCACTCCAGGCAGCATTCTGCCAAGCCGGAACCTCTTCGGGGAGGAGTGGCGCTACATACCGACGATGCACAAAACCAGTGTATCCATCGTCAGTGATCTGGACCTCCAGCCAGTCCTCATCGTGTTCCACGACCCCGGCCATTTCACCCATGATCAATTGGGTTACCAGCTCGGCCTGGAGATTCGGATGACGATAAACCGGCACGACGGCCGCGATCGCAAGGACCTGAACACTGATTGCTCGGGAGTGGCCCCGGTGGAGCATTTCTGACAGTGTTTCACACCACGCACAGTGCAAATCAGGCAGATGAACGTGCCACACCCGGCACAAGGATAGCCCTCAGAGGCGCGTTCTTCCCGCTGGCAGGCTCGGCAGACCATGGCATCGGCGGCGGGTTGCTTGGGAGTCATTGCTCTCACTCCGTCAATTGGTAGCGCTTAATCTTATTGATCAGTGTCGCGCGGGAAATCCCGAGTTCCTTCGCGGCCCGGGTACGGTTGCCACCATGGAATTGCAGGGTGCGCTCGATGTGACCTTGGTCCAACTCCGCCAGGCTCATCGGTGTATGGCGGCGATCCCCCAGGCCCGGCCGGGCCCGAAACTCACCAGGAAGGTGTTCGACTCCCAGCGCTTGGAGTCCGACGGCCAGGATCGAGGCACGCTCCAATACGTTCCTCATCTCAAGCACATTCCCCGGCCAGGGATACCCTAAGAGTCGCTCCAGCGTTTCCACGGCAATGGCGGGTGGCGCGCCGGGGATCCGTCGCCGGATCTCAGCATGCAGGGCACTTACAAGGCCCAACCGATCACCCTCATCTCGTTCAGCCAAAGAGGGAATCCCGAGCTGCACGACGCTGAGTCGGTAGTAGAGATCGCCACGGAACCCATCGGCCTCTACAACTGCGGCAAGGTCGGTTTGGGTTCCCGCGATGATCCGCGTATCGGCGGTCAAATCACGAGTTCCCCCCACTCGTCGAAAGGTTCGTGTCTCAAGTGCTCGTAGGAGTTTCGGCTGCAGCTCGGGTGGAAGTTGGTCGACATCGCGCAGATAGAGTGTGCCTCCGTCGGCGACTTCAAACATCCCGCGGCGGCGCTCGCGCGCCCCCCCCCCCCCGATCGCGCCCGCTTCGACCCCGAAGAGGTGTGCATCCAGATCAACGGCAGGGCCGGCCAGTGGCATTTCAACAAAAGGACCGTCCATGCGGGGTCCCAAATCGTGAATGAGCCGAGCACACCACCCTTTCCCCACCCCCAGCGGCCCGGTGAGAAACACCGTCGCGCGATCACTCTGAGCAAGGGCCGTAATCTGCTGGGCTACCTCCCGCATGCGGACAGAGTTCCCCAGCTGTTTCAGCCCACCAACCGCACCCTCTCGATGCAGGGATACCAGTCGACGGAGCGACTTGGCGTTTCCCGATGCCCGCGCCACCGCCCTCGCCAGTGGGTCATCCGGCACATCGCATGGCAGGGTTTGGTAGACGCCGATTTGGGCCCAGCGCTCTGCATCCGTCTGCCCGGCATCATCCAGCAGCATGACGACGGAAGCCTGTCGCTGGACCAGGTGACTCAGCGCCTCCTCCGTTTCGCCATCGGTGGTGGGCAGGTTAACAACGACAACATCGGGGCGGAGTCGATCGTAGGCAGCTAATCCCGCGGCCGGATCAAGCTCTCTGACCACCTCATATCCGAGTCTTTCAAAACGACCGCCGAGGTCCCGAAGATGATTGACGTCGTGATGGATCAATAACAGGGTATCGGTCATCGCTACCTCGTCTTTGAAACTGGTGGGGCGAGTACCTGAATTGCCGCTGGTACAATCACCGCGCTGAAGGGAGTGGCACCACACGGATCGCCATCCAGCTGAACCGCCTGTCCCGGATTCGCGGTCACCGTGACATGGCGGGCCTTATGGAAATCGAGGAGACCTGGTGGAAGAGTGGTTTGGTGCTGCCGTACAACTTGCCACACGACGCGCAACGCCTGCCAAAGGCCTGTGGCCCGAACGATCGCCACATGAAACCATCCGTCGTCCAGGGCAACATCGGGACCCATCTTGAGGTGGGGCGGGAAGACTTCACCGCAGTTTGCGACCAGCACCATCGTGGCGTCGGTTTGGAGGCGGTCCCCGTCGAGGATGATCTCGTAGGATCGGGTTCGGAACTCGGAGACCAGGCGAAGGGCTTCCCAAATGTACGCTGCCATCCCCCACCGTCGTTTCGAAGCGGCCGGCGTTGCCGCCATCACCTGGGCATCGACTCCTGCTCCCGCTGCCACCGCAAAGAAGTGATCTCCATCAGGCCGCCCGACGCGACCAAGGTCAACGCTCCTACGAGACCCGCTGACCAGGACGTCGGCGGCCTCAAGAGGGCTCCGTGGAATCCGTAGATTTCCGGCGAGAATGTTCCCGGTCCCGCCCGGAATCATTCCAAGCGGGATCTGGGTCCCAACCAAGGCAGCGGCGGCACGCATCGTGGTGCCGTCTCCTCCCAAGACCGCAATCGCGTCCATCCCGGCGGCCACCCCCTCTTCGGCCAGGCGCCGGGGATCACTCGATCCGGCTGTCCGCGCGACATCAACCGTCCACCCCGCACGCTGGATACGTTCATGCACCGCATGCAGCACGCGCTCCGTTGTCCGACCCGCGATCGGGTTCACGATCAGCAGTATGCGCGCCATCAGAACTCCCGATCCCATCGCAAATCCCACCCAAATTGATAACGATTCCGATCGAGGAAGTTGACCGCGCGGGTTGTTCCGCAGAATTGGACCGGTTCGGCACTCGCCTGCAGCCGCCAGTTGCGACTCAAGCGATACTCGAGACTCGCACCAAAGCTCCGATAGTCGAAATCTTGTTGATGGAAACAGAATCCTGCATTCAGGGTAACGAACCACTGATGACCCACCTGCCACCCAGCCGCAATCTGGTTGATTCCTCGCACCGCATTGTTTCCGAAGCCTTGGACGGCCCCAGGTCGGATCTCTAACAGATCCGGCGCACCGCTGGCGCGATTGGCCACGAGCGAGCGCTGGATTTCGGTGGAGAGGGCCGCCGCGGCAGCAGTCAGCGCCGTCTGTTGGTTGACCTGACCTCCATAGAGCAGCAGGGTCACCAGGTCGCTCTGGGACAGCGTCGTTTGGGTCTCACTGCGCAACCGGAGTTGGGGCACCAAGAGGGTGCCTTGGATCAAGGCGATCACCGGCAAGTCTTCAGTCTGCGCGGTACTCGATTTGATGATATGTCTGGCTTGGATGTCGAGCTCCGCGTTCAAGTCTGGGGTGCCAAAATAACGGACGGTGCCCCGCTCCACGGTGAAGTCACGGGTGATCGGCCCAATCTTCAACGCATAGGTCCCCCGGGGAGCGTTCAGTGTACCACTCACCAGATAGTTCCGCCGGATCTTGTCTACAAACACGGTGCCTTCCAACTGGATGTTGGCCTCTGTCGACCGGAGCCACACATCTGCGGCTGCGCGGAGCTGGAATCGTTGAATGCGCAGCGAATCGAGGAACCGGCTTTGGAATGCTGCCCCGAGTCGGGCCCGGCGCATGGCAACGCTATCGACCAGGTCCGCGTTGAGAGGGTCATCGAGGTTGACAATATCCTTGGTCAGAAGATCTGAGAAATAGAGCACGGTGTTCCGGGCCGTTCCGGTTCCCGTCATGAGTGGATTGGCAAGCGTCCCACCTAATTCGAGATCCACATCGGCGCGGAGCCGCAAAAAGTCGGGTACGTCCATGACCAGGAAATCGCGGCCCCGAAGGTGTAATCCAAGAAGAGGACGGGTGAGTCGTTCAAGTCGGATCCCGCCGGTCACGGCGAGCCCACCAGCCGCTGGGTTTCCGATCCTGAGGCTGTCAACCACCACCGAATCGCCTACGAACTGGATCGATCCCACAATCGGCCCGTACCTCACGCCTAACGCCGGGACCCGGACCCTTCCATCGGCGATATCGATACCACCACCAAGCCGGGGCCGATCCCAGGACCCATCCACGGTCACATCTGCGGCGAGACGCCCTCGGATCTGCCGAAGATTCGGTGTAAACGCCTCCACAACACCGAGATCAACACTGTCGGTTCGGGCCCGTATCGCGAGCGCCCCAGGCAGTTGCCGGGTGGGAACCGGACCCAAGGTAAGATCCAACGGTAACTGGGCATCCACCTCCAGCACTGGGCGACCGGTCCGGAAAAAGCTCAGGTTCGTACTCAGGACCTGTTCGTTGTAGTAGAATGCCGTCCGGGCAAATGGTGCCTGAAAGTCCCCAAACACTCCGCCGGTCAGCGAGCCGGTTCCGCGAATGATCGGGTCGATGGCGGTACCAGTCAGAGTGATATCCATCGACGCCATGCCCGCCACCGTCCCATGGTCGCGCTGGAGTAGGTCGTACAGGTCAGCGACTTCGATTCCGACCGCCGACACCTCGAGAGTCCCCGGCGCACTCCGGGGGAATGTCCCCCCCACTGTTACCCGACCGCCGCCATCTTCTGCCACGAGCGTATGGGTGGCGACGCGAACCAGGCTGTCGGTTATCAGGGTCGTGCTTGGACGTTCCAGCGACCAAGCATGTTCCTGAAGCCGGATGCGCATGGTGTCCACCGCAAGCACGCGTTCCGCTCCGCTCGTTGACCATTGGCCGACGGCCCTTGCCCCGTGACCTTCGGGATCCACGGATGAGACATCCCATCGCAAGGCATCCAGCGGTCCAATCGCCCTCGCGCTTATCGATGGGTAGACGAATCGCCCTACTGCAAGGGAGTCGACCTGGATCGTTCCGGTGATCTGGGCCAGCCTGCCACGCTGGCCCTCAAAGTTGATCTCTCCTGATGCCGCTCGGCTCAGTATCCGGTGCCACCGACCGTGCTGAATTCCGAGGGTGACCGCGCCCGTGTAGGAGGCAAGTGCGCCCTCGACCGAGCCTTGGACTACAAGCTGTCCCCCCAGACCTCCATGCGACACACCGGTGTCGGGCACGACCCCAACCAACCGGTCGAGCGTGCTGTCGAATGGGGCCAGGTCCTGGCTCCGGCCGACGAAGGTGAGACTCCCATCCTGTTGCGCATCCCATCCGAGGGACCCGCCACCGGAGACCGCGCCGCCGGCCCAGGCGATCTGCGCGGTGTCGATTCGGATCACGCCGTCAACCACACCGCCGCGGACCACAGCTGAGTCGAGCGTGACCGTGCCGATCCGCCCAGTCGAAAGTCGAAGGTCACCCCAGCCTTCAGGCGGGACGCCCGCGTCCACTCGACCACGGACGTGGAGGGCTCCCGTGAGCGACGAAGACTCGCCCTCACCTCGAATTGCCGCAAGATTAAGGTCGTTAAAGACGAGCGCGAGCGAGTCGGCTCGCCATTGGGGTGCGGCCATCCCGATCCGGCCCTGCCCTCGGATGTGCCCGACCTCACCCGTGAGGTCTCCACGGACGTCGAGGTTTTCCAGGGTCCCCTCAAGAGTGAGATGGCCGGCCACAGCCCCAACCGGAGTCAGCGTTGGAAAGGTTGGACGCAAGAGGTCAAACCGGAGAGGTGTCAGATCAGCATCCACCGAGACGCGGACCGTAGAATCTCGCAGATCAAACCGAAATGCCCCCTCGGCCAGGGAGGCCGGAAGACCTTGGAGACGGTGCTCTACCGACCCGGTGAATTGGGCATTCCTCCACGGTCCGTCGAGGGTCCCTCCCAAACCGAGTCGACCTTCCAGCCTGACCGAGGGAGAGAGCCGCCGGATGGTGCGGAAGTCAAGATCGGCGGCGGGGACGACGGTGCTGTCAAACACAATTCCATCCGGCCCACCGAAACGGACGCGACCGTCCACCCGCAGGCGATTAAGGGGCAAGGAATCGACGGTTCGGTCCAGCAGATTCCAATCTAGCCGGACGCGCATCGCGGTCAGAAACCCTGATGCCTCTAACCGCCCGGTGACCCATCCTGCGAACGGAAGGGTATCGAGGAACGGTCGCACCAAGTCGAGATCGAATTGCCGTAGCTGCAGGTCGAGCCGCCGAAAACCTAGTCCTCGTCGCTCATGCTTGATAGCGGTCATCCGTCCATCAAGCCCGCTGGTGTCGTTGGCCAGATGGAGGTCGACAATCTCAAAATCTGTCTGGAGATTGTTGCGGGAGAGCGCATCGACCCGACCACGCCCCACCAGCGCGGGAAAATTGGGTGAGATCCACCGCAGGTCCTCAAGCGCCACTCGGGGAGCATCAAGATGAAAATCGTAGAGGGTGGAGCCGGCCGGCCACGTAATCCGTCCCCGCCCACTCACCGTCGTGTTTGGCAAGTCCGCCCGGGTGAGACGAAACACCAAGCTGTCGGCCGCTGTTAGCACTCCTGCCTGGAGATCGCGCAGATCGATCCCGGGATCGGAAATCCAACCTTGCATCGACGAGATCTGGGCTTGCAGCGGATCCCGTGTCGGGCTGGAGATACGGAGAAAGACCACCGTACCTTGCAATCGTTCGAATCGCCTGACCCGCTCAAACCCGTCCGGAACAGGGTCAAGTTGGCGCCCCGGCCTGGCGCGTTCCGCCGCAAGGGCGGAATCTCGTGCGGAGGGAGAGATGAAGGAGGGAAGCGACCATGGAGTGCGCACCTCCACCTCCCCATTCGTCAGAGTCAGATCACGCAATTCGACGAGTGGGGAAGCACCTGACCCATCCCCTTCGCCCAGATGAAGTACCTCTTGATAGTTCATCCGGCCGGTAGACGTCTTGGAAATCCGAAGGTCGACTCCGATCACCCGTACATCACGAAAGATGAAACGACGCCGAAGCAGGTCGGAGAGTAGATAGCGCACCTCGAGACGATCGATCGAGGCGACAGTGTCACCGGCCGTATTGGCCAAGAGCAATCCATCGATTCCGAGACCGGAGTAGAAAGTCCCCGAGAGTCGCCCGACACCAAGCGTCCCGCGGAACAGACGCGGTGAGAACGTCTCGACCGCCTGGGCTAGTATATCTCGACCCGCACCGGTAACGAGAAGTGCAGTCACGCTCCCAAACAGCGAGGCGATCACACCCCAAAGTGCCAGGAACGTGAAGGCGGCGAGACGTCGTCGCATTAGAACGCCTGCCCAACGGACAGATGGAGCGTGAACCGACTGCCCCGACGGTTCGTCGGCGTGAACTGGCTTCGTGCGAGGACCAAGTCTCCCGTGTCCTCCACTGCGAACAGCGGACCGCTTTCCAGATCGTACGGATTGTAGGCTACGTCGATCCGTGCGGGGCCAAGGGGCGTCGCAATGCGAAGGCCCAGGCCAGGGGTCAGTCGAATGCGGGCGGGCGCAGAAGAACGCCCTCGCTCCCATACCCCTCCCGCATCGAGAAAAGCCGCGACCCGTACTCGATTCCCTGCGATCGGGGAAGGGAAGCGAAGCTCCGCGTTGGCGACCACCAACGTGTTCCCTCCGGTGGGGGACACCTGAACCGAGTCCAACGAGATCGGCGTTGACGGATCGCCGGGGAGCGCGTTGGACCGAATAACATAGGCCACGGGACCCAACTCATTTCGATCAAACCCACGTACATCGTTGGGTCCACCGGCGTAGAAGCGTTGGTCCGGTGGGATGAAGTTGGTCGCGCCGGAATCGAGCGAGATTTTGGGCGCGAAAATCAATCCGCCGCGGGCACGCAACGCCAGCACAGCGCCACGTCCCACCGGATGATACCACGACCCTTCGCCGACCACCCGGGTGAATGTTTGGAGAGCGGCAGAACCGAGATACCGAGAACTCGCCGCCGCTTCGAACGACAGGATCGATCCTCGCGTCGGGTCCAGCGGGTGATTGGTCCGTTCGCGCACCGCCGTCCCACTTAGAATCGCCAGCACGCGTCGTTTACGTAGCTCGCGGATGTCGCGTACGGTACACGCATTGAAGAAAGCGCAGAAGTTGGCCGAATTGGCATCGGTTCGTCCGAGCGAGATCCGATAGGTCAACGTGAGCGGGACCCGATTCGCGGTTTCACGCGCCAGCGTCAGGCTGGTGCCGACATCGTTTCGGAGGTATACCAAGAACTCGGAACGCCGCTCGGCAAAGGCCCCGAGCGTCAGAGTGTTTGATGGGGACAAGAAGGTCGGCTGACGCCATGTTACGTTCAAAGCGAAATTGGCGTCCCGTGACCCGACAGAATCCTCCGCCAAACGGGAGCAGAGAAAGCTATCCTCCGCATTGAATCCAAGCGGGTCCCCCACTCCGATCTTGGAGAGCTGGCCGGACACATCAAGAATCCTTCCCTGCCCCAGGAAATTCCGGGCCGTCCATCCCGCGCTGGTACGAAAACAATCGTTGGAACCGTACCCCACCGATGCCCGCGCTCGGTAGAATCGTCCTTCCAGAACTTGGACAATCAGCGGAACCACCGGGTCGCCTTCGCGAAAGTTCGTCGTGTCGATCGTCGCACTCGCGAATCGGAACAGTTCCGATCGATACAGATTGCGTTGACTCTCAAATAAATCCTTCTCGCGGTACAATCGACCCGCCTGGGTCGCCAAGAGCCGCACGACGAACCCGGAATCAATTGACTCCGTCCCGACCACTCTGATATCCCCCACGACGGCCTGCCGCCCGGGAACGACATCGAGTCGAAGATCTGCGACCCGCGGTTCGAATGGAGCCAAGTAGACACTGGCGGTTGGATAGCCGAGGTTGTGGAGACGGGTGGCAAGCGTATCTGCGGTTGCCGCGAGGGAGTCCCGGTTGAATGGCTTCCCTACTCGGAGAGGGAGGTCCCGGCGCAAATGATCTCGCGATGGCAGGCTGTCGATGCCGTTGATGACGAGGCGCCGGACTCGCACGGGGGTTCCTTCGTCCACCCGGAAGATGATGTAGACATCCGTCGGGGTACGCCGCACGATGGTATCAACAACCACATCGAGGAATCCGGCGCGCCGATAATACAGCCTGAGCCGTTCGACGTCGCGCCGGAACTCTCGTTCGCTCAAGTGACGCTTGGCACCCAACCCAAGGAACCGAAGGGCCGATGTTGCAAACCAACTCGACCGTGTCGTGGCAATCGCCGTCTCAAGGGTGAGGGCGTCGATCGATTCGTTTCCCAAAAACTTGAGTTCCCGAACTACCAACGGCGTCTCGTCTTGGGCCGAAAGAGACGACCTCAATCCCATCCCCATGACGAGCCCCAAGGCGAGGAGACACGAGGATGCAACGCGTGGCGACCAATTTTTCGCCAGCGGATTGATCCAAGACGGACCACATAAAAGAGCCCTAATTGACCACACACTCTAAATCTAGTAGTGTGACTGTGTTACGCCACCCGGACAGGGTTCTGGTTTGCCGGTGCTGCTGGAAGGTTTCCAGTCACCCCCCCTGCCAATGGGGCGAAAGACAAGGAGTTCAGACGTGCGCCGATCTCTTCTTTCCGCTGCCCTGGCGCTTGCGTCTTGTCTCCCTCAGCAATCCTCCAACACCCCGACCTACTTCTTCAGCTACGATCCGAGAAGCCTGGATCCGGCGCTCTCCACTGATGTTCCCACCG
>JAJCZW010000240.1 GCA_029262155.1 Gemmatimonadota bacterium
CGGTGTGGCTTGGAGCGCACGTTGCTGCACCGGACGAAACGGTGATTGAGGAATCTCCTCCAGTGCCGCTGCTCGATGACGGTCCGCGACCTCTCGTCCGAGTGGTTGGCGGTCCATACCAATACGCAAAATCTGCTTCAACGCGCCGAGCTGATCATACGCCCGGGCCTCGAACGCCGTGTTGTCCCCAACTACAAAGTGCTCGTCCAGCACCGCAGTGGCAGTAACGCGTCCAAAGGGCACGCCGCCCACGGAGACCCGATTACCATCGGCCCACACGAATTGTTCGTCTGCGACGAACTCCCCAACCGTTCGGACAAAACCGCCCTCGGCATCGAAGATCCCATACTGCTGCGTGGGGCGCTCTGCTCGTGTCGAGTCGCGGGTTGTAACGGGGCGTACGCCGTAGCTCGCGAGGACGGAGCCATCGGCGAACGAGCCCACCACGTTGGCACGGGGATGGTCCCCCGGTGCTATCGGCTGGAACGACCGCACATATGCTCCAAGCGGGGACAGGATCGAAACACGGCTGGTCGAACCGTCAAACGCCACGATCGAGTCCCCACGATAGGGCCGCGCCCATGCCAAGAACTTGAATTCGCCCGGACCACCCCCTTGGCGCCCGGACGACCACTGCCACTGTCCTTGGCCGTCGTAGGCCCGCACCTCGGCGGTACCAGAATTCGTCACCACAATCGTGCCGTCCAACCGGCGATATGCGTGCCTAACACGATATAGCTGGTACGTGGCCTCCCCATCGACCACGCCAATCCGGACTGATGGACTCGCCGGAAACATGAGTTGGGACGCTTGAGTGGTATCGAGAGCAGGATGATCCAATATCATCACCGTCGCACTATCCCGCGCGACGAAGCCCGTCCGATCAGGCGAGATGTCGCAGGCGCTCGTGATAGTGACAACAATCGCCGTCACCAACATCATGAACCTGCGCCGGATCCTACTTGTGCGATGCCGCTTCATATCCTGTGACTCCGCCTAACGACCCTGAGCTCACCGGCGACACCCGAAACCACCCAAGCCCTTCGCCGGCCCCGCATAGGATACGCCCTGAAGGCCAGTAGAGGTGCGCAAAGCTGCGGGTGGCGTCCGGTGCAGCGATTGGTTCGGCAGCAAATCGGGTCAGCGCGACTCTCTGTCTACTCCGAACACGATTCTCTCAATACCTTCCGCGATTGGCACCCGCAGCCCGATGTGATTGTTGATTGCCAAGGCGATCACGACGTCCTCATCTACGTACCAACGCAGTGAGCTTTCAAATTCTGGGAGCCCCCCACCCCGACGCACTAGCCGACCGTGCTCCGTCTCCAGGACATGCCAGCCATAACCTTCATCCCCGACGTATGCCGAAAACATGCGCTCGATCGACCCTCGCGGCAGGATGACGCCGCCCTTGATCGCACGTGTCCATCTGTAAAGGTCTCCGACAGTGGTCGCGATGCTTCCTGGTCCTCGATTTCCCCATTGATCCTCCTCCGGAGGGGCTGGTACGAGCTCTTCAACCCGCTCGCCGCGGTACCCTACCGCCACCGGGTGCTCACGCAGATCGCCGTCCCACACAAACGCGGTCGTTGCCATACAAGCGGGCTCAAAGATTCGCTCTTTGAGAAAGGATTCGAAAGGCAGCCCCGACACCGTTTCGACAATCGCTGCTAAAAGGGTGTAGCCGGCGTTTGTGTACCGGTACACCTCACCGGGTATCGACTCGATCGGCGCACGCTTCAAGGATTCCAGAAACGCATCTCGGCTCTCGTAGTCGAGCGGTGTACCGCGGATTGCGAGCCCTGCGGTATGCGTCAAGAGATGATGGACCGTGGCACCAGACTTTGCCCCTGGGAGAGCCCCCACAAAGCTGCTCACCCGATCTTGAACGTTGAGTTTCCCTCTCACTTCGAGATTGAGGATTGCAGCTGCTGTGAAGGTCTTGGCGACCGAAGCCACGTTGAAAAGTGTCTCAGATGTGTTGTCTACCCACTCTTGCCGTTTCGCCAGGCCGTAGCCTTTCTTCAGGAGGATGTCGGTTTCGCGGCTGACCAGTACCGCACCGGAGAATCCCTTGTCAGTCATTCCCGAGAGAAACTGGTTCAATCTCACTCCCACCTCACCACGCACTATCTCTTCGCGTGGGACCTCAATCTCGGCGCACATCGCCCCTGTAGCGGGACCGGTCCCGAGCCCTAGGAGGCCTATCAGAAGAATACTGTCCACGGTTCACTCCCTTGCTTTTGCCGCCGAACGTCCAGCGTATGAGTAGCGGGCCGTGCAGCGGACCGTCCGCTGCACGCGCTTGTTAGGCGAAGGCCCAGGGATCGTAGGAACCGCAATTCCAAACGTGCCCTTCGGGATCGCGGCAAGAGTACTCCCGGCCCCCGTAGTCCTCGTCGGAGCAATCGCAAACGACGATGCGGGACCGGTCAATGAGGGAGACTACATCTTGTATAACAGCTGGGTTCTCCCAAATGTCATCGGCTCGTCGATACCGCAGTCCGGCGTCCTTGGCCGCCTCCTTCAACGCTAGGTGGACTGGGTCGAAGTTAGTGGCGAAGGGCATCATGGACGAGACCAAGCTAGGTTCGATCCTCTCCGGGTCCGCTATTGAGAACACTCTTGGCGTCGACCGGCTTCGTCTCAGATGCCGCATCAAGACCCTGAACAGGTCAGCTTCTTTGATGGCCCAGTGCGTCCTAGTGAACTCCGCGGAGTCGATTCCCAACTCCGACGCCATCGATTGGAGGTCGGCATTGTTGAAGGGTGGCACCTCCGGGTCATAAGCGTACTCGATTGCAAGGTCGCGTCGACCTGGCTGGACGCCGAGGATTGTTCCAACCCGTACAACATGGTCGACGACCTTGCGAGTACTCTCCTGTACAAACAGTGCAGGCAGGCCGCGCAGTTTCGCATAATCCACCGTGCTATCAGTTCTCAGCCGACCCGCGAGCGATGGGCTCGTGTACTCAAACAGCCGTTCGGTTGGAATTGTGTCCCTGGCATTTGCCCAACCATTGAACTTGATCAGCAGATTGAACATCTGGCGGGCATCCGCGTCGAAGAGAGAATTGAGAAGTGAACTACGCCTAACGTGCCGTATAGCATGTATTCGACCTGCGTGTACCTTCCCCACCTCGCACCCAAACGCCCTCTCACTCTATCGCTCGTAGCCCAATAAGGCAAGACGGCGCTAGCCGCCTCCCGCCAGGTCATCCGCCGGGCTCCGGACCCCCCGTCCCCCACGGTTCAGTACGTGGGTATAGATCATGGTCTCGTGGAGACGTGTACGGCCCGTGTCATCGCGCACTGTATCGCTGAAGGGTAAAGGTGATGGCGAATCAGGGTTCCGGTGTCGCGATCCCGATAGCGCTGGTTGCTGGGAAGGCCCACTGCCACTGCCAGGACCGGCCGACGTTGGGATACTTCCGGGCCAGAGCGCCAGGCAATGTGACCCTACCGTCACCGTCCTGGAGTTCTGCTCGAGGGCGCGCCGCCTGCCGATCGAGGACGCGTCGCCCTTCATTCGGAGTCAGTACGATTGACAACCGAAGTGGCGCTCGGGGGCGGGGAATGCTTCCAAGCGCTTCCAGCGGCCGGTTCAAGACATGTCGATAGAGAAAGAGGAGCGCAGCCAAGGCTTGGTTTTGGGTCGACGGCGCAACCTGCTCGTGTTCGACTAACCAGGTCAGATATCCCGCTACCTCCCGCGCGCCGAGATCTCTTGGATGACTCATCTGGTGAAACCGAACGAAGCGACGAACCCAGTCGGGTATAGCTTTCGATCGTGCGGGGCTGAAGTGTCGCAGGTACATGTTGGAACGCATGGTCTAGCAGTTTCATTTTGGGCTGCGAGGCACCCAATCTATCCTCCAGGAACGATCCTGGGTCAACTTATGTGACCTTGAGGTCTGAATGGATCGTTTTGGCGAGCATCGGTTCCGATGCGCCGGCCTCTCTCTTCCTATTAGGCCGTCTCACAGACAGCTCCACCTCAGGGTCTCCCTAGCGCTGCACAGGGCTCCCTCCCCGTCCCCCTCCCTCTCAGTGAGAGGGGCATTACTCTTGAGAGGTTCGCTTACCTCCCACCCCTGATACCCCGGAGCCCACCCGCGTGCTGAGCGCCGACCTGATCGCACAACGCCAAGCCGAGATCGCCCAGTCCCCCGACCTGGCGAGGCTCCTCGACCAGCTCACCCGCCGAGCCCAACCGATCATCACCGATCCCCCCCCGGTGCCACTTCGGAAAGCCCTTCTCTCCCGTGACGGCGGGGTCTGCCCCCATGACGGCGCCACCCTCACCTTCAACCCCCAAAGCCCCAACCGGCACCGCTGCCCCACCTGCGGGGAGTCGTTTTCCGGCGACCGACACGACCGGCATTGGGCCAAGAGCCAGCACCTCTGGCTCGCCGAACGCGCCGCCCACCTCGCCACCGTCGGCACGCTCGGCAGCGAGCGGCAGGCGATCGATGCCGCACGCACCATCGTCCTCGCCTATCCCGAGCCGTACTTCGAGCTTCCCAACCAAGACAATGTGTTGGGCCCCAGTCACCTCTTTTTCTCCACCTACCTCGAATCGATCTGGATACTCAACTACCTGGCCGCCGCGTTCACACTGCGTGAGGCCGATGCGCTCGACGAACGCGACCTCGATCGAATCTCCGCCCTGGTCGACGAAGCCGGCAACCTCATCGGTGAGTTCAACGAGGGGATGTCGAACCGGCAAACCTGGAACGCCGCCGCCCTGACCGCGATCGCCGTCTGGTTCGAAGACGAAGCCCTGGCCCAAACCGCCATCGAAGGCCGGACCGGTCTCCTGGGCCACCTGACCGATGGGTTTGGTGCCGACGGGCTCTGGTTCGAGGGGGAGAACTACCACCTCTTCGCCATGCAGGGTTTGCTCACCGGATTGGGCTGGGCTCGTCTCGCCGGGGTCGACTACCCAGCCGATCCGGAACTCAGCCAGCTGTTGGGGAACGCACTGTTAGGACCGACCCGGAGTGCCCTGCCCGACGGGACCTTCCCTGCCCGAAAGGATGCCCGGTTCGGTCTGAGTCTGGCCCACCCGGCTTACCTCGAGTGTTGGGAAACCGGCTACGCCTGGCTTCCGGAGTATCGCGACCAACTCGGTGCCTGGCTCTCCTTTCTCTATCAGCTGCCGCCACCGGAGGTGCCGGCCCGTTCCTACGATGCCTACCTCCACGAGGCCGGCGAGACCGCGCCGAGCCGTCATACCAGAGCCGATCTGTCATGGTGGGCGCTGGCGACGATGGATCCCGAACCCAGTCCCGCGCCGGATAGCGGGTGGCACGCCCCCTCAATCTTCTTTCCATCCCAAGGCTTGGCCGTTCTCCGGCACGAGGAGAGGTATGTCTCGCTCGATACCACCTCGACCGCCGGCGGACATGGCCACGAAGATCGGCTTCACCTGACGGTCCATGCCCACGGCGTGCATTGGCTCGCCGATCCGGGGGCGGGGAGCTACGTCACCCGCGACCTATTCTGGTATCGGTCGGCTCGGGCCCACAACGTCCCCACGATCGACGGTGTCTCGCCCGACGGTACCGGTCAGCCTGAAGCGTTCGCGGCGAAATCGGAGGGGCAGGGGTGGATCCGTTCGCGTTCCGGCCCGATCACCCGTACCCTGGTCACCGGTCCCACTTGGCTGGTCGATATCGTTGAGGTTGCCGCCGGTACCGAGGGTGGGCATCTCGAAACCAATTGGCACCTGGCCGGCCAGATGAACACCGACGCGATAAGTGGTTGGACCGCAGCTGAATTGACCTCGGAGTTTGAAACCGACCTCGCCGTTGCGTCCCACTCAGGCGGTGTGACGCTCGGTGCGGAGGTCGATGGCCGCCGACTCACGCTTCACCTGGTCGACGCT
>JAJCZW010000241.1 GCA_029262155.1 Gemmatimonadota bacterium
TGGACTACCTCTTGGTCGACTTGCCGCCAGGCACCGGCGACGCGCAGCTCTCGCTGGTCCAGACGATCATGGTGCATGGTGCCATCATCGTCACCACGCCGCAGGAGGTGGCGGTGGGGGACGCGCTCAAAGGGGCGCGCATGTTCGAGAAGGTCAACGTCCCGGTGCTCGGCGTGATCGAGAATATGAGCGGATTCACCGATCCGGGTAGCGGGAAGGTGTGGAATTTCTTTGGGGATGGCGGTGGCAAACGGTTAGCTGAAGAGGTGGGGGTGCCACTACTGGCTCGGATTCCGCTGCAGCCCGGCCTGGCCGACCTCGCCGACCATGGCAAGCCGATCAATGTCGCCGATCCCGAGAGCCCTGCGGCGAAGGCGTTGTCCGAAGCGGCGACCGCCCTGGTATCCCAGCTACGAACCCACCGTATGTCGCTGCCGATTATCCAGAACTAACAACACAGAGTCGTAACCGTCTAGCTGCCCTTCAAGGCAGACCGGACGGAGTCCGCCGAGCCCGGCTTTCAAGCCGGGGAACGGTAGATATCCACTGCTCCTTGGTGATCGTGGGCTCTAGCGCACGCTCGGCACCTTTGGTGGCGCGTCTTGAAAGACGCCTCCTGGTAGGATCTACGAAGTGTCCTGCCCTTCAGGGCAGCCCGGACGGAGTCCGCCGAGCCCGGCTTTCAAGCCGGGGAACGGTAGATATCCACTGCTCCTCGGTGATCGTGGGCTCTAGCCCACGCTCGGCACCTTTGGTGGCGCGTCTTGAAAGACGCCTCCTGGTAGGATCTACGAAGTGTCCTGCCCTTCAGGGCAGACCGGACGGAGTCCGCCGAGCCCGGCTTTTAAGCCGGGAGACATCGGTGCGGGGACCGCAAACGTCGAGGTTGCTCATCCACGATACTAGGCAGGCGGCGTTGCTCTCGTTGTTCGTGGGCTGAAGCCCACGCTCGGCGCCTTCGGCGGGGCGTCTTGAAAGACATTTCCTTCGTGACGTGATGGTAAGAGAAGCCTGCCTTCACCGGCGGATGTGGTGGAGGCTACCGCAGGTCTACCCAATCGCAGCTGCTCTCATCCACTACGTATTTCCGGACAACCGTTTGCGTGCGGGGAGACGTTCCCGGGAGGATCGTCTGGTCGAGAGCGTACACGGTGTCATGCTGCACATCAATGACAGGATAGGTCGGTTCTGGGAAGACAATCTCGCCATCTACACAGGCGCGGGTCAGGTCGGGAGAGAGGATCGAGATGTAGGCGCGTCCGACCGTGGGAGAGTTGCGGACGCTGGGGTCTGATATGGCGAGATCTCGATGATATACAAAGACACTGCCATCCGAGGCAGCCCATAGGCCCGCGAGGCTGGAGATGGCAGAGAAGGTCTCAGAGGGAGGGCCACTAGGCGCTCTGAATACCCTCCGAAGCGTCTCAATCGGGACACCTCGCCGCTTCCAGACGGGAAGGTGGATCGTGTCGAGGATTGTACCAGAGGGGGTCGTTAGGAGAACGTAATTCAAGCCACCGAATCCAACTAACAGTGAGTCGCCTATTGGTAGCACGTTGGCGAGTCCATAGATATCGAGGCCAGGGAAGGTCGAGTATTCCACGGGGATGTCTATGATCTTGCCTTCAAGCCAGGGACTCTCCTCCCGCCTTGTCGCTTCGAGTGGGTTAAACCAGCCAAACATCTTTCCCGAATCAAGATCCATCGTACCAAACCACACCTCCTCTTGGCGTTCTGCAAGGGCCGAGAGGTATCCGCGATATCTGAACGATCCAACGAAGGAGCCACTTGGGATAGCGGAGAAGCTGACTCGTAGATTCCGGTGTCCTCGTACTGCCAGAAGTGATTGCCCCGCCTCGATCGTAGCCCCGACTCCCCGCAACTCACCGGGCCCCGAGCCCTTCCTCCCGATGACTCGATCAAGAAGTCCGGAGGGACTGAACTGGAGAACGGCGTCGATGCTCCGGTCGGGAATGTATATGGTGCCACGGGTATCAACAGCAAAGTTTGTTCCGGGGGAGCCAACATAGATAGAGTCGGATTCTTGTAGTATGATCGTGTCGGCGAGTACCAACACTGGACCGGCTGTCGCCAACCGGAGTGGAGTATCTGGGAGCGTGCCTCGATCGGCATCAGAACATGCTGCCATGGCAATAAGGGTGAGTAGAATGGTAAGGATGTAGCAATTAGCTTCTCTCATAAGCATGACGATACCCGGCGCTCCGTGATCAGCTTGACTGCCTCAACCTTGAACTCCCGACTGAACCGCCGTCGTGTACCCATGGGCCACCTCCAGATCCGAAAGAACACCTAAGGAAGATGTCCACGGAACCCCGGGCAGCTCAGTCAGTGCCTGGCTGCCCTTCAGGGCAGCCCGGACGGAGTCCGCCGAGCCCGGCTTTCAAGCCGGGGACATCGGTGGGGATCACGGACGCTGGTGTTTCTCATCCGCAATCGCAAGCAGGCGGCGTTGCCCCTCGGTGTTCGTGGGCCTAGCCCACGCCCGGCGCCTTCTGCGGTGCGTCTTGAAAGACGCTCCTTCGGGTCAAGATGGAAGGAGTATTTCTGCCCTTCAGGGCAGACCGGACGGAGTCCGCCGAGCCCGGCTTTCAAGCCGGGGAATGGTAGATATCCACTGCTCCTCTCCGCAACATCAGACCGGCATTGTAGGGGGGGGGTACGGCCCCTCGGTGTTCGTGGGCTCTAGCCCACGCCCGGCGCCTTCTGTGGCGCGTCTCAAACGACGCTTCGTCGAGGAGTCGGGTATTCGAGCGGGAAACAGATCTACGGCAGCCACTCGATGCGCACTCCACCTGCCGCCGCCTTCAAATCGAGGTCGAGTCGGTGGGTCGAGGTGGCATAGGTACTGGACACCCAGGTGTTCCCGTCGCGGGTAAAGCCATCTTGTGCAATCGCCGCGAGCCATCGGTCGACGACCAACCTGACGCCGACCGACCGGGGGATCCGGAGCATGAGGGTCCCCAACGTTGCTTCCGCGCTCATGCGGAGTGAATCGGGGAAATCGCCCGAGAAGTCGAGGACGGCAGGGCCGGCGTCGCTTTCAAACCGGATCGACGTGCATCGACTGTTGCCGAGTTGCAAAAGGTGGGTCTCTGTCGCATGCGACCGGATGATGGCCCCATCGCACTGCCCAGCGGTGGGGGCGCTGAAGCGGATGGTCATCCGGGCAGCGCTGGTGGTCAGGTCGAGCCTTTTGAGTGTGAGGCCACCTAGATCGATGTCGGTGTCACCCGAGGTGATCGAACCCTCGATGGTTACCGGGATGGCCTGGGTGAGTTGGACGGTCGCGGTGGGACTGAATGTACCCGCCCGGGATGCGAAGAAGGTGTTGTGCCGAATCTTCTCGACGCCAAGTCGAACGGTACCCGTCGTCGCATCGTAGAGGGTCAACGGACTGGCGCGTTCGGCATCATACACCAGCTCATAGTGATAGAGTGTGTTCTCCGGTGCAGGGCGGAGGGTGACGTCTCCGCCTGCGAAATCGAGCAGGACTCGGAGTGACTGCTGATCGGTGAGATGCCGAGCGCTCGTGAGGGCGCGTGGAGTGGGGGTCTGGGCAGCAACAGCCGTTCCCGTGAGGGAGAGTAGCACCAAGGCCAACGTCCCTTTCATGTGTCGGTCCGAGTTCCCTGTGGGGGACGTTTGACGGCAGGAACCCCAAACTGTGGCGTGGCCCAGAGGTATTCGTCGGTCATCGCCTCGGGTGGGACGAGTCGGCCGGTGAAGTTGGCCCGGATTCCTGCTCGGCTGAGCAGGGCCGCACCGAACCCGGTGGTTCCGAGCACCCAGGTGGCGAGCGCAGCCGCTGACCAGATGAGACCACCCGCGATGGGGACCCATCCGAACACAACCCAGATCAACCAAATCGAGAGGACCGCTGCCAATCCGACCAGCATGTACCGATAGCTGTTGGGGTACTCGACCAGGATTCCGCGGGCCATTCGCCGTCGAGCGTGGGTCTCTCCCATCGCATGGGCGACCGCGAGGAAGCCCCCGACCACACAGACGATCACCAACAGTCCGTACACGATCACTGCAAAGGGGATCAGCAACACGCCAACAACGGTTAATGCCAGCCCAACGACCAGCATGCCAAAGGTTGGTAGCAGTAAGATTTGCCCCAATAGTCCAACCAAGAAGGCTCGGCCAAACGAATGGGTCACGGTATCGGAGACCACGTCGAGATTGGCCTTACCGAAGAGGACGAGACCGAATCCCAAAGCGGTGAGCGTCAGGAATGTGCCCAGGAGACCAGCGCCACTTCGCGCCAAGGCGGCGAGCGGGGAGACGCGTGGACTCGGAACTGGAGCCGTCGCCTCGCGCATCGCCCGGATTTCGCCTGCCACCTGCCCACCGAAGTCGCGGACCTGCCCGCCCAAGGCAAGGGCCTCGCCATCAACTCTTCCGCCAGCGCCGAGCACGATGTCTCCATCGAGGGTCACAACCGAACCGGCGAGGTGGCCATAGATGAACGCGTCGCCCCGAAGAATCAGCAGATGCGAGAGGAGGGAATCACCGGTGCCCAAGGCGTAATCTCCCAATCGGGCCTGCCCACCAGGTACGGTGATGCGAAGGTCGTCGAGAGGGGAGGTCGCGAGGAAGTTGCGGAGAGTGGCTTCAAGTCCAGAGGGGTTTACCAAGTGGTCGAGATCGATTGACGGCGATCCGTTTGCGGCCTCCGGAATGATACGAGGGGCGACCCCTTGATCCTGCTGCCATCCGAGAAGGTTCCGTACCGCGTCGATTCGCTGAGCCAAGTCCGTGAAGTGCCGCGGTCCGCCTGCCACGACCGGAGCGGTGGCGGTCAGGAAGAGGGTGATGCCAATGAGGAGCGCGCGATTACCAATTTGCATCGCGCACCGCCCGCGCCGGAATAGCCACCAAGTGACGGAACGCGAGGACGCCACTCCCAAAGGCGACCGAGAGTCCCGCCAGCACGGCAGCTAGGCGACCAGGAGAGGTGACGATAATCCGGAGTTCTTGATACCATGGCTGCTCGGTGAGCGCCGCGGCGGTGGATCGGAATCCGAGCCAAAAGAGGCGAGTGCCTTCGGTGAGGAGTTGATCGCCCCACCCCATCAGCAGGTCGCGATTGGCCAGCGACCAGAGCACACTCGCCATCATCGCCCCACCGATGACAACGGTCCACGACGCGGCCGTGGCGAGCGATCGGCGTGAAGCCAGGATGCGCTGGGGCCAGGTGCGGATACCGTAGGCCGGGATGACCACCCTCGCCATGACCCGGTCGACGAATCCCGGAGATGGGTCGAGGTGAGGAAGGCGCTTCAGTGCGGCAACCAAGTCTTGGTCCGTACGTACCATTTCGAAACAGGCGGCGCAATCGGCCAAGTGGGTACGGATGTCGGCCGGGAGCGCGGTTTCGTGAACCGCGTCAAGTTCATCGGCGGAAAGGTGGGGGCGGGTCGTCCTCATAGTTGCATCCTATACGCGAGGGATCGGAGGAAGGTTTCAGTCACTGACGGAGGTGCTCGAGGGCGATGCGAAGCTCGTTGCGGGCCCGGTGGATGTAGGTTTTCACGGTGCCGAGCGGGAGGTTCAGGATCTCGGCAATTTCTTCATACGACCGCCCGTCAACATGACGCAGTAAGATGCAGGTCCGGTACTCGGGGCGGAGCTTTGCGATGACCTCCTCGATCTCCCCACCGAGTTCGGTTGCCTGGACGTAGTCGAGAGGAGACTCCTGATGGTCGCTGATCTGTAACGCGGTTGCCTCGATAGCCTCGGGCGTCACTGCGTGAGGGGATCCATCCAACGAGAGGGTATCGAGTTCTCGGCGACGGAGGTGATCGATGGCGGCGTTATTGGCGATCTTGAAGACCCAGGAGGAGAACTTGAACTCGGGTCGGTACGAGTCAATCGCGTTCAAAACTTTGATGAAGGTTTCTTGGGAGAGGTCTTCCGCTAACTCCCGGTTCCGAACCATCCGAAAGATCAGCGAGAACACAGGACGCTCGTACCGACGGACTAACTCCCGATACGCTCGTTCCTTGCCCTTGCGGGCTTCGAGCACGACCTCTTGGTCGGTGTGGTCCATGAGGGGCCGCCCGGGGGGAGTCATCGCAGACCCCTCCCGGTTGCCAACCGACGCGGAAAGAGGCTACATTCGCGGCCTATGTTAGCCACGGACAGTAAGTTACCGATCACCGAAGGAGCCGATAAACGGGCCTATGTCCGCCAGATGTTCGCCGACATCGCACCCCGTTACGATTTCTTGAATCATCTCCTCAGCCTCAACATCGATCGTCTGTGGCGCCGGCGCGCCGTGCGAGCGTTGGGGTGGGAACGTAAACCGGACGGCTCGTATCTTGACCTTTGTGCCGGCACCCTCGACCTCGCCGCGGCCCTCGCCCGGTGCGATGGGTTCCATGGCCGTGTGCTCGGAGCAGATTTCGCATTGCCTATGCTGCAGCGCGGGCAAGCCAAGGACACTCCCGTGATCCCCATCAATGCCGATGCGTTGACCCTCCCGTTCCGCGCCGAAAGTTTCGACGGAGCCACCGTAGGGTTCGGGGTGCGAAATCTGGCTGATCTCGATATGGGCCTCCATGAAATCATGCGCATCCTCAAGCCTGGTGCCCGGATCATCGTTCTCGAATTCACTACACCCGCCTGGCAGCCACTCCGGGGGTTGTATTTCTTTTACTTCCGACGCGTTCTTCCGCTGATTGGACGTCTCTTCTCGAAACATATGACGGCCTATGATTACCTGCCAGAGTCGGTGCTCGCGTTCCCCGAGCCCGAGGCGTTCGCCGAGCGGATGCGGCGGGCGGGATTCCGCGATGTACACTTCACTCGCCAGACCGGTGGGATCTGTGCGATCCACCGAGGTTCGCGCGGGCCGGTGCATGAAGGAGTGTGATTGATGACCTTGGACTCGACCGCTGCCTTCATCGATGCGATCGATCAGATGGGCGAGCTGGTTCGGATTACGGAACCGGTGAACACCCATCTTGAGATTGCCGAGATCAGCGATAGGGTGATGAAGCAACCGGGTGGCGGACCGGCACTCCTCTTCGAGCACGCCCTCCTTCCCGATGGACGCACAAGCCCGATGCCGGTCGCGATCAACCTCTTCGGGTCGATGCGACGGATGTGTCTCGCGCTCGGCGTCGACCGGTTGGACGAAATCGGTGATCGCATCACCAACATGCTCGACCTCAAAGTTCCCGAAGGATTGATCGGCAAGCTTGCGATGCTCCCGCGATTGGCCGATCTCACCAAGTTTCCCCCCCGCACCAAGGGCGGTCGACCGGCGTGCCAGGAGGTCGTGGTCACCGGTGAGGAGATCGATCTCGACCAGATTCCGTTCTTGCAAACCTGGCCGGAGGATGGGGGACGGTACATCACCCTCCCGATGGTCATTACCACCGATCCGTCCCGAGGGATCCGGAATGTCGGGATGTACCGGGTCCAGGTCCTGGGGAAGGATCGTTTGGCGATGCATTGGCAGCGGCATAAGGTCGGGGCAGCGCACTGGCGGGAGATGGCCCAGCGGGGCGAGACGATGCCAGTGGTGATCGCGATCGGCGGCGATCCGGCCAGCGTCTACTCCGGGTCGGCCCCTCTGCCACCGACCATTGACGAATTTCTCTTCGCCGGTTTCCTCCGTAACGCGCCGGTCACCCTCGCGAAGGCGGTAACCTGTGACCTGGACGTCCCGGCCGAATCGGACATCGTGATCGAGGGATACATCGACCCGGCGGAGCCGTTGGTGATGGAAGGTCCCTTCGGCGATCACACCGGGTTTTACTCGCTCGCTGATCTTTATCCCCAAGTGCACGTCACGACAGTGACCATGCGGAAGCACCCTATCTATCCGGCCACACTGGTCGGTCCCCCACCGATGGAGGACTACTACCTCGGCCATGCGACGGAACGGATCTTTCTGCCTCTGCTCCGATTGACCATTCCGGAGGTCGTGGACTATCACATGCCGGCGCCAGGGATTTTCCACAACTTGGTGTTTGTCTCCATCGATAAGCAGTATCCGGGGCAGGCCTATAAGGTGATGAACGCGCTCTGGGGACAGGGTCTCATGTCGCTGGCCAAGGTCTTGGTCATCGTGGACAAGGACGTCAACGTCCAAGATCCCGACGAAGCGTGGTGGATGACGCTCAACAACATCGACCCCGAGCGTGATGTCCGATTTACTATGGGACCGGTGGATGTGCTGGACCATTCGTCGCGCGCCTTTACCTACGGGAGCAAGATGGGAATCGATGCCACCCGGAAATGGCCTGAGGAGGGGTTCACCCGTGAGTGGCCTGATATCCTCCGGATGGATGACGCGACCAAAGCCCGAGTCGATGCGATCTGGTCACGGTTAGGGATTCCGACGCCCGGTGAGCCGACGTGAACCAACACGTCGCGGAAGGGCAGACGCTGTCGGGTACCTCCCTTCTGGTGCGGTACATCAACTTCGTCAAACTACCTCACACACTCTTTGCCCTACCCTTTGCGCTCCTCGGGGTGCTCGCGGCAACGCAGGTGGCCCCCGTGACCGCGCGCATCGTGGTGCTGGTGATCGTGGCATTCTCGGCAGCGCGATGGGTTGCCATGGGGGTAAACCGCATCGTGGATCGTGAGTTTGACTCGCGCAATCCGCGTACGGCAGACCGTGAACTCCCCCGACAGCTGTTGTCCATCGGCCAGGCCTGGGGATCGGTCGCGGTCGCGGCTGCGATCTTTGTGTTCGTTGCCTGGCAATTGAACCCGCTTTGCCTGCTGCTCGCGCCGGTGGCGTTGGTTTGGATCATGGCCTACTCCTTCGCCAAGCGGTTTACCTGGTGGCCTCACCTGTGGCTCGGTGTGAGTCTCGCCATAGCACCGGTGGGTGGGTATTTGGCAGTCGTGGGCGCCTGGAGTACACCCTGGTGGATCTTGCCAGCCATCACGGTGGGCGTGGCAACATGGGTTGCCGGGTTCGACATCTTTTATGCTCTGCCCGATGCCAACTTCGATCGGCAGGAGGGGCTGCGGAGTGCCGTCGTCCGACTCGGCGAGGCCAAGAGCATCCTGGTAGCGAAGCTGCTGCATGGGCTGACTATCCCCGCGCTCGTTCTCTTTGGGGTTGGGGCCGGGTTCGGAACCCTCTACTATGTCGGCGTCGTCGTCGCGGCTCTGTTACTCGCCTATGAACACCAACTCGTACGGGCGGGCGATCTTTCCCGGCTCGATGCCGCGTTTTTTACCATGAACGGAGTGATCTCGGTGACCGTCTTCGGGTTTGCCTTGGTCGATAGGCTTTTTCTATGACCCGGCCCCCAGTCGTACTTGCTATCACCGGGGCCTCGGGTGCGCCGTACGCCGTCCGGTTGCTTGAAGTCCTGGCGGGTCAGGGTGTGCCGGTCTGGCTCGTCGTGTCCCGGCATGGATGGCGATTGCTCGCGGAGGAGTGTGGTATCGACGATGTGGACGCGCTGCAGCGTGCGACCGGTGGTGTGTGGTCCAGCGTGACCCACTTTCCAGACACCGACCGTGGGGCCCTCCCGGCATCGGGTTCCCAGCGCACCGGTGGGATGGTGGTGTGTCCCTGCTCCATGGGGACCGTGTCGGCGATTGCGCATGGGTCCAGTCGGTCGCTCGTGGAACGCGCCGCCGATGTCACCTTGAAAGAACAACGCCGACTGATTGTCGTACCGCGCGAGACACCGCTCTCGGCTATTCACCTTCGGAACCTCACCCTCCTTGCCGAACGAGGGGTCACCGTCATACCGGCGGCACCAGGATTCTAT
>JAJCZW010000242.1 GCA_029262155.1 Gemmatimonadota bacterium
GCAGGGGACTGCTTCGTCAGCTGCAATTGCGAGGATCCGTAGGATCCGAAGCAATCCCCTCCACTTCACCGGAATTGTAGGGGACTGCTTCGTCGGCTGCGCCTCCTCCCAGAAATGCCGGCTTACGGACGCGGTGCTCGCCCTGCCGCATTCGCGAGGGCCCGAAGGGCCCGAAGCGATCTCCTGCACTGCCTCCGATGCCCTCCGAAGGGCCCGAAGCGATCTCCTCCACTATCGGGAAATTGCAGGAGACTGCTTCGGCGCTCTGCGCCTCGCAGGTTCTGATAGACCAAAGCCCCGAAGCAATCCCCTCCACTGTCCGGGAAATGCAGGGGACTGCTTCGTCGGCTGCGCCTCCTCGCAGTATCTACCGAATCAGCCTTTGTTAGATGGACGACACTTCCCCGGTGTGCTTTACGGGGGGGTTCGCAAGCGCTATCGTTAACCCACATGAAGCAATCGCTGTGTAGAGCCACCGTCATCGTGCTCACCGTGACCAGCCTGGTCACTGGAGCTTCATACCCGCTCCAGGGACAGGAGTATCTTCGCACGCAACCACTGAATTCACGGTGGTTATCGAGGCAGACCGGGATAGCGGTTCTTGGAGTTGGTCTTGTGGCCGCGTTCTTAGTGGATCAACCGGTCCGACGCGGATTCAATGATCCCGGGGATACCGGGGAGCCGGTGATAGCTGTGGGCAACCGGTTAGGGAATCCACGGAACGCTCTTCCGGTCCTCGGTGCCTTCGTGGGGATCAGTTTGATTTCTGGTTCGCCGGCGCTCCGTCGCACCGCCACCGACGCCTTCCTCGCGAGTGCGACAGCGGCCGGGGCTACAGTCGCTCTGAAGTTCGCCGTCGGACGGAGCCGACCTGACAACGGTGCCGACGCGGACCGATTTCATCCCTTCACCAGCAACGCCTCGTTCCCGTCAGGACACACGGCCATCGTGGCTGCCGCCGCGACCTCTCTTGCGTCGCATACTCGATCAGTGCCAGTTCGTATCGGGCTCTACAGCACCATTCTGGTGACCGGCCTCGCCCGGATTCGTAGCGATCGGCACTGGCTTTCTGATGTGATTGCCGGTGGTACCGTGGGAGTGTTATCTGCTCGATTCATCGGGCAGCGGCGAGGTCGTGGTCTCCAGCCCACTATCGGGCCTGGCGGCGCCGGCTTTTCGCTGTCCTTCTGAGATCTTCCCCACCGCAAAGCTATCCACTACCTGGGAATTGCAGGAGACTGCTTCGTCGGCTGCGCCTCCTCGCAGATTCTGGTAGGCCGAAGCTCCGAAGCGATCCCCTACTATCCAGGAATTGCAGGAGACTGCTTCGTCGGCTACGCCTCCTCGCAGATTCTGCTGGCCGAAGCTCCGACGCGATCTCCTCGGCGTCGATGCAACTTCCTGCGTGTAGATCCGGGAGATTCTCTGGTGGATTGCCTGAGGTGGATCCGGCCTGCAGCCAGAGAGAGTATTTAGGCACAACGACTTAGCCGATTGGCATTCTTTTCGCTTTGGAGATAGGCACAGTTGAAGTTGGAAAGACTGATTCACTCGAACCGCCCGATAAGAGCACACCCGGAGTGATCCGGGGCCGCAAAACTTGAGGTCTCCTGTTCCCCTCAGGATGGGAGATAGCTCGGTGCCGAAGGCGATCGACCCTGAGCGGGACGTGATGTAATCAGTGTTCTCCACCCGAGAGGTGGAGCGCCGATGCATCAGGTCCCGCTTAGTCGTTGATACGTATCGACTGTGTGATTCGGGCGTGGGAGACACAATGGTACCCACGCTGCGCTGGACCGGCCTCATGTTATTGGCCGGATGTTCGATGACCGACCCGTCGCCGTTTGCACCCTCGGCGGCGGTCGCCTTTACGCCTCCGCCTGCCTTCGAGCTGTGGTGGACTGCGACCGAGCAATGTTCCGAGTTGCGGGGCTCGTTCGACCAGGTGCAGTGGTATGTCGTCCCCAATGTCGAAACCTTCGATGGTGGGGCCGGGACCCCGGTCGTCGGGGTGTGGAGTGCAGTCGATGGTGCCATTCGCATCACCGTGGCCGGTGCGTATCAGAATTCTGAACTGGTCATTCGCCACGAAATGCTCCATGCGCTTCTGGGTCAGAAGGGGCATCCGGATATGTTTTTTGGAGACCGCTGTGGTCTCACGTGGGATCGTTGGCAACAGGGGTAGCTGCTGGCGCTAGCCAATCCACTTGGTGATCGCCACTCCGATGAACGTCCCGATCGCACTTCCCAGCGAACCACATAGGATCCCGGGCGTCACCAACTCCCGCCACCCGCGAGCGGCGGCGATCGGCCCCGCAGAAGATGACCCTCCCACACATGCATTGCTGGCGATGATCAACTCCGCGAGGTCGAACCGAAGCAGTCCTCCGACCCCGATCGTGAACAGCATATGGAAGGTCACAATGATCAATGCAAACAGTGTGATCGGAAGGGCTGACCCTAACATAGCAGAGACATCGGCGCTCGCTCCCATGACGAACAGGAAGATGTAGATTCCGATCATGCCGAGTTCCATATGTCCTGTCAGATACGGAGTGAGCTTGGGGGCAAGGTTGGCAGGCGCGAGGGCGAGGAGGGAGATAAAGAGGATCCCAAAATCAGCGAGCCCCGCGAGATCCGCCAACGCATAACCGATCGCACTGATCGTGAAGGCAAGGGCCAACGCGAGACAGATGCTGAATACCCTGAACGGGACGGTCGGTTGCGGGCGGGTATGGGCGATCTCGGCGCGGAACTCGGTCTCTTCCCGATCGGCGATGGGGGAGGGGATCCGTCGTCGCAACCACAGGATCCCCGGCAGGGCCATGACCGACATGATATAGATCGCGGTCACGATGTTGTCGGCTGCGACACTCGCGGCCATCTCGCTTCCGTTATCGAAACCGGTGGCTTGGGCGACCGCAACGAAGTTGAGGCCCCCGCCAATATAGGTCGAGGAGAAGACACCGGCGAGTTCCGGGGCGCTTGGCCCAAGCGGGACGAGCCGGAGTCCGATTAGCGTGCCGAGCACAGTTCCGACGGTGCCGATACCAAAGGCGAGGAGCATGCGACCGGTATCGCGAATGATGCGTCGGAGGTTGGCGTCGAAGAGGAGCAGTGGAATCGAGATGGGGACGATGTACTGCAGGACGGTGTCGTAGGTGGGGCTCGATTCAGGGATCAGGCGCACGTTGGAGAGTACCATCGCGAGGAGGATGGCAATCAGCACACCGCTCAGTCGATGTCCCCAGCGGGTGTGTTCGGCCCACGCGGCGAAGGTGGCGCCGGCAAACAGCACCGCCCAGATCGCGAAACCATTGTCGGGCGAGACGAGCGACACCGGAGACTCCGAAAGTTTAGGAGGGACCTGACAAGCGTTCAAGGATGCGTCTAAAACCCTCATTCGTCCAGCAGGTCGGTCCCGCCGGCTTGCTCCAACCCATATCTGGGGCCATCCTTTATCGTAGACTTCACCAGCCAGTCGGTCCTCCTCCTCGTTTCCACTCTGGGGTCCAGTATGCTCGCTTGCTCTCGCCTAATCGCACGCGCGGTGGCCACGCTCCTGTTCCTCGCTGTCGCCGCCGTTTCCTCCGGTCAGGCCCAAACGCTACTTCTCCGGCAGCCCACCGTGAGTGCCGGACATATCGCGTTTGCCTACGCCAATAACATCTGGATCGTCAGCCGGTCGGGAGGCGAGGCCCGCCGGTTGACCAGCTTCCAAGGGCAGGAAGTCAACCCGAAACTCTCGCCGGATGGGCAGTGGGTGGCCTTTAGCGGCCAGTACGGTGGCAACACCGATGTCTACATGGTCCCTGCGGAGGGGGGTATACCTACTCGGCTCACCTGGCACCGGGATCCCGACCTGGTGCAAGGATGGTCGCCGGACGGGCAGCACATCGTCTTCACCTCCACCCGGACGGCTGCACCATCACGTGCCGCGGTCAAGTTCTGGCAGGTTGGCCGATCGGGGGGATTGCCGACACCCCTACCGCTCCATCGCGGCTGGCAAGGGAAGTACTCGCCGAACGGTCGGAAGATCGCTTATCGGGTTGCCACGAGTTGGGATGACGAGCGTCGGAATTATCGCGGAGGGCAGAACAAGGCGATTTGGATCGCCGATCTGCCAAGCCTCGATCTTGAAACGATCCCGTGGGAGGGGAGTAAAGAGATCGACCCGGTGTGGGTGGGCGAGACGGTCTACTTCGGGTCGGATCGCGATTGGGTGAGCAACGTCTGGTCCTACAATACGAATAACAAGGCTCTTACTCAGGTAACACGGTTTACCGACTACGACGTCAAGGCGCTCGACGCCGGTGGAGGGGCCGTCGTCTTCGAGCAGGGTGGCCGGATCCATCTTCTCGATCCGGCAACCGGTCGGTCGGCCCCCGTCGATATCACGGTGCGGGGTGATTTCCCTTGGCTCGTGCCCACGTGGCAGCCGGTCGAACGTCGCATCGTGAACGCCGCGATCTCACCCCATGGGAAACGGGCGGTGTTCGAGGCCCGCGGTGAAATCTTCACCGTCCCCGCCGACAAAGGTGATTGGCGCAACCTCTCCCACCGGCTGGCGAGTGCAGAACGGGCGCCGGCCTGGAGTCCCGATGGGAAGTGGATCAGCTGGTTCAGCGATCAGGGTGGCGCGTATCAGCTGGTGATTGCACCACAGGATGGATTGGGTGAGCGCCGGTCTATCGCGCTGAATAATCCGAGCTATTACTACACACCGCAGTGGTCACCCGATTCGAAGAAGATCCTTTTTACCGATACTGACCTGCAGCTCTGGATCGTGGATGTCGAGGCTGGCACCGCGACCCATGCCGACACCGACACCTATATGGCACCGGCCCGAACGATGGCCCCAACCTGGAGTCCGGATTCGCGTTGGATCGCCTACACCAAACGTCTCCCCAGTCAGTTCCATGCGGTGTACGTCTACGATCTGTCCACCGGGCAGCGGCACCAGATCACCGATGGGCTGTCGGACGCGATGTCCGCCGCGTGGGATGCATCAGGCAAGTATCTCTACTTCCTGGCGTCAACCAACTACGCACTGAATACCGGCTGGTTGGACATGACCAACTTCCAGCGCCCGGTCACACGGGCGGTATACCTCGCGGTGTTGAACGCCACCGAGCCGTCGCCGTTACGGCCGGAGAGTGACGAAGAGATGCCGGTGTCGGGGTCCAAGGGCGGAGCCCGAGACACCACGTCGACCACGGTCACCATTGATTTCGATGGACTCCGGAACCGGATCATCTCGCTCAACGTGACCCCACGCGACTACAACCAGCTCCAGGCTGGCCCGGCAGGAACAGTGTTCTTTATGGAAAACCTTCCCCCGACCGGTGTTGGGGGTGGCCCGGCCCCGGCGAATGCTGTACACCGGTACCAACTCACGGATCGGGAAGCCAAGCAGTTTCTCCCAAACGTCGTCTTCTACACGATTTCGTCGGATGGGAAGAAACTGCTGTATCGGACTCCTGGAGCACGGGGACAGTGGGCGATCGTCGATGCCGACAAAGGACCGCCTCAGGCGTCTTCCGGCCGGCTTGATCTGGGCCGGATGCAGATGCTGGTCGACCCCACGGTTGAGTATCCCCAGATGTTTGAGGAGGGGTGGCGTATCCAGCGGGACTTCCTGTATGTGCCTAACAGTCACGGTGCCGACTGGCCCGTCGTCAAACGGATGTACCAACCGTTCTTGGCGCATGTCAGGCATCGGGCCGACTTCAACTACCTGATGGATATGATGGGTGGGGAGATCGCAATCGGTCACAGCTACGTACGGGGTGGTGATCTCCCATCGGTCCCTTCCGCCACGGTTGGTCTCCTGGGGGCGGACTATGCCGTCGAGAATGATCACTATCGCATTACGAAGATCTACACTGGCGAGTCGTGGAACCCCGGACTGCAGGCGCCGCTCAGTGGTCCCGGTATCGACGCCCGTGTGGGCGATTACATCGTGGCGATCGATGGGATCCTGCTGTCGGGCTCGGACAATATCTACCGGGCGATGGAGGGGATGGCGAATCGCCAAACAGTCCTCACCCTCAACGCCCAACCAAACCCGACGGGGGCACGCCAGATCACCGTTGTCCCGGTCGCCAGCGAAAGCGGGTTGCGTCAATTCGAATGGATTGAGTCCAACCGAAGGAAGGTGGATTCCTTGTCCGGCGGAAAACTGGCCTACGTGTTCGTTCCCAACACCGGTCAGGGGGGCTACACCTACTTCAATCGGTATTACTTCGCCCAACAGGATCGACCTGGGGTGATTATCGACGAGCGTTACAACGGTGGGGGGTCGGCGGCCGATTACATCGTCGAAGTGATGAACCGCAAACTGATCGGATACTTCAACAATGCGGTGGCCGATCGCAAACCGTTCACTACGCCGGGCGCCGGCATCTGGGGTCCCAAGGTCATGATCATCAACGAAATGGCAGGGTCGGGTGGCGATTTGCTGCCCTATATGTTCCGCTTCTTGAAGCTAGGGACATTAGTGGGTCAGCGGACGTGGGGGGGCCTCGTCGGGACATGGGACACGCCGCCGTTTATCGATGGCGGGACGATGATCGCGCCGCGCGGTGGGTTCTATGACGCGGCAGGCCATTGGGCAGTTGAGAACGAAGGTGTGCCGCCGGATATCGAAGTGGAAAACACCCCGCAGGCGATGGCGGCTGGGCACGATGCCCAGTTGGAACGCGCCGTGGCCGAAGCGCTTCGGCAGTTGGCGGAGCATCCGGTGGTCCTCAAGCCGGAGCCTCCCCCACCGACGCATGGTCGACGGAAAAACCCTGGCGACCGATAGGGAATGGCCATGTTGTCCATCGCATTGCTCCTAGCGGTAGCACAGGGCACCCAGTCGTTTGTGGTCGTACCAGATTCTGTCGTGGCACTTACGCATGTGCGCGTTATCGATGGTACCGGTGCAAAAGAACGTGAGGGTCAAACCGTTGTCCTTCGAAACGGGACCATTGCAGCAATAGGCCCCGACGGCACGATCCCGATTCCCGACGGAGCTGCGGTACACGACCTTGCGGGTCGGACGGTGCTTCCGGGTTACGTCATGCTGCACGAGCATCTGTTCTACGTTGCGGGGAACGGCGCCTATCCCACCCACTCGGTGAGTTTTCCCATGCTGTATCTTGCCGGGGGCGTCACCACCATGCGCACCGGCGGGAACATGGGTGGCTACACCGACTTCAACATCAAGACGATGATCGACGCGGGTCGAATGCCGGGTCCGGACATAGACGTTACAGCTCCATATCTCAATGGCCCGGGGCTTCCGATTCCGGGGGTCAAGGCCCTGCGTGATGTCGCCGATGCAACGAAGATGGTCGAATATTGGGCCAGCGAAGGCGCCACCAGCTTCAAGGCATACATGCAGATCACTCGGGCTGAGCTGGCGGCCGCCATCAAAGCCGCCCATGCGCGAGGCCTCAAGGTGACCGGACACCTTTGTTCGGTGACGTATCGCGAGGCAGCCGATCTCGGTATCGACAACCTCGAACATGGGTTCTTCGCGTCGACCGATTTTGTGGTCGACAAGCAACCGGACCGATGCCCCGGAGCCCAAGCCGGTCGGTCGGCGCTCACCGCCCTCGATCCGAAGAGTCAGCCGATCCAGGAATTGCTTCAGCACCTGGTGCAGCGCGGCGTGGCGATCACCTCTACGCTCACGGTGATGGAAACCAGGGTACCGGGCCAACCGAAGGCGCCCGCGGGTGCCTTGGCGGCGATGCTCCCGGAAGTGCGGGCCCAATACGAACGGACCTGGGAGCGGGTTGCCCGCGGTGCGGTTGGCCGCACCCGAGAGGAGTATGACCGGATGACGGCGCTTGAGCGGGAATTTGTGCGTCTGGGGGGACTCCTCGTTGTGGGGACCGATCCCACTGGGTATGGCGGTGTAGTACCTGGGTATGCCAATCAACGAGCGATCGAACTGTTGGTTGATGCCGGATTCTCCCCGCTCGCAGCGATTCAGATTGCCACTCTCAATGGTGCCACGTACCTCGGCAGACAGGGCACGATTGGGTCGATCGCCGTAGGGAAGGACGCCGATCTGGTGGTGGTCGAAGGCAACCCGGCGGAACAGATTCACGATATCGAACGGGTGGAGCTGGTGTTCAAAAAAGGGATAGGCTACGACAGCTCGGCGATGTTCCGGTCGGTACGAGGGGTCGTGGGCTGGAAGTGACTCGTCTCATCGTTGGGTGAGATGATGCGAGGGAGGAGGATGGGATGTCCCTCCTCCCGTGTCAGTTTCGCTCTTGTGTATCCTACTGACCTTTCTCGACAAAGATTGTCTGCGTCGGATAGGCGAACTCGATCCCTTCCTCTTCAAAGCGTCGATGGATTTGCAGGTACGCCGCCTGTTGGACGTCCATATAGACCCCGTATTCGGGTGCCAGAACAAACCAGGCGGTCTCAAAATCGATCGATGAAGCACCATATCCCGACAAGTGGCTGCGGTCGAACCGAGTTTTCTCCTGGGCCTCAAAGGCCTCTCGGATAATCGTAGGAATGAGGATCAACTTCTCCCGCGGGGTCTGATACGTCACCCCAAGTGTAAAGACGACTCGTCGCTCGAACATCCGCTTGTAGTTGCGGACGCGGCTGGACAGGAGATCGGCGTTGGAGAAGATCAACTGCTCCCCACCGAGACTCCGGAGTCTGGTGGTCTTGAGCCCGATGTGCTCCACCGTCCCCATCAGGTCACCGACCACAATGAAGTCTCCCAGAACAAACGGCTTGTCGAGCACGATGGCGAGTGAGGCGAAGAGATCGCCCAGGATACTCTGGACGGCGAGCGCCACCGCGACCCCGCCGACGCCGAGTCCTGCCACCAAGGCGGTGATATCCACGCCGAGATTGTCGAGTGCGAGGAGGAGGACGACGGCCCAGAGGACAATACGAACGAGAAACCCGAGCGCGCCGATCATCGTGGCTGCACCGGGGTCATCTTCGAGGCGTTCTTTCTGGTAGTTCTTTAGCAGAAACCGAGCGGCCACACTCCCCCAGACGCCGGCTTGGGCGAGTGTGACGACGACGACGACGGTTCGGAGGTTCGCGTCCACCTCGGGTGCGAGGGTGAGGACGGTACTTCCCGCGAAGAGTCCCAAACCTAGGAGGAACCAGGTCCGGGTCCCTCCCAAGACGGCCGCCAGGAGGTCGTCGATCTGGTTCGCGGTTTTCTGAGAGAATCGGGTAATCTGGCGGATGAGGATGCGCCGGAGGGCGGCAAGTGCCATCCAGGCGACCACCGTGACGCCTGCAGAGATCAACCAAAGGCGGAGCGTGTTGTTGTAGAAGGTGTAGTCGAGATCCATGGGGTCTTGGGGTTCAGTGTCGAGAAGAGTGGGTCGTGTTCCGGAACCAAGGCGAAAGCGGTAGGGAGGTCAAGGTGGAGGGGTGATCTCAGGGGTTCGGCGGTTGGTGGTTGGCTTGGGTTTTCTTCGGATATAGCTACCATTCCCCCATGCTCACACCCATTCTCCGCCCGCGCTCGATCGCCGTCATCGGTGCCTCTCGACGCACCGGTACGATCGGCCACGAAACCGTGTCGGCCTTGATCCGCTGTGGATACACCGGACCAATCTTTCCGGTCAACCCCGGAGCAACAGCCATCTGTTCCGTTCCAACCTATCCCTCGGTCCTCGATCTCCCCTCAGCGGTCGACCTGGCTGTGGTAATCGTACCGAAGGAACAGGTTCAGCCGGTTGTCGAACAGTGTGTGGAACGAGGGGTCGGTGGGTTAGTGGTCATCTCTGCCGGATTCAAGGAGGTCGGTGGGGAAGGGATCGCACGAGAGCAGGTCTTGACGGAGTTTGTCCGATCGCACGGAATTCGCATGGTGGGTCCGAACTGCATGGGCGTCATGAATGTCGACCCTGCGATCTCGATGAATGCGACCTTTGCTCCATCGATGCCACCCTTTGGTGGGGCCGCGTTCATGAGTCAATCGGGTGCCATGGGGCTCAGTGTGCTCGACTATGCCAAAGAGTACGGCATCGGGATCTCGCAGTTTGTCTCCATGGGAAATAAACCCGACGTCAGCGGCAACGACCTGCTCCTCACTTGGGAGCACGATCCCACCGTCGACGTGATCTTGATGTACGTCGAGAACTTCGGTAATCCTCGGCGGTTTCTTGAAATCGCGAGTCGAATTACCCGCACCAAACCAATCATTGTGGTGAAGTCCGGGCGATCCCGTTCAGGCGCGCGAGCCGCGTCAAGTCATACCGGTGCGCTCGCGGCGAGCGACACGGCGGTCGACGCCCTTCTGTCGCAAGCGGGAGTCCTTCGGGCCTCGTCGATGGAGGAACTCTTCGACTTGGCCATGGCGTTCAACGCGTCACCACTCCCCAAAGGGAAGCGAGTCGCCGTGATGACCAATGCCGGCGGACCGGGTATTATGGCGGCCGATGCGTTAGAAACCCATGGGATGGAGCTGGTCGAGCTGGGAGACGAGACGGTGGCTCGGTTGCGGCCACTCTTTCCGGCGGAAGCGTCCATCCGAAACCCACTCGATATGATCGCATCAGCGACGCCAACCGGATACCATGAGGCGCTTTCCGCGCTGCTGGCTGATCCCATGATCGACGCCGTGATTCCGATCTACATCCCACCGCTTCGTGCCGGGCAGCAGGAGACAACCCGGGCCATCGCACAGGCGGCATCGCAACATCGAGATACACCGGTACTGCCGGTCTTGATGGGCTTGCAAGGGCTCCCCGCCGGAAGGGCCGAGTTGCATGAGGCGAGTATCCCGGCCTTCATCTTTCCTGAATCGGCGGCCCGGGCGGTGGCCGCGTTGGCTTGGTACCAGGCCTGGAAGTCGCGCCCAGAGGAAGATCTGACGCCTCTCCCGGTCGATCGGGAAGGTGCCCGGGCGATACTTGACCGGCCCAGAGATGGCCTGAAACTCGCTGAGCCTGAGGTGATGGAGCTGTTCGCGGCGTATGGCGTTCCAGTGACGCCGTATGCTTTTGCACACTCGCCCGAGGAGGCCGTGCGACACGCCGGGGCGATGGGAGGATCGGTAGCGCTCAAGATCGTCTCGCCCGACGTCGTGCATAAGACCGATGTGGGTGGAGTGGTGTTGGGGTTGACCACACCGTCAGCGGTCGCGGAAGCCTATCAGACGATTGTCGACTCGATCCCGACCCGGGTTCCTGGGGCGCGAGTTGACGGTGTGTTGGTCCAGCAGATGGCTCGGCGCGGGCGGGAGACCATCGTTGGCGTGACGCGGGAGGGCAGCTTCGGACCGCTGGTGATGTTCGGACTCGGCGGCATTCTGGTCGAGGCACTCCAGGACGTGGTGTTTCGATTGGCGCCAGTGGGTGGGGAAAGTGCCCGCGCGATGGTGCAAGGGATACGGGCCGTGCGAATACTTGAGGGGGTACGGGGTGAGGCATCGGTGGATTTTGCGGCACTGGAGGATGCGGTTCGACGGATTGGGCAACTCGCGTGGGACTTCCCGGAGATCAGCGAGTTGGATATAAACCCGCTGGTGGCGTATCCCGATGGGGTGGTGGCGGTCGATGGGCGGGTGCTCCTAACTCCGCCGCCCATGTAGGCACCCCGCGGGGAGGGTCCCATTTCGGCCTCGAAACCATCTGATCGCCATCGTCCATCCCTCGATCTTGACGCTTTCATCACGTCCGCTGTCACAGCGGCCCCAATCCCCACGCATCTTGGTGCCATGGAGTGGTACTCTCCACCTCGGTTTGGATCTCAGACGGGAGAGACGTATGAAACGGAGAGTGTGGGGGATTCCCATCCTTGCCTTCATGACCCTGCCTTCCCTTGGCCATGCTCAATCGCCCGCAGATACCGCCGCGATCCGTGTGACCGCACTTGACTACATCGAGGGATGGTACACCCGGGATCCAGTACGGATCGAGCGAGCCCTCCACCCACATGTGGTGAAGCGGTATCAACAGCATTTCCCGAACGGACAGGTCAGGCTCACCGAGACGAGTGGGCTCGAGTTGGTACAACAGACTCGACGGGGAGGAGGCTCCGCGGTCCCGGTCGGAGAGGGGAGAATCGCGGTCCGAATTCTGGATATCTACCGGGACGTCGCCAGTGTCCGGGTCGACGCTCATCAGTGGATCGACTATCTGCACATCGTGAAGCATGACGGACGGTGGCAAATCGTCAATGTGCTTTGGGAAGTACGACGGACTGACGCAGGTGGAGGAGCGAAGCCGTGAGAGGCAGTGGCCCTTTGATCATCCGGCAAACATGGGTTGTCGTCGTCGTGGTCGGTAGCTGCGTCCTGGCGGCCTGTGTCAAGGGGTCGAGTCCCGAAGGGAGCGTCTCCTACGGTGCAAGCTCGGTCTGTTCCCCAGCACTACCGACACTCGGCCCCGCCCTGGAGCGGATCGACCGGGAGGTCCAGGCTGCTCGTCGGAGAGAGTCCATCCCTGGAGTAGCCGCTGGGGTCGTCTGTGGGGATTCGCTCGTCTGGAGCAGGGGGTACGGAGTCCTCGCGGTCGATGATTCGCAGCCGGTGACATCGTCCACGCGGTTTCGTATTGCATCGATCACCAAGGTCTTTACCGCGACCGCAGTGATGAAGCTGTGGGAGAGCGGTTCCCTGCAACTGGACGATCCCGTAAACCGGTATCTGCCCTGGTTTCATCTCCAACGAACCAAAGAAACCGGGAACGATCCCGTCACCGTGCGTCACTTGCTGACCCATACGAGTGGGGTTCCTGCCAACAGCAGCCTGACCAACTTCACGCGTCTCTACCAGCCCGCCCGGAGGGAAGCGATCACCGCCTTGCCGGCCCAGCAACTTGAGTCCCGGCCCGGGACATCGTATGCCTATTCCAACCTCGGCTACGGTGTGCTTGGGGATCTCGTCGCGACGGTCTCCGGCGCTTCCTACGATGCATATCTCCAGCGGGAGATTCTCCAGCCCCTCGGAATGGTCGAAACCCTGGTCCATCCGTCGCCCGGGGAGGAACACACCGCTTGGGGTAGCGGGCCCATCCGCAGGGATGGGACGAGGGCCAAGGCCGGGTTCTGGGAGCTGGGATTCTTTGCACCGGCGGGAGGAATGGCGGCCTCCGTCGTCGATCTCGGTCGGTTTATCGCCCTGCAGTTGGCACCCTACCGGGGTGATACAACTACGGTACTCCGACCCGAGACGTTGCGGGAGATGCATCGAGTTCACTTCGCATTGCCGTCCAGGTCGATCGACCTCGGCGTTCAGGGAGTGACCGGTGTCGGATACGCCTGGGCGGTGGATCGATCGAACGGCCACCACGTCGTCTACCATACGGGCGGCCTACCCGAGCAGACCTCCTATATGATGATCGACCTCGGGTCCCAGGTCGGGGTGGTGTTTCTTACCAATGCGCAGGATGCTGGCCGCGGTGTGGCCGAGAAGATGCTGAAGCTCGTCCGGGCTGCGATCGACACGGCCCCTGGCGGTTGAACTCAGAGCGCAAGGGGAATCCCCAGGATGGATGACGCTTGGTCGCTGACATTCTGACGACCGGGGTTCCTCCGATGCGAGGCGTGGTGGTATCGTCCGGAATGACCGAGCCTGGGACTGTTGGCATGACTGGGGCTGTCGTACCTCGGGTTGGTTCCCTGCGGGGGATGCTGCTGCTCTGGTTCGGTGTCTTCATCATATTCAGTGCCCAGAACATCACCGGAGCGCTGGCGGCACGCCAAAGCATCAATTGGCAGTGGGATGTGCTGCATGAAGGAGTGTATTGGGGCGTGTGGGCGGGGCTGACTCCATTCATCACTCGTCAGGCGACGTGGCTTTGGATCGAATCCGGGGCCGGGTCTCGATCCCGCATTGTCCACGCCATAATCGGTGTGGTGATCGCGATCTTTCAGGTCGCTCTGACCTACCTGTTGCACGGTGCAGGTCTGGTGCTGTTTGGCGTGCTTCCGGGTGTTGGGTTCACTTCATGGATTGGCGACCGGGGATGGTCTATCGCCGTTCTGAGCTTCACGGGAGTGATCTATTACTGGGCCATCATTGGTGTCTACTACTCCTTTGCCTATCGGCGGATGTACTTCGCCCAACGAGCCGAAACGGCGGAAGCGACCCTCGATGCGTTGCGGCGACAGCTCCAGCCTCACTTCCTGTTTAATACACTCAATTCTGCCGTGACCTTGATCGATGAGGCTCCCGTGCGCGCTGCGCAGGTCTTGCGGCATCTCAGTGATTTGCTTCGAACCATGCTTGGCCGTGACATACCGCATGTGGTCCCGCTCGCCGAAGAACTGACCCTTCTCGATGCGTACCTTACCCTTCAGCGGGTACGATTCGAGGGTCGACTTCGCGTGACGGTCAAGGTAGATCCCGTGGCCCTCCGCGCCCTGGTCCCTTGGATGTTGCTCCAACCATTGGTGGAGAACGCCATCCGGTTTGCCGTGGAGCCCCGGAGCAGCGGCGGGAGCATCGTCATCGAGGCGAATCGGTCGGGCGAGGATCTTATGCTGACGGTGAATGATGATGGGATGACCGCGCCGGGGATTGGAGGGCGAAACGAGGGTGTTGGGTTGAGTAACACACGGGCCCGGCTGAACCACCTCTATGGAGACAGCTACACCTGTACCGCGGCTCCCGCCTCCGGAGATGAAGCCGGGTTCCAGGTGTGGATCGGTATCCCGTATCGGACACGGAACCGGTGATACGAACCGTCATTGTCGATGATGAGCGCCTGGCGCGCGCGGGGCTGCGCCGACTCCTCGATCCAGAGCCCGATGTCGAGGTGGTGGAAGAAGCAAACGACGGTCCGAGCGCCATTGCCGCTATTCGGCAGCACCAACCAGATTTGGTCTTTCTCGACATCCGGATACCTGGTTGTGACGGATTCGATGTCGTCGAGGAATTCCGGGGTGAGGGCCGATTCGTCGTTATCATTGTCACAGCTTACGATGCCTATGCGGTCAAGGCGTTCGAAGCCAACACCGTCGATTACCTCCTCAAGCCGGTCGACCCGGTCCGTCTCAGGCAGGCCATCAATCGGGCACGGGAGCGACTGGAAGCGCGCTCCACGGAAGGGCTCACTGAGCGTCTCTCGATAGTGATCGAGCAACTCCAACAGCTGCAGAGCTCCGATCGGAAACAGCCTCGACTCCGGGTCGCAGAGCGAGGCCGGGTCATCTTCGTTGAAGCCACTGATGTCCGATGGATCGAAGCGGCCGGCAACTACGCCCGCCTCCACACCGCCGACCGGCGACACCTTTTGCGGCAGACCATCGGTGCCCTGGAAACTAGGCTTCGAGGGTTCTTCCTTCGGGTAAGTCGATCTGCCTTGGTCAACCTCGCGGCGATTACCGCGGTCGAGCCAGATGGCCGCGGTGTCTACGTTATCTACCTAGGGGAGAAGGAGCAGATTCGGAGTACCCGGGCCTATCGGTCAGGAATCAGTTCTCTCTTGCATCCCGACTAGCCAGCCTATCGTCCGACCGCTTGCTGGGGTGGATGGTACGTTGAGCAGAGGAGTGCTTCGATGTCACATGTAGGTGACGGGGATCGTCTCCTGTGAGCACTATGAGATACTCCTTCCAACTCCCACACGAGTCGACCATGCGATTCCGGCACCTGCTTCCGCTTCTCCTGGCCTTCTCACCGGTGCTCTCGCCTACTCCTCTGGCGGCCCAGGCGACCCGGGCGGACAGTGCCGTGGCGTTGCTCCGGGCGGCCGGGGTCGTGGACGCCCGCGGCGATCACCGACTTGCCCGCGAGCTTCTGCAATACCTCGCCCGGCGATTTCCGGAGACGGAGGCCGCCGGTCAAGCCCGTGGCCGCCTGGGAACGATGCCTACTGGGTCGTTTGATGGTCTGACCCGAACCGGGTTTTTCCTCTACCACACACTCTACGGTGCCTGGCTCGGCGTCGCTGTCCCCGCCGCCTTCGGGGCGGATGGATCGGAGCCCTATGGGGCCGGTCTCTTGATCGGGGCTCCCCTCGGATTCTTCGGGTCCCGAGCGCTTGCGGCCGCTCGGGATCTCTCCGAAGGGCAGGCGGGGATCATCGAGTTCGGGAGCTTCTGGGGGACTTGGCAGGGGATGGGGTGGCAGTCGGTATTCGACATCGGTGATCGAGAGTTTACCCAAGGAGGCTTTACCGGGAGGGAGAACTCCGAAACGGCTCCCTGGGCCGCTGCGATCATCGGAGGACTCACAGGTCTCACCGCCGGTGTCTTCGCCTCGAAACGGCCGATCGATGCGGGGACCTCGAGCCTGGTCTTCAACGCATCGATGTGGGGGACCGGTTACGGGCTCGCTGCCGGGTTACTCGCGGATGCGGAGGGCGACGACCTCCTCGCGGTTGCTCTGATCGGGGGGAACGTCGGTCTCCTTGGCGCGCTTCCCGCTGCCTCGACCCTCAGGCCGATGGCCGCTCGAGTTCGGACCGTAAGCGCCGCCGGTCTCGCGGGCGCTCTCGCTGGCTTGGGTGTGGTACTGCTCGCTCAGGTGGACAGCAGGGAGGGCGTCACGGGTGTGGTGACCGGTGGGGCGACGGTAGGACTCGTTACCGGCGTGTTGCTCACCCGGAACCGGTGGTCCGACCGGAATGTCGATGAGGGGGGCACCTCTCCCTCGGCGGTCCTTACCTACCGCGAGGGCTGGCGGGTTGGGCTGCCGATGCCGACGCCGGCGTTGCTTCCGACCCCGTCGGGGAGTGTGAGACTATGGGCTCCCGGCGTCAGAGCATCCCTCGTGGATGTGCGGTTTTAGGTTCTCGTCAGGGGAGCGGTACGCGCAACGGGATCGCTACAGCGGGCCGACTGGTCGGGGTCCCTAACTCACCAGAGATATTGCTTCCCCAACAGTAGATCGCCGAATTCACCGCCCGACCGCAGGTGTGAATGGTGCCAGCCTCAAGGTGCTGAAAGCGGATTTCGGAATTGATGAGGGTGGGACCACAGTTGTCGAATCGGGTACACGAGAGCGACGGCTCGAAGCCGCCTTGGAAGTTGTCATTCGACCCCCAACAGTACGCCAATCCGTCGGTGGTCAGCCCACAGGCATGAACGAGGCCCACGGTCATCTCCCGGAAGGTGAGGTCGCCACCGATAGCCGTTGGGATGGGGATGATCGAAGTGCCGGGTATGAAAGGCCACGGCGGTTCGAGCGCGAAGGTGATCTGCCCGCGTCCCCAGCAATACACCCTTCCTTCGAGCGTGAGCCCGCATGTGATGTCGTTGCCCGCACCGATATCCTGAAAGAGTTGACCGGTCAGCACCTCGACGGGAACACTCGTACCGTTGGTGTTGCCGCTGCCGAGCTGTCCCACACCATTCGCGCCCCAACAGTAGGCCCGTCCGCTCGCTACCAACGCGCAGGCATGCTTGTCGCCAACGGTGATCGTCGTGAACTGCAGGTTGCCGGCGACCTGTCGGGGTGCGGTGGTGTCCAAATGTCCCCCGTTTCCGAGTTGCCCCAACTCGTTTCGGCCCCAACAGAAGGCCGATCCGCTGGCAGTCAGGCCACAGATTACGCCAGCGCCCATCGCGAGCGTACCAAACCGGAGGGAGCCTCCAACGGCTATCGGAACTCGAGAACAAGGCACCGGTGGGGTATCGAATGGTTCGCGGCCGGCACAGGCGTCGTTTGCGATACCGGCCAACGCTCCTTCATCGGCAGAGCCCCAGCAAAACGTCTGCCCCAGAGACGTCAGCCCGCACGTTGCGATGGGACCGGCCACGCTGTTGATGATACTGACGCTTAAGTGGACGAAGGAGTGGTTGCCTTCAACCAGAGTCGGAACAGTTGTTTCCAAGGGGACCTGAGTGGATCCCAACTCGCCATAACGATTGGATCCCCAGCAATAGCTTTGGGTGTCCGATCCGATGGCGCAGGTGGCGAACGAGCCTGCAGTCAACGATTGGAGCCGGACCGTTGGCGTCGGTCCGATGGGAGGAGGCGGCGGAGGCGGAGGTGGTTCCGGCGGGGCGGTCGGGTTGGAGCAGGCGAGCGCCAATAAGGCTCCGGTGAACAGGAGCATCCAGCGGCTCGCCGGTCGGGCTGGTCGGCTGGCCGGAACAAAGCTTCGGCTTGTCAATCCCATGGCAGAGGAGACGAGCGACGCCGTTCGGCCGACACTTCTCTCCCCCAGACGTTTTGGAACCGGGCAAAGAGACTGCTATCGTGACATCTTTGTTCTATGGGACGCATGAGCTCGGACCGAGGAGCATGATGGAAAAGAGGGGCGAATTGAGCTTGGATCGGGATCTACCACCGCTCAGCCGGGAGGAGATCCTGCGCTATGGTCGCCACCTGATCCTGCCGGAAGTGGGGATGCATGGGCAGCGACGGCTCAAACAGGCGCGCGTCCTCCTTGTGGGGACGGGTGGCTTGGGGTCTCCCGCCGCACTCTACCTTGCCGCCGCGGGAGTGGGCACCCTTGGACTCGTTGATTTCGATACCGTCGACGTCACCAACTTGCATCGGCAGATTCTCCATGGGACGAAGGATGTGGGTCGCTCCAAGCTCCTTTCGGCCAGCGAACGGATCCGCGACATCAACCCACACGTTGCACTCGAGCTATTCGACACCGCGCTGACGAGTGGGAACGCCTTGGATATTGCCAAGGAGTTCGACCTCATCGTCGACGGGACCGACAACTTTCCCACCCGGTACTTGGTCAACGATACCGCTGTGCTGTTGGGGAAACCGAACGTCTACGGGAGTATCTTCCGGTTCGAAGGGCAAGCGTCTGTCTTTGCTGCCCCCGGGGGACCCTGCTACCGTTGTCTCTTTCGTGATCCACCACCACCGGAGTCCATCCCAAACTGTGCTGAAGCGGGGGTGTTAGGCATCCTGCCGGGGATCGTGGGGACGATTCAGGCGACGGAGGCGATCAAGCTAATCCTCGGGCTCGGTGATTCTCTCGTTGGTCAGCTCCTGCTCGTCGATGCGTTGCGGATGCGATTTCGCTCGATCACGGTGCAACCTGATCCCACATGCCCCGCCTGTGGCACGCATGAGCTTCAGGAACTCATCGACTATGAGGCGTTCTGTGGGGTGTCGGGAGCACCAGCCTCCGATGAGGGCCACACCGTTGCGTTAATCTCTGTGACCGATCTTGCGCGTCGGCTGGCGCAAGGTGACGTGATTCAGTTGATCGACGTTCGCGATCCGCACGAGTGGGATATCTGTCACCTTCCTGGTGCCCGACTGATCCCACTCGCTGTTCTCGATCAGAGTCTTGAGACGATGGATCAGCGACTGGAGACGGTTCTCTATTGCAAGACCGGCGTTCGGAGTCGGCGGGCGGCCACGTTACTCCGAAAGCGGGGGTTTACGAATCCGGTCAATCTGGTTGGAGGAATTGCGGCCTGGAGCCGGGAGGTCGATCCGACGCTGCCGGCTTACTAATCCCCGGTGGGCTTGGGAGGCCTATCGATAGTAGCGACTGCCGGGTGTGCCAGGCCGGAAGACCTGGACGATGCCCAATCCCTCTTCCTCTGCGACGATTCGATGAAGCGTTCCTTGATGGATGAGGTGGGAAAGACCGCGTGCAATGGGGATGGTCTTTCCATCGACGGTGATCTGTCCCCGACCACAACTGATCCAAATGAGTTCATCTCCATCATCGTGTTGATGTTCAGCCAACTCGGTGTTCGGTCGAAGGTAGAGCCAACCACCGTACAGATCGAGGGAATCAACCTCGGCCTTGGAGAGCAACGGCTGGACCATGGTGGAAGCGGAGGTGTTCGCTTCCCCCAACGGGGTCTCGGGGAAGCAGGTCCGCGCATTTCCTTTGGATGACGAGCCGCAACCGATCGCCCCCAGAGCGATTATCACGGCGAAGCATCGTACGCGCCTAGGCATGGTCGCGGCTCCATAGTATTGGGGTGAGTGGACCGTCGATCACCTCGCCGACCTGGGTGTCGGGACAGAAGGTCTGTCGATCGGCTTCTTGATCAGCATTGGCGGGTGTCGCGAGTCGCATGGTGCTATCCATATAGATCACCGTCATCACTTTGCGAGGGGTTGCGGTCGTATTTGCACCAGCACGGTGATAGGTCCACCCGAGGTGGAAGCTTATATCGCCCAAGGCAAAAGGTTGTTGGAGAAGGGGGAACTGGGTGCTCCCCATGGTTTGGGCGAGCATCCTCTCACTGTCATCGCTGATGGGGAGCCCACGCCCCTCGAGGTAACGATGGCTGCCGGCGGCAAAGGCGAGCGGCCCCATCGACAACGGTGTGGCTTGGAGAGGAATCCAGGCGGTGACGCATCGATCCGTCTCGACGGGCCAGTAGTATTGATCGGCGTGCCAGGGTGTGATGCCTCCCCCGGGCTCTTTGTAGAGGGCTTGGTCGTGGTACAGTCGGACGCCGTTGACGCCGAGTAGGTCGGCTGCAATGCGAGCCAGACGCTGGCTGGAGACCAGTTCGTGCGCCTGTGCGCTTCGACGCCAGAGATTCACGACCTGAATAAATGCTTTCTCATAGGTGCCCCGTGTATCCATCGGGCGACCGCGATTCGGGTTGAGTGCGAATGCAAGCTGGGAGATGCACGGCGAGTAATGGGCCAAGATCTCCGGCGCAAAGACGCCTCTGATGTGCAGGCATCCGTCCCGATCGAACGCCTCGAGCTGATGTGAGGTAAGCGTGAATGGCAGGTGGAGTGCCGTGTGGATAGCGGGGGGCTTCGCTGACATCGCAATCCTTTCGTCTGATCTCTCGGAAGATAACCACGCCGCTTGCCCGGACCTCATTGGTGGGCGCATCTT
>JAJCZW010000243.1 GCA_029262155.1 Gemmatimonadota bacterium
CCGGATCGCCCATCCAGCAGGACAATCGTTCCAGAATGGACACGATCCAACCCTCCTTGCACCCCCATGACCGCCGGAATACCAAGCGAGTGCGCGAGGATGGCAGCGTGCGAGGTACGGGTACCTTCAACGCTGATCAAGCCAACGAGATGGTCTCTGTCGAGCTGCACGGTCAGCCCGGGCGAGACTTCGTGCGCGACGACAATGACGGGCTCGTCGATCTCCCCTAACCGCAGGTCATCTTCGGTTCCTCCCATCAACCGTCTTAACACCCGCGTCTGCACCGCAGCCAGGTCGGCAAGTCGATCCCGCAAACGGACGTTTCCTGTGCCGGACCACGCCACCCGCAGCTCCAGCGCCTTAAATTCGTAGGCCGTCTCAGCGCTCAAATGGTTGTGGTGGATCAGGTACTCCACCGAGGCCAGAAAGTCCGGATCTTGGGCCATCAAGACCTGGGCGTCGAAGATTCCCGATTCGGCCGTTCCTGCGCGCTCGCGCACGCTCTCCCGCAAGGTCTCGAGGTAGTGGACGACCGACTGGACGGCGTCGTGGAGGCGAGTGACCTCCAGCTCGACTTCGGTCGCATCGATGCTCCGGTCCGGTACATCCGGAAACCGCACATCCACCACCAGGGCTGGCGCGAATGCCACCCCTGGGCTCACGCCAATTCCGTGCAGAATTCTGTCTTGGCTCATTCTTCGTTGAATCCTTGGTTGACAAGTGCCATGAGCGCCGCGACCGCTTCTGCCTCATCGGGCCCGTCTGCCCGAATGCGGAGGACACTCCCACACTCGGCCGCCAGCATCATGACGCCCATGATCGATTTTCCATTAATGAACATGTCGTCCTTCCCTAACTTCACCTCCGAGGTAAACTGACTCGCGGCCTTCACCAGGAGGGCGGCAGGTCGGGCATGTAGGCCGAGGGAATTGATGATTGTCACGGGTTGCTCAATCACGTTCCTGCCCCCGCCACGACCCAGCGCCACAGCCCAACACCGACGATTCCCACCACCGTCAGCGCGGTTGGTGGGAGTCTCCAGGATCGGCGGCGGGCGAGGCCAGCGAGACCGATCACCGCCAGGACGAGGACCGACACAGTCCGACCCTGCCCCCCGATGGCCGCGAGTGTCATGGGAATGGCCACACCTCCCAGAACCGCAGCCAGCGGGGCGATGCGTGGCCCCACCCGCGGGAGCCCAGATTCGACAAGGGCGCCACCAGTGGAAAGCCCATGACGCCACCCGAAGCCAACAGACCACCGCGCGAGACCAAACCGGAACCCATTGAAGAGAACGAGCGTTAGCCCAATTACCCATCCCGCGATGGCTGGTTCACGCACCCCCCACCCTGCGCCTGCGACCAGGAGAATGGCACTCACGAGGGGCACGAGACCGGCCCAGAACAGCAGATCGCCAAGCGCTCCCAGCGGCCCGGCAAGAGCCTTCTTGAGCCGAAGCACGTGCTCACCAGCGGCCCCATCCAGTTCCGCTCGTGCTGCGGCGGCCACGACGATTCCAGCAAGATAGGGATTGGCGTTGAAAAACGTACTCGCACGGGCAACGGCGGCCCGATACCGATCAGGATCGCTGGCACCTAACGGGGCAAGGAGCGGAAGGGAAGCGTATCCGATGCCGATCCCCTGCATCCGGTCGTAGCTCCAGCAGCTCTGCACGCATGCCAGTCGGACCGTCGTGCGCGCGATCGTCATCCCAAGCCTCCAGTGAGCAAAAGACCTGCACCCGTTCCCAGCACAAACCAACGCCAATGAGATCCCCTCGCCACCCCACGAAGAAGGCCGATGCTGCCCGCGAGCCCGCTCCCAGCAATGGCAACCCACGTTATCTCGGGAGCAGCAATGATCACCGGGGGCAACCCCGGCATCGTGCCGGCGAGTCCTAACCCGACAACGACCAGGATAGCGCTCCGCAGCGCATCGCGTCCGACCCCCATCCATTGCAGCCGTCCCAACAGACGGGGCGCCCCGTCCTGCAGCATCGATTCCACCTGCTGTATCGTCCGCCCGTTCCATCGACGGAGGGCTTCAAGCGAGACCCCACCTATTTGTCCGAGTACCAGCCCGAGCGCGACGCCTAATCCGATGCTCCCGTCACCGGGTCCCAGGAGCGCCGCCGCGACGACGGCCGGTATCGTCGCGGAACCGAGATCGGGGTAGCGCGCACTGCCAATGGCCAGCGTGTCAAAGGCAAAGAGCTCGAGGATCAGCCCTACTTGTAGCCCGACGACGGGCTCCCCAAGCATCACTCCAGCGATAAACCCTGCCACCACCGGGCGCGCGAAGAGGGCCTGAGGCACACTGACCAGATCGACCCCAACCATCGTCCCCCACGCGGTCACGAGGAGGAGGGCCTCCCAGGGAAGGGTCACGACAGCTCGCCCCAAGGAATTGGTCTGCTCCCCGGGAGGTCTTGGGCCTCGATCCGGACGCCCTGCTCGGCCAAGGCGTCCAAGACACTGCGTTCCTCGTCCGAGAGAAAGAGATAGCGAAGGAGGCGTGCGCGACCGGGTCCTGCATGCACCCCTCCGAGGTTCACGGTTGGCAGCAACGACAGGTCGTCTTGTCCCTGAAGCAACGCTGCCACGGTTTCAATGGCACCCACGATCAACATCGACGGCGTGGCGTCATCGTTCCATCTCCGTAGCTCAGCCCGTGCCTCCTCAACGCTCGCGAACTCCACTACGACATCGGGTGGCACCGTGGTCCGATAGAGTTCTTGTTCCCATCCACTTGCCCGCACCTCATCGTCAACGAGGATAAACCGCCGAATCCTCAGCGGTCCGCCCCATCCTACAACAACCTGCCCGTGAATGAGGCGGTCGTCGATTCGACTTAGGAGGATGGACATGGGCGAATCGCCTTGGTTCCGACCTCCGCCGCGCGCTGCATCGCACTCCGGGGATCCGCTTGGCGGTGGAAGAGAAAATCAAGCAACATCGCGAGGTTCACGCCCGTGACGACGACCGCTGTTTCGCGGTCATGCAGGTGGTGGAGAGTCGCCTGGAAGCAGGATCCGCTGGGAAGATCGACAAAGATAATCGCCGGCTCGCCTCGCATCGCAGCAACCACCCTCCCCTCCAGCGCCACCCGGTCACAATCGGTGTTGGACACTGCCACCAAGGCATCGCGCACCCCCGTGATCTCCTCCGCCGCGTCGACTAACGCTTGGGCCACACCGCTGTGCGCCACGACGACTCCCAAGAGTCCTGGCGGTTCAGTCATTCGAAATCTTCCTGGAGATACTCCCGAAGACCCCGTTGCTCCTTCATCTTGAGAATCAAACGCTGGTTAAATGCGCTCGCGACATCAATCCCCATCATGCGGAGCAGATGGTTCATGGCAACCACCTCAGAAATGACCGTCAGGTTCTTCCCAGGATTGAGCGGGACGACGACTTTCGGGAGACTGACTCCAAGAATCGTATTCTCCTGGCGGGTCAACCCCGACCGATCGGCATCCTTGGCGGTTTCCCAGTCCTCTAACTGCACCACGACCTCGACTCGCTTCTGTTGGCGAACAGACCGAATGCCAAAGAGCGCAGGGATGTCGATGAGTCCGACCCCCCGGATCTCCATATGATGGGCCGCAAGTTCGTGCCCTTGGGCGATCAGGACATCCTTGCCCCGACGCGTGATTTGGACCACGTCATCTGCCACCAAGCGATGCCCCCGCTCAATGAGGTCCAGCACACACTCACTCTTCCCAATCCCCGACCGACCCACAAACAACAACCCCACACCGTACACGTCAGCCATTGATCCGTGGGTAGTGGTTCTCGGGGCAAACGCCTCTTCCGCGATTGGTTTGATGGCCCGATAAAAGGGGGCGGTCTTGAGTTGTGTGCGAAACACGGGAACTTCACGGGCCCGAGCAAGCTCAAGAAACTCGACGGAAACGTCCTGCCCTTTCGTGACAAACACGAGCGGGAGGTCGTGGGACAAGAACCCTTCGAGTGCCGCCCGACGAGCCGACGCATCGAGGGACGCCAAGTAGCTCATCTCGGTCTCACCCAAGACGTGCATGCGGTCGGGCATAAATCGCGCGGTGTATCCTGCGAGCGCCAAGCCTGGGCTAGCTAAATCAGCATTCGGGAGACGGCGGTCGAGTGAGATGTCCCCGGTCAAGGACTCCAGTTCGAGCACCTCCTGCCAACGCTCCAGGAAGTCACGAGGACAGAGGCTCATGTTATCTCCTCAGTAGGTATGGGCGACGCCGCGATCAAGTTCTGCAACTGAGATTCCGTCTTTCGGGCCGCCTCATCCCACGTTAGCCGCTCGGCGTGAGCCCGCGCGTTGGCGCCAAGCTGTTCTACGAGCGCTGGCGCGCCAGCCAACGTAAGCATGCGATCAGCCAACTCCTCCGCATCGCCATGCGTCACGAGGAACCCGGTCTGCTCGTGAATCACCGAGTCACGGAGGCCGGGTCGGTCGGACGCGATGGAGGGCGTTCCGCATGCGCCAGCCTCGATAATCGTCATACCCCATCCCTCCTTTGCCGACGGCAAGATGTTCGCCCAGGACCGACGGAAAAGCGCCACCTTTTCGTCCTCAGGTACCGTTCCCAGAAATGTCACCGTGGAGCCCAATCCGAGCCGCGCTGCCAACCGGATGAGTCGGTCGCTATCGTCCCCGGTGCCAGCAATCTGTAAGGTAAGCTCTGGCCGAGTGCGACGGGCGATTACCATAGCACGCAGGGCGGTATCGACTCCTTTATATCGCTTGAGGCGCCCGACGAATAAGAAGGACGGCTCGGGGCTCCGGTCAAGAGAGGTACCCGGCGAAAAGAACGTCGCGTCGACGCCGGGATGAATGACCCGAATACGCTCGGTTGGGATTCCCCTCGCAATGAGATCGTCCCGTGTGCTCTCGCTGATGGCATGGAACCCTGACTGGCGATAGACCGTCGGTATCCAGCGTTCTGCCAACCATACGATACTCGCCACCGGCCAGGAGGCCTCGGTGAACGCAGTGGCTCCGAACAGATGGGGCACGATGACACAACTTGGTATCTTCGACATTCGTGGGGTGTAGAGCGGGAGTTTGTTGATATCCTCGATGACGATGTCCGGAGTATCCTCGACAAGCGCTTGGGCAATCGCGCGCCGGCCACGGAGGGCAAACGAACGTCGCCCCCCAACCCTCGTCACCCGCATGCCATCTTGTTCGGCATGCGGCGCTCCCCCCGCGAAGCCACTGCACACGAGATGCACATCGTGGCCCCATGCCACCAATCGGCTCAGAAGGGCGTGCAAATGGATCTCAGCTCCACCGGCAAATGGGTGGTGGATGTCCTGCCAGTTGACGACGAGGATCTTCACAGGCGGTGCAAGAGACGGGCGGCTCGATCGAGCACGCCGTTGATCAGGGCAGGAGACTCCCGGCCCCCAAATCGATGGGCCAGGTAGAGGGCCTCGTCAATGACCACCTTCGGGGGTGCCGTTTGGGTCAGGAGTTCGTAGATACCGATGCGGAGCACGTTGCGCTCTATCAGACCGAGACGCTCAACCCGCCAATGCTCAATCGCTTCCGCACAGATCTGATCGAGTCGCTCACGCGACTCGACCACCCGGGTTGCGAGCGTTTCCGCACCATCAAGCACTCGAGGAGCTGGGCCGGTTAGTCGGCCAATCCCGGGCACCACGTCGGCCACCGGACGGCCGGTGGTCTCCCATGCGTAGAGTAGCTGCAGAGCGCGCGCCCGCGCTTTACTCGCTGTGCGGTGCACGGGCATGGCGGAGTTGCCGCAGAAGATCTGCCGTGCGGATCGCGGCGTCCGCGGCCTCGTACCCCTTGTTCCCAGCTGCCCCTCCCGCACGCGCAACCGCTTGCTCCAGTGTGTCGACCGTGAGCAGCCCGAACCCAATAGGGACACCGCGCTCGGCGGCGAGCATCGCAAGGACACGGGACGTCTCGCCCGCCACGAAATCAAAGTGTGGTGTCTCCCCGCGCACGACGACACCAAGCGCCACGAGGCATTTGTACCGCGCATTCTCGAGGAGTGCGCCGGCGACGACGCCCAACTCGAAGGCTCCCGGAACCCAGACAACATCGATCTGGTCATCGGGTACGCTCCGTTCCTGACAACATTGCTTCGCCCCGGCCAGGAGGGCGGTCGTTATTCGTTCATGGTAGCGACTCACGATCACGCCGATCTGCTCGGCTTTCCCGGGCAAGGGCTCTTCTTTTGGGCGGGAACGAGGTGCGGTCATCGGTCAGTGGCCAAGGAAGTGACCGAGCTTGTCACGCTTTGCCACCATATAATCACGGTTGTCGTCTGTGGTATCGATTACCAGCGGGACCCGCTCCGAAATCGTCAGTCCATAGGCACTCAGCCCGACAACCTTCCGGGGGTTGTTGGTTAGCAACCGGATAGACGACAGCCCAAGGTCACGAAGGATCTGAGCCCCAATGCCGTAGTTCCGGAGATCGGGGGCGAATCCAAGCGACTGATTGGCTTCGACGGTATCGACACCCTGGTCCTGGAGCTCATAGGCTTTGAGCTTATTGATAAGACCAATCCCTCTCCCCTCCTGGTCGAGATAGACAATCACCCCGCGACCATCGCGTGCAATTTGACTCATGGCCGACTCGAGTTGGAGCCCACAATCGCAGCGACGCGATCCAAACACATCGCCGGTAAGACACTTCGAGTGCATGCGCACCAGAACATCGGCCTCGCCGGCGACCTCGCCAAACACCAGTGCTACATGCTCGTGGCGATCCACCTCATTCCGGTACCCGATTACCTGGAACTCCCCCGCCTCCGTTGGGAGACGGGCTTGTGCCGCACGGGAGACCAATCGCTCGTTCTGAAGACGGTGCGCAACAAGCTGGGCGACGGTGACAAAGGTGAGGCCTAATTCCTCGGCCAGCCGAGACAGTTCCGGTCGCCTCGCCATGGTACCGTCCGAGGCGAGGATCTCACAAATCACACCCGCTGGTGGCAGGCCAGCCAGCCGAGCGAGATCGACGCTCGCCTCGGTCTGCCCAACCCGCTGCAGCACCCCACCTGGGCGCGCCCGAAGGGGAAACACATGGCCCGGGCGCCGGAGATCGGCCGGCACCGTACTCGGATTCATGGCGACGTGGATCGTCCGGGCACGATCCGCAGCGGAGATTCCGGTCGTGACATCAAACCGCCGATCGGCGTCGATGCTGACAGTGAATGCCGTCGTCAGGGCTTCGGTGTTGCGTTCCGTCATTGGAGGAAGGCCCAACTCATCGCAACGTTCCCCGGTCAGGGTGAGACAGATCAGGCCCCGTCCGTGAATCGTCATGAAATTGATGATCTCCGGCGTGATCAGTCCGGCCGCACACACCAGGTCACCCTCGTTTTCACGTGCTTCATCGTCTGCGACAATCACCAACCGGCCATTGCCGATATCTTCGATCGCTTGTTGAATTGATCCGAATGTCATGGCGTCTCTTCCTCGTTCTTATCCCGGACGTCCGATGTTCCATGCCGCCGTACCATCGCTCCGATATACTTTCCGATTGTGTCGCCCTCG
>JAJCZW010000244.1 GCA_029262155.1 Gemmatimonadota bacterium
TGGGGCGACGCATGCGTCGCCCCAACAGAGGCGTGGTGGCTAGGCTTCCAACTGGCGTCCGACCAGGCGTAGTATTGCGATCGACCGCAGGCGATCACTCTCCCCGGAGGGCCTCGATCGGGTCGACGGCGGACGCCCGCCGAGCCGGTAGATAGCTCGACAGAAGCCCAATACCGATCATCGAAAGGGACATGACAACGAAGGTCGCGAGGTCAACCGCACTCACTTCGTAGAGCAAGCTTGTGAGCGCCTTGGTAGAGGCCACAGCCACCAGGATGCCAATGACGATCCCCGCAAGGACAACCCAGAAGCCCTGCGCCACCACCATCCGCCGCACCCGCCCGGCTTCGGCGCCCAGTGCCATCCGTACTCCGATCTCTTTCGTCCGTTCGGCAATAGCATAGGACAACACGCCGTACAAGCCCAAGGCACCAAGGATCAATGCCAACACCGAGGTGACACCGAGTGTGAGCATGGTGAAGGACAGCGGCGAGAGGGCATCGCGTGCGAGGCCCGCCATAGTGAACACCCGATACATCGGAGCCTCAGGGGCCACCTCGTGCACCAGCGCTCGCGCTTCAGGTCCGATCTCGCTCGCCCGGGGTGTCTTGATGACATAGGCAGGCGAGGAGAGGAACCAACTTGTTGGCGTTGGGCCGACCATAGGGAGGTACACCACCGGTTCGGGAAGCTCCCGGAAGTTGTTTTGCAGCACATCCTCCACCACGCCGATGACGGTGACCCAGACGTCGTCACCGGCCGGTTGCAGGCGCTTACCAATGGGGTTCTGGTCAGGCCATAAAAGGTTCGCGACCGATTTGCTAATAACGATGTTGCCTCGATAGGTCGTGTGATCTTCGGTGTCGAAGGGTCGGCCGCTCAGTAACGCGATCCCCATCGTCCGGAAGTAGTCGCCCGCTGCGAACGTGTAGCGCAACAACGGACCCTCACCCGCGTCGGCAGTCATCTCGGGGGTACGGAAAGAACTGGCCCTAGTGCCCTCATTCAGAGGGACGTTTTCAATCAATCCAACCGAGGTCACCCCCGGCAGGGCACGGAGTCGGTCCATAAAGTCGAGGCTGAACCGGGCGAATGACGGTCCGTCCGTGAGATGCTCCTGTTCCGGAGCGATCTGGAAGGTGAAAAGGTCCTTCGTGTCATACCCGGGATCGACATGACTGAGTTTCTGGAAACTGCGGAGGAGGAGACCCGACGCGATGAGCAAGACGAGGGCAAGCGCCGTCTGGCCGACCACGAGTCCGTTTCGGGCCCAGTGACTTTGGCGTGTTGCCGAACGGCCACCTTCCCGGAGTCGCCGGAGATCCGGAGCGGATGCACGGAGCGCCGGCACGGTGCCGCACACGATGGCGGACACCAACGCTGCCCCGAGGGTAAAGAGGAGTGTGGTACCGTTCAGACCGACCTCGGCGAGGCGGGGAACTCCGTCGGGAGCTGCGCGGAGAAAGACTGGCAACGTGATGGCGGCAAGGACGAGCGCCAAGACGCCGGCGAGTCCCGCGATGATCACTGCCTCAGACATCTGCAACCGAATGAGCTGACCCCGGGCCGCCCCGATTGCCCGCCGAACTGCCAGGTCCCGTTGCTGACCCTCGGCGCGGACCATGAACAGGTTTGCGACATTCGCGGATGCGATGAGCAGGACGATGGCCGCCGCGCCGAGCAGGACCCAAAGCGGACGCGCAACCGGTCCTAGCAGCTGGCTCTCCCAACTCCGGACGACGGCACGATGCTGCTCAATGATGCGGGCATAGCTGGCCGATCCACCAAATCGCTCCGGCAGTCGCTTGGCCAGAACCGTCAATTCCTCCTCGACCGCTTCGACCGTGGCCCCCGGAACCATGCGTGCCACGAGCGAGGACCCGAACCGACCGGGTGTGAGCCCTTCGGCCCGGATCTCCCCGGAGATCCAGAGCATGGTCTCATCGTTCGGAAACCGGAATTCAGGTCCCATCACCCCGATGACCGTTCGGGTCTTTCCTGAGATGGAATACGACCGACCGACCACCGAGGAATCGCCGCCGAACCAGTTCTGCCAGAGCGGGTAGCTGATGACCGCCGCCAGATCCTCGTCCTCTGAGTGGGGGAGGCGGCCGAGGATCGGACTGGCACCCAGGGTGGAAAAGAGAGAGTTGGTCGGCCACGACATCCGGATCCGTTCGACGCGGTCATCCACGCGAAGGGTCGAGGTACCAGAGTTGTACGTGGACACGTCCTCCAGCAGCCGCGACTGCTCCCGGTATTGGAGATAGAACTCACCTGCCACCCCGAACTCAGGAGGGAAGTCGGATCCGGGAGCAGAGGCAGCGATATGGACGAGCCGGTCAGGAGCGGCAAATGGAAGTGGATCGAGGAGCACCTTGTCGACCACGCTGAACATCCCCGCCGTTGCGCCGATGGCGAGGGCCAGGGTGCCCACGGTGATGGTTGTGAAGCCAGGGGATCTTCTCAGCGTGCGGATCGCATGCCGAAGGTCGTTGGTCCAATCACTGGGGGCCCATCTCATTGTCCTACCCTCCACAGGCGACGTCCGCCGCCTCCAAGTTGGATGCCAGTGCTCCGCGACGGCGGAACGGACGAGGTCCAGCGCGGTTGTGAGCGAAAACCAATACAGGGGGAGCAATCCCCGTGACCGTGCTTGGTCATAATCGTGCTCGACCTGCTCAACGATGTCCTGTGCGAACTGCTCTTGAAACGCCTTGGGGAACAGGCGAACCAACGAAGCCACAACCGCTTTCATGAAGGTCCTCTGGCCACGCCAAGGCGTGACTCCGCCATGCAGGCAGTGGCCTTGAGGCGTCGGGCCTCGGCCGCAAGCGCCCGCCGACCGGCAGGCGTGAGTTCGTAGTATCTCCTCGCATGACCGGGATGCGGTTCCGGGTCACCCGCAGGCTTGGCTTCCCTGACCACTCCGGTTGTCATCAATCGTGCGAGGACCCGATAGAGAGTCCCTGCGCGAGGGACGAGGGTGCCGCCAGATTCCTCGGCCACAGCGTCTTTGACCGCATAGCCGTACAACGGGTCGCCTGCGAGGGCGAGGAGAACATGGTATTCGAGGAGGCTCATGGTTGTGATCTTGGATGGGGGAATCGATGATTCGGTTGCGTCGGAGAGAATACTCGGACGGTAAATATACCAAAAGAGTAGTTAGGGGGTCGGCAGTTGGCAACCACCCTCCCACACCCGCTCGACGCCGCATAGGTCAGGGTACGATATCCCGATACCGCCCCTGAAACGGAGCTCAGGCAGCCCTGTTCGGTTGTTTCCCGGCAGCCTAGGGGGAGCGAACGACCCACTTCTGAACCAGCGTCCGCTTGGGGCGGCCCGGCACTCCCACCCGGATTTCATAGGTCCCTGGTGCGCTCGGCGTCCAGGTGAAGTCGGCCGTTTCGCCAACGCTGAGAGGAGGTAGTCGATCCACCGGGACTTGCTGACTGCGTGGCAGGTCGGCTCCGTCTTTGGCGTGCAGGGTCAAAGGGACGATCTCGTCTGCGAGCGTGATCGAGGCCGAGACACGACCGGCCGGAGCGATGTTAATGACCCGGAACCGGTGCTTCTCCCCGACCTGAGCGGTGGCTGTCGGCTGCTCGCGCCGTCCGTTCAGTTCGAGCCGGTTCGCCGCGCCACTCGGGTCATTCCATCCCCATGTCATGATATGGTCTGTTCGGGGGTCGAAACGTTCGCCTTCGGGGAGAACCAGCAACGGTCCATAGAGTCCCCCGGAGAGTTGTTCGATGTCGTCGAGGTGGGAGTGATAGATGAAGGTACCGGGCCGCTGCAGCGACAATCGATAGGTGAAGGAGTCGCCGGGGGCGATCGCGGGAGACATCCTTCCGTCGGAGGCACTCCAATCGGGCACACCATCCGACCAGCCGTCGAGTTCGAGGCCATGCCAGTGGACGCCCGTGGGGATCGCGAGGCGATTGTGGACCGTGGCGAGGACGGTCTGGAACTGATGAAGGATGAGTGGGGGACCCGGCACATCGGTCAGTTCATCGGCAGCGAACTCCGGATCGAGCGCGAATCCATACTGGAACCCGCTGCTATCGCCGTATTGCTTGGCGTAGAGATCGACCGCAATCGGTCTCCCATGGGAAACAAGATCGGAGGCTCCTGGCGCGACCTCGATTCCGACCACCAAACCCGCCATATGGGAGCCGGCATGCACAGGATCGACTTCCACCGCGCCGGGGAGCCGGATGTGCGAGGTGACGTGGAAGGAGAGATGGCAATGAAAGAGCCACCGGCCCGGCCGGGTTGGGGTCCAGGCCATCGACATCGTTGTTCGCGGCAGCATCGACTCGGTGACCACGAGCCGCCGGTCGGCAGGAGAATAGATAGTGTCACCCGCCGTGGTGCCGCGTGACAAGACGGAATAGAAGAAGCCGTGAAGGTGCATCGGGTGCTCACGGGTGCTCGCGTTCACAACCCGCCACCGTTGTTCGTCGCCGACGGTTAGGGGTACTCGTTCTGTAAACGGCCAGGAGCGGCCGTTGATGGTGAGTCCCTCGACCCAACCGCTTGGCGAGATGGTGGTGTCTACCTGCTCCGAGAAGATGTTCATGACGAGCACCCGGTCGGGAGGGGAGCCACCGACGGGGTCGACGACGAAGGCGCCGGCAAGCTGCTCATGCTCCTGCTCTGCTTGGGCAGACCCGGGGGTCGGCTCGGGTCCTTCCCGTATCCAATAGAGATAGGTTCCGGGTGCCCCCGCCGTGAACTCGAGCGTCTGCACATCACCAGGAGGCACCTCAAGGGTGTGGTCCTCTTCGCCCGCTCCGGCATTAAAACCAAAGACGGTGATGGCCGCCGAGTGGAGTCGATTCCGGATCTCGACTTTGAGGCGGGTCCCGGTCTCCACCCGAATGAGTGGAGCCGGAATCATCGGGGCGCCGCCTTTCTCCGCCACAGCGGCCACCCGAAGACCCGGACCCTCAGATGTCTCGACTCGCCAATCCGCCCTCACTACCTCCAGGGCGATGTTCCGGGTCCCCTCCCACGTCGTGCCAGCCGCTACCGTATTGTTGTTTGGCTCCACCAGTGGCAATCCGCTGACCACCCCCGCTGGAAGATAGGG
>JAJCZW010000245.1 GCA_029262155.1 Gemmatimonadota bacterium
GACGCACGTCGGGAGATCGTGTGAACAAAGGCCCGGGCCGTGGGGCACTCGTGATGGGTGCGGCCCTGGTCGGAGCGCTGCTTGGCTGGCGACTGGCCCAGCGGCAGTTGGTGCGTCATCGTGCGTACCTGTTTAGTCGAAGACCTCTTCACCGATGGGCCGCCTTGGGCTATCTGGCGGGTCAAGCAACTCCCGACACGATTCCGCTCCTCCGTGACTATGTTGTATGGGAGCCAGTGCCCGCCCTTCAACGGCGTGCTCGACAGCTAATCCGCCAGCTTGACCTGGCGTCGGAATAGGAGATACGCTCTGGGATGAGTGGTGCGTCCAGTTGGTCGTTCCGGGAGGAAGATGCGCTGCGCATCCAAGGGATCCTTGCCGGCTTCCTCGGCGAAGCCGGTGCTCGGACAGCCTTGCTGGTTGATCGCACCGGTCAGATGCTGGCTTCGGTCGGCGAAAACCCCGAATTCGATCCGGTTGCCTTCGCATCGCTGACGGCAGCAGATTTTAGTGCCAACGATCAGTTGGCTCGCATGCTTGGGGAACCGGAATTCGGAGCCCTGTTTCATCAAGGTGAACGAGAATCTCTGTACCTCGCTGATATCGCACGGCGGGTCATCCTCGTGATCCTGTTTGACAACCGAACGACTCTCGGACTAGTGAAGCTTCGGGTGCGGAGTGTGGTTCGGGCGCTGTCGGAATTATTTACGGAATTGTTTGATAGAGATAACTCCGGCGAACCAGCCTTCCAGGTAGAGGAAGGGTTTTTGGGAGAGGCGGAAGATGAGATCGACAAACTCTTCGGTGTGTGAGGACGGGCTTGGATGTCTCTGATTAATTACGCCTCGCGCGAAATCAACTGTAAATTGGTCTACTACGGCCCAGGGTTAGGGGGCAAGACGACGAACCTCGAGTACGTCTACGAGAAGGTCGCGCCCGCCTCAAAGGGAAAGATGATCTCCCTCGCGACCGAGACCGAACGGACCCTCTTTTTCGATTTCCTCCCGGTCGACCTAGGGACGATTCGTGGATTCAAGACACGATTTCATCTCTACACCGTCCCGGGGCAGGTCTATTACAACGCCTCCCGGAAGCTCATCCTCAAGGGAGTCGATGGGGTGGTGTTCGTCGCCGATAGCCAAATCGAGCGTATGGAAGCGAACATCGAAGCCATGCAAAACCTGTACGACAATATGGCCCAACACGGATACGACCTGACGAAACTTCCGTTCGTCATTCAGTACAACAAACGGGATCTTCCCAACGCAGCACCGATCGCCGAGCTCCAGGAAAGTCTCAACCCCGGATGGCCAGTAGAGGATGCGACCAAGCAGCGGCCGGTCGCGGATCCCGATCGACCAGGAGAGTTCTTGATCGAAGACCTCGACGGGACCTGGATTGAGCGGGTCCCCTACTATGAGGGCGTGGCAGTGCGGGGGGACGGCGTGTTTGACACCCTCCGATCAATCAGCAAGCTCGTGCTGAAGACGTTAGGCTAATGCGTTCGGAAGTGTGGAACCTTCCCAATACGCTGACGCTCGCCCGGATAGCAATCACCCCCGTCGTCGCGTTCCTCCCCTTCATCGAAGGAGTATGGCCGAAGGTTCTGACCTTTATCATTTTTGTCTTGGCCGCCGTGACCGACGTATGGGATGGTCACCTGGCCCGGTCTCGCAACATGGTGACGGATCTCGGCAAGCTGCTCGACCCCGTCGCCGATAAACTGCTGCTCTTGGCAACGCTGGGCCCAATTTATTGGATCAGCCAGCAGCGTCATGATCTCTACGACATTCCGGTGTGGGGAAGCATCCCGCTCTGGGTGTGCCTCTTGCTCATTGGCCGTGAGTTCGCCATGACCCTCTTTCGGTGGATGGCACGCCGCCGCGGGATCATCATTGCCGCGCAGGGTACGGGGAAGCTCAAGACCGTGATCCAAAACATTTTCATCGGAGCCACGATCGCCTGGTTCGCGTTTCGAAACGCGTTTCAACCGTTTGGGTGGGATGCCAGCCCGTTCGCTCGGTTCTGGAATCAATTTCACGGCGGGTTCGTAGCGGTGACGCTCGGCATTGCGTTGGTACTCACCATCTCAAGCTTCGTGACCTATCTCTATCGGTATCGGGACGTCTTTACCACACCACCACCGCGCTGAGCCCTGTGTGGACATCGAAGTTCTCACGATTGGTACCGAACTCCTACTGGGCTTCACCCTCGATACGAACGCCCAGGTAATCGGGCAAACCCTCTCGGCCGTCGGGGTCCGGATCGTCCGCCGGACGACAGTGGATGACGACCCACGCCGAATCCGCGAAGCACTTGAGCGAGCGCTCGCACAGACCGGTGCCGTACTCACCACGGGCGGGTTGGGGCCGACGAACGATGACATCACCAAATCCGTCGTGGCCGACCTCCTCGAGTGCCCCCTCGAATTCTCTTCAGCGGTGTGGAATCAGATCGTCAGTCGTTTCGCCCAGTTCGGTCGGACGCCGTCCCCAACGAATAGATGTCAGGCGGAGGTCCCCCGTGGGGCGACCGTTCTGCCTAACCCTCGTGGTACCGCTCCGGGGCTTTGGATGGAGGGGCCCCCGGGTCTCATCATTCTCCTCCCTGGTGTTCCTCGTGAGATGGCCGGACTGCTGCGGGACGAAGTTGTACCCCGGCTGAAACGGAGATCGGGGGAAACTCCGATACTGTCGTTGACCGTGCGAACGACAGGAATTCCCGAATCACGCCTGGCCGAGCGCGTGGCCGGGGTCGAGGAACAGCTCCCGCCGCTCACGCTCGCCTATCTTCCAAGTCTTCTCGGCGTTGACCTCCGGGTCACGGCGAGGGCCTTACCCGAGGTTGATGCTCGTCGGACGTTGGAACGCGCCGCGGCGCTGTTGGAATCGTGTGTTGGGCACCACGCCTACGGACGAGACCAAGATGACCTGGCAGCAAAGGTGCTGGCGACGTTCGCACAATCGGGGCGAACGCTGGCAGTCGCTGAGTCCTGTACCGGGGGAGGCCTTGGATGGAGACTGACGGAGATCGCGGGTGCCAGCACCGTTTTCCTGGGTGGTGTTGTGGCCTACCATAACAAAGCCAAGTCCACACTCCTTGACGTACCACCGAGTGCACTCGAGACCCATGGTGCGGTCAGCTCCCAGGTGGCAGAGGGGATGGCCATTGGGGTCAAGAATCGATTCGACTCCGACGTCGGCCTCGCCATCACCGGTGTTGCCGGACCATCTGGTGGATCGCCTGATCGACCGGTTGGGACCGTGTGGTTTGCCGTTGCCAACGATGATGGAGTGACAAGCCAGGTGGTACAGTTGGCCGGAAATCGCCATGAAATCCGAATTCGAAGTAGTCAGTTCGCCCTTCACCTTCTGCTGGACTCACTGTAGCCCTCGCCCGATACCTGCCAAACTGACGGTTCCTCGGGGCATAGGTGTTGCTATATTGAACAGGTTGATAACCTGTGCTGAGGAATGGCTTAAGTGTCTGATATAGAAGAATCTACCGACCAACCATTGGCCAACGAATCTTCTGGGAATCCCGGTCCCGGGGAGCCCGAACTTGCGGATGCTGCCGGAGAGGCGGCCCCTGGGGACTCGCTCGCTCCGGAGAGCCAAGTGCCTCTGCCGCTTGAGACCACTGAAGGGCGAGCGCTTCGTCTCGAAGAGCAGCTGGAGGAGGCCCAGGATCGGTACCTCCGGTTGGCGGCAGAATACGACAACTTCCGGAAAAGGGTGGCTCGTGAGCGGGTCGCGATGACCGACCGAGCCCAGGCGGACTTGCTAGCCAAACTGCTCGACGTGCTCGATGATCTTGAACGGTTAGTTGCAATCGATCTCGAGAGCACAAACCCTCTCACACTCCACGAAGGGATGGTGCTGGTCGATCGAAAGTTTCGAAAGGAACTTGAGCTTGCTGGCCTTGAGCGACTCGCACCCGACGGAGAGCCGTTTGATCCTAACCAGCACGAGGCGGTTGCCATGGTTCCAACGGAGGACGCCGACGTCGATCACCACGTGGCACAGACGTTTCAAGTCGGATACCGGTACAAGGGAACGCTCGTCCGTCCCGCCCGGGTACAGGTCTACACTGCATCCGGACAGGCCTGAGCGTGTCAACCCAGGATTTTTATCAGGTCTTGGGAGTCCCCGAAAAGGCTACGCCCGAGGAGATTAAGAAGGCCTACCGGCGATTGGCCAAGCAGTATCACCCCGACGCAAATCCCAATAACCCAGGTGCTGCCGAAAAATTCAAGGTGCTTTCAGAGGCCCACTCTGCGCTCTCCGACCCAGAGCAGCGGGCAAAGTACGATCGTATGCGGCGATTGGGGGCTTTTGATCCTATGTCCCGGCGGTCGAGTCGATCCCGGTCAAGTACCGCGGGCCGCTCTGGACCATCCGAAGGTTTTGATTTCGGTGACTTTGGGAGTATGGGGCTCGGTGACATCTTTTCATCGATCTTTGGGAAGGGTGGGAAGAAGGCGCCAGAAACCTCGGAACCGTTAGAGGTAGGTGTTGAGGTCCCGTTCCGCGCCGCGGTCGTTGGTGACAAGATCCCAGTCGTGTTGCCGATCAACGAGGCCTGTGCCCGATGCAGTGGGACCGGGGGCGAGCCAGGTGCGACGGTGTCCTCCTGTCCCGAGTGCTCCGGCCGGGGAACGATCTCGTTTGGGCAAGGAGGTTTTGCGGTCAATCGCCCCTGTCCGCTTTGCCGGGGTCGAGGGAAGGTGTCATCTGCCAAGTGCCAGAAGTGCGACGGGGCGGGTGAGGCTCGTACTGAGCGAAAGGTAATGATCAGCGTGCCTGCCGGGACCGAGCCGGGCACGAAGGTCCGACTCAAGGGGATGGGGCAACCGGGTCAGAATGGGAAAGCCGGAGATCTTCTCGTCACCTTCGATGTCCGTCCGGATCGTTTCTTCCGGCGAGAAGGGCTTGACCTTGTTTGTGAAGTCCCGATCAATATCGTGCAGTCGATGCTAGGGACGCGAGTGAAGGTGAAGACCATTGATGGGAAAAGAGTGGTCGTTCGGATTCCAGCAGGTACTCAGCCGGGTCGCAAGTTTCGGATCAAGGGGCAGGGAGTCCCGAAAGGAAAGGCCCGGGGAGACCAACTCGTGGTCATACGGGTCAAGGTTCCCGAGACCCTCTCGCCGGAGGCGGAAGCCAGCCTGAAAGAGTTTGCCGAGGTAGCCAAACTGCCCCACTAGCGCGGTGGCAATGGTTAGCGGCGAGGTGCGTTTTGCCACCCTGATCGTACCGAGAGGGCCGTATTGACCAACCCCACCAGCAACCCGCCGAAGAAAGCTGCCCAGAATCCTGTCACGTCAAACCCCAGGTTCCAACTGGCCGAGACGCGTGCCGTTGCCAAGAGCATGAGCGCGTTGATGACGAGCGTAAAGAGACCAAAGCTCACCAGGATCAACGGACAAGTCAGTAGGGTGACCAATGGCTTGAGGAGCGCGTTCACCAATCCAAAAACGGCCGCCACCACGAAGAGCCCAAACGGTGTACCGATATAGGTGATACCAGGAACGACGGTGACCGCGACAAAGAGCGCCGCGGTTGTGCTCAGCCAACGCCAGAGGAGGGGAGGATTCACTGAGTAATGACCCCTCCGCCAAGGACGCGACCTTCCGCAGAGTACAATACGCCCGATTGGCCTGGACTGATGGCGCGAACCGGGGTGCCTAATGCGAGGGTAAGGGTCTGGCGGTCAACGGCACACACGGTTGCGGGAGCTGCCTGCGATCGATAGCGCACTTGAACATGACAGGTATCGCCCTCGAGGAGGGGAGGAGCCAGCCAATTAACTTCCTCAAGCTTAACCTGATGTCCCTCCAGCTCCTCCAAAGACCCTACAACGACCGTTCGGGTATCCGGCTGAATCGCGATGACATATCGGGGTGACGCTCCACCCCCGGGTAGTCTCCGGCGCTGTCCTATGGTGTATCGAGCGTAACCGGCGTGCTCCCCGATCACCTCTCCGTTTGTGGTGACCAGGGGGCCTGCCGTGAGGGCCGGTGCGTCAGACGGAAGATGTTGTTCCAAGACGGAGACGTAGTCGTCATTGGGGACAAAACAGATCTCGACCGATTCGGGCTTCTGAGCGGTCACGAGGCCGAGGCGTTCCGCCATCGACCGTGTCTCGCGTTTGGTGAGCGTCCCGACCGGTGTCTTCATGCGGTGGATAACTGCGTGCGGAATCCCCCATAGGAAATAGCTCTGGTCTCGTTCTGGGTCGGTTCCCCGGTAGAGGGCTCCCTCGGTCGCAATGACATAGTGCCCCGTCGCCAACCAGGAGCAGTCCAACGCATCGGCATGGGCCAGGAGGTCACGAAATTTGGTGAAGGAGTTGCACCGGACACATGGGATGGGAGTGCGTCCCCGGCTGTATTCCTCGACGAAATTCTGGATCACCTTCTCGCTGAAGCGATCCTCGAGGTTGAGGACGTAGTGTGGGATTCCAAGCGTGGAGGCGACCGAACGAGCATCGGCAATCGAATCGAGTGAACAGCAGGGACGGTCAGGGACAGTATCACCGTAGCAGAAAAGCTTCATGGTGGCCCCGACCACGTCATAGCCCTGCTCCACCAGGACGGCGGCGGCAACGCTGCTGTCGACTCCACCTGACATAGCGACGAGGACTCGCTTAGACACGACCCAGCACCACTCCGAGTTGCCGAACCTTGGCCACGACGCCTGGCAGTGTGTGTATGACACGGTCGATGTCGTCTGCCGTTGTTCCATGTCCCAGGCTGAATCGGATGCTGCAGAGAGCCAACTCGCGGGGCACCCCCATCGCGGTGAGGACGTGCGACGGCTCCACGGACCCGGTATTGCACGCCGATCCGCTTGAAGCTGCGACTCCCCCAAGGTCGAGATGCATCAGCATCGCCTCGCTATCGGTCTGGGGAATACCGAGGTTGAGGATATGGGGAGCTTGAGGCGCTCCAGCTCCGTGGACGTGGACATCCGGGAGGGCAGCCCGAATTCCATCGAGGAGTCGGGTCCGAAGATCACTCAGTCGTTTGGCCTCAGTGGCCTGCTCGGCGGCCGCGAGGACAGACGCCTTCCCGAGTGCGACGGCCCCGGCGACATTCTCAGTACCGGGACGGAGACCATACTGCTGCCCGCCCCCGTGAATGATTGCGTCAATCGCCTTCCGGTCTCGGACGATGAGCGCTCCGATGCCTTTCGGGGCGCCAATCTTGTGGCCCGATAATGTAAGGAGGGTGCACGGGAGCTCTTCAAGGGAGATGGGCACTTTTCCAAAGGCTTGTACCGCGTCGATATGCAGTGTCGCTCCGGCGTCGCAACACCGTTCGGCAATCGCCGGGATTGGTTGGATTACACCCACTTCATTATTGACCCACATGACCGATACGACGCTGGGGCAGTGGGTCAACGCTTCGGAGAGGGCCGCAAGATCCAAGAGGCCGTCAGCATCCACTGGAAGGATGATCTCTTCGGCCCCGAGCAGGACGACATGATGGGCTGCAGCGAGAACAGCCTTGTGCTCCAAGGCGGAAACCACAACACAGGCGTTCGTGCCTCGCTCTTTTGCCGCGAGGACTGCGCCGATAATCGCCAGGTTATCGGCCTCGGTGCCCCCCGACATAAAGATGACTTGGTTGGGATTTGCCCCGACGGCTCCCGCGACTTCGTGCCGTGCTTTCTCAAGTCCGGCCCGGGCCGCGCGCCCAAATTGGTGGGGGCTTGAGGGATTGCCAAACGTCTCCGCCCTCAGATAGGGGAGCATCGCCTCGAGCACCTCTGGACGGACGGGAGTGGTCGCCGCGTAGTCGAGATACACTGGGTTATTCATGTCGCCGAAAATAGCCCCGGGGACGGGAACGGGCCAACACTCAGATCGATTGAACGCTGAGAGCTACCACGTCGTCGACTGCCATGGTCTCAAGCGTCAGGAAGGGTTCCCCGTGCCGAACTCTGATACGACTCCCCGCGTGATTGGCGTGCGTTTCGACCAGGGAATACAGATCTTGCCCCGTTGGGAAGATCTCGCCGGCCTGGTTGACGCCTTCGAATTGGGTACCGTAGCACCGGATGGCGTCCATCTTCCGCACGAACTGCTCGGTGATATCCACCACAAAGGTGGGTTTGACCGGGTCTTCGCGGAAGGCCATCGCATAGAGGATTTTGAACGGTCGGTGGGCATCTCCCTCGGCGTCGTACCGTGTGAGTCCGGAGAGGAAACAGGCATCCCGGGCCAATTCCGAAGCGACGCGATGATCGGGGTGTCGGCCAACCGGATAGGGGAGGATGACGACCCGGGGTTTGAGGCTGCGGAGGTGCCCAACGACCACCCGGCGCGCTGCATCGGTATTGGCAAGGTGGGCGTCCGGCAGCTGGGCGTTTCGGCGTGCGGTCACCCCGAGAATCGCGGCGGCACTGGCACCCTCATCGGCTCGGATCGAGGCCGACCCCCGGGTTCCCATTTCGCCTGCAGTGAGATCGAGGATGGCGGTCCGATGGCCTTGGTCGTGGGCTTTGAGGAGCGTGCCCCCACAAGTGAGCTCCACATCGTCGCGATGGGCCGCTATGGCAAGAAGATCGACATTCATTCGTGGCGAAGGGCTTCGACAGGGTCCATGCGTGAGGCTCGATTGGCTGGGTACAGACCAAAGATAAGCCCAATCATGACCGAGACCATCGTCGCGATCGCGACACTCCACATTGGCACCGACGCCTGGATGTCGAGTACCTTCTTGAGAACCTCTCCGACGATCAGCCCGAACCCGATCCCGAGGATGCCACCCACCAGCGTCAGGGTGGCCGATTCGACTAGAAACTGCCACAGTATTTCGGTTCGTCGGGCCCCGATCGCCTTGCGAAGGCCGATCTCGCGAGTGCGATCCGTTACCGATACCATCATGATGGCCATCACCCCGATCCCGCCGACCATCAGAGCCACCCCGGACAACGCGATCATGACGGCAAAGAAGGCCGAGGTGAGCGACCCGATGGTGTCGAGGATTTGGTCTTGGGTGATGAAATCGAAGGTGTTGGGCACTCCGGGGCGAAGTTGCCGAGACCGCCGCAAGGCGACCGTGGCCATATCCTGGGCTCGATCCACCGACACGGTGGCAATCGGCTTAATGGCCACAAAGAGGCTGTTGGTCTCGTCATAGGGGTAGTTTCGTTTGACCGTTTGAAACGGCACGATGGCGCCGGTGACTTGTCCGGGGGGCTCGAAGAGATTCTCCGGGCGGCGATAGATCCCAATTACCTCAAGCGCACGTCCACCCACGCGCACCCACTTGCCTAACGGTTGGATGGCACCAAAGAGTTTCTCCGCGGGCTCTTCTTCGAGGACGACGACCGGGGCACCCGACAGCTCAGACCGTGTAAAGAATCGTCCGGAAGCAAGCGTGCCTCCAAGCAGTTCCATGTAGCGTTCATCAGCACCGTAAATAGTGACCGTTTGGGTGCGGAGCCCCTGATATTCCACCCGTTGAAACACCTGAACCCAGAGCGCGGCGTAGTCGATCTCTTCCACCTGGCGGAGTGCACGAACATCGCGCTCGCCCAAGGGAGGACGAATCCGAACCTCGTAGGGGAGGGCGTCGGGGTTCAGCGGTGTCTGGGAGAAGAACCGCACCACATAGAAGGTCGTCGGGCCGGCGGTTTGCATCGCGTTCAGGATCTGTGCGCGAATGCCCTCCACGATCGAGGCCATCGCCATCACCGTCGAAACCCCGATGACGACGCCGAGGATGGTCAGGGCAGATCGGAGCTTATTGGCGCGGAGGGCGTCAAACGCGATGGCGACTCCTTCGACGACAGACTGGAGCATCCTTCACTCCGCCCGAAGGGCTGTCATGGGGTCGAGTCGGGCAGCGCGGGCTGCGGGATAGACCCCAAATAAGATGCCGGTACCACCTCCCAAGGCGAGGGCGACACTGACCGACCATAACGTCACACGTGCCGGAAGGGGAGTGACCGTAGACACGAGTATGGCAAGCGACCACCCGGCAGCAATTCCAGCGAGCCCCCCCAGGGTGGAAAGCAGGATCGCCTCGACGAGAAACTGGCGACGAATATCAGCTCGGGTGGCCCCCAAGGACTTCCGAATGCCGATTTCACGGGTGCGTTCATTCACGGTCATCAGCATGATGTTCATGATCACGATTCCCCCGACCACGATGCCAATGACGACGACGGCAGGAATGACCATGAAGAGGACCCGGGTAAGGCTCGCCCAGAACGCAACCAAGGCGTCGGCCTTGTCGATCGCAAAGTCGTTCGGGTCCGTAGGGCGGAGCCGATGGGCGAGGCGCATCGCTTCCTCTGCCCGGAGCATGGCCTCGGGGAGGTCTGCGGCGCTGGCCATCTTGACCGACACCGTTGTGGTTTTCCGACGCCCATAGATCGACTCAAAGGTGCTGAGGGGAAGAAGGGCAAAGCCGTCAAACGACTGGCCCAGCACCCGACCCTTTTTGGCCACAACGCCCTTGATGACGAGTTCCCGCCCCGCGACCCGAATCGTCTTCCCCACGGCCCGCTGGACATCGTCGAACAGTTTTTCAGCGACATCGTATCCCAGAACAACCACATAGCGTCGTTCGTTGACATCGGGCTCCGTGAGGGGGAGGCCTGCTTCAAACCGATAGTCTTGGACCATCTGATACGGTGGTGTGACCCCGAAGGTAGTGACATCCCCGACCGTTCGGTTCCGGTAGACCACATCGGAGATGGGAGTTGGCCATCCCGATTGGAGTGACACGGCCTCGGCGTCGGGAAGCGCGTCCGCGACGACCCGAGCATCGTCTTGAGAGAGCGTCGGGCGCTGCCGAATGGCCCGCATCTGTTCATCGTCAAGGAAGCCGATGGAGATCGGGCTCCGACGCACTTGAAACGAATTCGTGCCGATCACCGCCCCCGCGACGTTCTCTCGAACGTAGGCATTCATGCCCTGGATGATGGCGACCACGGCCACTAAGAATCCGACCGACACGATAATACCGAGCAGGGTGAAAAATGACCGTAACTTGCTGGTCACGATAGCGTGGATCGCAAGTCGGAGCGCTTCGAATACTGGCATGTAGTGCCCTAATCTCCCATGCGGTCTCGTACCGTCGAGGGGGGGAGCGGTGACCTACTCGAAACGGAGCGCTTCAACCGGATTGAGTCGGCTCGCCCGACTCGCGGGATACAGGCCGAAGAAGACACCGGTAACGACCGAGGCGACGAGCGCGGTGACCACGGACCACAACGGCACCACGGCGGGAATCGGGGTGAGGCGATTGACTCCGAACGCGATGGCCCCTCCAAGGAGCATGCCAACCAATCCCCCAAGCAGCGTGAGCGTGGCGGCTTCGACCAGAAACTGAAACATGATTTCTCGACGGGTCGCGCCGAGGGCTTTCCGAACGCCAATCTCGCGAGTGCGCTCCGTGACCGAGATCATCATGATCGCGATAACCCCCACACCCCCGACCATCAGCGCGACACTCGAAAGGGCGAGCATGACAGCAAAGAATCCGCCCGTAATGTTGCTAAAGGTGTCCATCAACTTGTCCTGGGAGACGAGAGCGAAGTTGTTGTCAGCGGCAGGTTTGAGGCGACGGAAAGCCCGCATCGCAGCGATGACCTGATCTTGGGCATCGGAGACCGACACTACGTCTCGCGGAATGACGGCGATATTCATCCAGCCTTTGAAATAGTCGGCGACCTTGGTGAAGGTGGTATGTGGAATCATGATCTGAGGGGAGCCACCATCGCCGAACAGGCTCGCCGGCTCGACATAGAGCCCCACCACATCAAAGTACTGCCCAAAGACCTTGATTCGTTTGCCGATCGGATCGAGATCGGGGAACAGTTGCTCGGCCAGTTTGTCATTGATGACGGCCACGTTGTTGCTCGCGGCAAACTCGATGGGGGTGAAGTTGCGGCCCTCGGTGACGGTACCACCGGTCACCAGCACCCATGACGGGGAATATCCGGTGACGGAGACGCCGTTGAGCTTGATCTCCTGATAGCTCGTTGGACCGCTCGTGCCCTCACGCCAGGTCACTTCGCGAATGGCGGGCAGCTGGCGGATCATCTCCGCTTCCTGGGGCGAGAGCCATGGATTTCGGCGCCATGGCGAAAGCTCGTCCGAACCGTCGCTGATGTTGAGTCCCCCTTGGAAGTACCGCTGGACAAAGAAGGTCTTGGGGCCCAGACTCTCGAACTGTTCTGTGACGCTCTGCCGGATCCCGGTGACCATCGCGGCCATGGCGATGACCACCATCACGCCAATGGCAACGCCCAGAATGGTGAGGGCCGCGCGGGCTTTGTTCGATCGCACCGATTCGATGGCGATGCCCATGCCTTCCAGAATTCGACTGATCGAAGAACCGATTCCACTACGCATGCGCTACTCCGATCTGAGGGCGTCGATGGGGTCCAGACGTGAAGCGCGGCTCGCGGGATAGATGCCGGCGGCCATGCCGACGGTAATCCCAAGAATCACACCGACCGCGATTGACCAAGGGGCCACGGCGGCCGGGAAAGGCGTCAAGGCACGCACCAGGAATGCGAGGCCAATGCCAAGCCCAATCCCAAACATGGCGCCAACGGTTGAAAGGGTTGCCGACTCGACCACAAACTGGGCCAGAATATCCCTTCGCTTTGCACCCAATGCCTTGCGAACCCCGATTTCCCGCGTGCGCTCCGCGACCGCCATCAGCATGATATTCATGATGACGATGCCGCCCACAACGAGCGAGATTGCGACAAGGCCCGGGAGTGCTGCGAAGAGTACCGTGGAGATTTTCTTCCATCCTTCCAGGGCCCCCTCAGCTGTCTGGAGCGCGAAATTGTTTGGGTCCTGCGGCTTGAGGCCCCGCCGACTCCGCATCAATGTTTCGACCTCGTCCATCGCCTGCAACATCCCGGGGACGCTCGTTGCCTGCACGTTGAACTCTTCGATCACGTTCGCCGGACAGACCAAACGCCTGCCGGGAGACGTAAAGGGCGTCACCGCAAACTTGTCCAGGGAGATACCAAAAAGGGTTCCTTGCTTTGCCACCACCCCGACGACGCGATAGGGCATGCCGCCAATCGTGATCATTTTGCCCAGGGGGTCGACGTTCTCAAAGAGCCGCTCAGCCACGAGATCGCCAATGACCAACACCGGGACGCCGGCGCGGACCTCCTGTGCCGTGAACGCCCGCCCACTCGAGATTTCGTAATTCTTGATCCGGAAGTAGGTCGCTTCCGAAACCGTCAGGCCGATATCCTTCGCGACCTTCCCGTTGTAGCTGAGGTCGGCTCGTCCGTCGCATTGGCGACTGAAGATGACCGGGGTACCAATGCGCTCTGACAAATAGTCGGCATCGGCGTAGGTGAGTCGGGGTCGGCGGAGCCATTCACGCCAGACCTCATCGGTCACATTCCCCGTGACGATGCTCGGTCTCCGGAGGAGCTGGAACGTATTCAGGCCAACCAAACGATTGGCGAACTGGTCCTCCATATACACGTTCATCCCCTGGACGATGGAGACGACCGCGATCAGGAAGGTCACGCCGATGAGCACGCCAATCAACGAGAAGAAGCTCTTGAGCTTTTGGGCCCAAATGGTGTGGAGGGCCATGCGGATGGCATCAAAAAGTGCCATTCTATGCCGCCGATTGCCGTATGGTGTCGGTCTCGACCTCTCCATCGCGCAGGGTGATCACCCGCGCGGCATGCTCGGCAATATCGGGCTCGTGGGTCACCATGATGACAGTCTGACCTTCGTCGTGGAGGAGCGCGAACACGCGCATGATCTCTTCACTCGTGGTGCTGTCGAGGTTCCCGGTCGGTTCGTCCGCAAGGAGGATGGAGGGCTGATTGACCAATGCGCGCGCAATCGCCACGCGCTGTCGCTGTCCTCCAGAGAGTTCGTTGGGTCGATGGTCCATCCGGTTGCCCAAACCGACTCGATCCAACGCCTGCCGAGCGCGATCCCGGCGCTCGCGCGTCGGCATCCCACCGTAGACGAGGGGAAGTTCAACGTTTTGGAGTGCAGTGGCTCTGGGAAGGAGATTGAAGGTCTGAAACACGAACCCGATTTCCTTGTTGCGCACCCGGGCCAGCGCGTCATCCGACATCCGGGACACCTCTTGCCCGTTGAGCCAATACTCCCCGGAGGTTGGGGTGTCGAGACAGCCGATCAGATTCATCAACGTGGACTTGCCCGAACCCGAAGGACCCATGATGGCAGAATACTCATTGCGGCGAATCACGACAGACACCCCCTCAAGGGCCCGGACCAGTTCGCTGCCCATCGTGTAGTGTCGCGTGATATCGCGAAGCTGGATGACGGCGTCGGTCATGACTTGTTCGCGGTGAGGTCCGGGGCGCGTTTCACCCGGGTGCTGTCCTTCATATCGCGGATAGCCTGGTATGGCCCAGCCACGATCGTGTCACCCGCCTGGACGCCGCTCAGGACTTCGAAGTACTCATCGCCGGCGATGCCGACGGTGACCGGTCGGAACTGAGCGACCCCGTTGACGACCACAAAGACACCTTCCGTCTCCTTCTTCTTTCCTTTCTCGGTCGTCCCGGTCGACGGCTTGAGTTCATTGGGGACCTGCTCGTGCTCCCGGACCGTGAGTGAAATGATGGGAATGGAGAGAGCGTTGGTGCGCGTATCGGTGATGACGCGTGCGGTCGCACTCAAGTCCGGCCGCACATCGGCGGGCGGGTCGTCGAGGGTGACTTCGACTTCGAAATCCACCGCGCGGTCCGCGTTACCAGCGGCGGACGCCAGCTTCGCGCTATTGGAGATCTTGGTCACTCGTCCGGCGAAGGCGGTATCGGGAAACGCATCGATCGTGATGGCCACCGAGTCGCCAGGTGAAAGCCGGACAACGTCGGTCTCATCGACATCCACCTTGGCGAGGATGACCGACAGATCCGCCACGGTCATCAGCAGGCCGGTCTCCCGCGAGAAGGTGCCCGGCACCGCGACTTCGCCCTCCTCCACCGCAAGGCGGACCACGCGCCCAGACATCGGAGCGAACAATGTGGTCTTGGCCAAGTTGTCCTTGGCTTCCTGCAGCGAAGCCTTGGCTTGGTCGACCGCGGCCTGATTGGCCTGGAATGTTGCGCGGGTCACGTCATACTGCTGCTGCGCCTGCTCGACGACTTCCCGGGCTATCAAATCGGCGTTGGTCTGCTGAATGCTGAGCGAACGGTCCAGGGAGCGCTTCGCTTGGTCCATGTTGGCCCGGCTCTGGAGCCGGTTGGCCTCACTGGTCGCCAAAAAAGCTGCCGCTCGGGCGACCTGGGATTGATACTGGGCTTGGTCGATTCGCAGCAGGAGCTGGCCAGTGGTCACCAAATCGCCCTCGCGGACGTAGATCTTGGTGATCCGCCCTGTGATGTCCGCACTGATGTCGACCGAGGTTTTCGCCTCAATCTTGCCACTCGCCGTCACGATACTGATGAGTTCACGATCGGCGATCGCTTCGAGGCGCACTTCGGTGGCCTTGCCCCCCCGCTTGGCACCCGCCAATACGGTCAGGGATCCAACAAGAATGACGGCGAGGCCAATCGCGAGTCCCATCTTGGTCCGACGCGACATGCGGTAATTCCTTCCTAGCGAAGTGGACGGCCCACCGCGAACTCTAACGCGGCGATAGCCTGATGATATGTGTAGATAGCGTTGACCAGATCACCTTCTGCGCGACTGATGGCGATTTGCGCATCAGAGACCTCAAGGGCGCTCCCACTCCCGAGACGGAATCGATCACTGGCGAGTCGCATCTGTTCACGAGCGGCTTCCTGATTGGCCCGTTGCACGCCAATGGCCTCGAACTCGGTCTGGACCGCGAGCAACTTTCCCTCCACCTCGGCGCGGAGCGCAAGTTCGCGTGCGCGGACGGCCAACTCAGCATCGTCCTGTGCGACGGCGGCCTGGCTCACCTGCAACTCCCGAGAGAAGTTGTTGAAAATGGGGAGCGAAATCGACAAGGAGGCGCGGAACGGTTGGGAGGTGAAACTGAAGGGGAACACACTGTTCCGGTTCACGATCGACGCCCGTTGTTCGGGACTGAGCGCGAGTCCGGTTGCGTCCAAACCGGCAAACCCGTTGCAGTCACCAATGATCCCACCGTTGGCTGCGGGATGGGGCGAGGTTAACCGCTCCAGGATTCCGTTTTGAAACCGACAGTTCTCCGCCGTACCCACCGCGCGCTGGGTCGCATTCCCAATCAGTCCGTCAACGCTCTGAAACTCCTGGGTAAACCCAGACCACGTCGCGGTGAAGTTCAGGGAGGGGAGATAGTTCGACTTGGTTGCCCGCACATTCCAACTCGCGGCGTCCTCGCGTGCCCGGAGGGCACCGAGTTGAGGGTTTTCGTTTCGTGACAGCTCCAAGAGATCCGCGAGTACAAATGTCGGTTCGACGACAGGGAAGCTGTCCGTCAGGGCAATCTGATCGATAGCTGCTGGCGGAGCGATTCCCATCCGACGGAAGAATTCAAGTTTGGCCTCCCTCTCGGTCTGGCGGGCACGGAGCAGGGCCACTTCTGATTGCCCCTTGGTCACCTCGGCCTGTCGGACATCCAAAACGGTGGTCTGCCCCACCTGGTACCGTGCGTCTGCCAGGGCGCGAAAGTCCTCGTTGCGGGTCACCTGCTGTTGGGCCACCAGTGTCTGAGCCTCTGCCTGGAGCACGGCGAGATATTGGGTGGTGATGTCGTTGCGCAGGAATGACGTGGCGTTCTTGATGTCCGCGTCAACCGCCCGACGGTTCGACTTCTGTTGACCGGGACCCGCTAACGTCGCTCCGCTAAACTGCCACCCTACGCTGACCCGGTAGCCGCTCTCCATTGTGGCGCCTTGATTGAACAACGTACCGCCGAATTGCGAGGAGCCTTCCCCGGTATACCCTAGCGAAGAACTCACATCCAGAGAGGGCAAGAAGTTCGCATAGGCGTTCTTTACCTGCCATCCGGCCGGGTTCGCATCATTTGCCGTCTGCCGGTAGGAGGGGCTGTTGCGCATCGCCTGGGCGATCGCATCTTGGAGTGAGACAATGACCGTGGGAGCAGGGCGTTCTGCCTGCTGAGCCACAGCGAGAGAAGGGCTCATCAGAACAAGAATCGACCAGAACCAGCGTTGCATGGACACATTTCCTTGGCTCGAAGGGTTTTTGAGTACGTCGTTCATACGGTCCGGGCCTTGTAAAGGTTTCACCTTGTGACGGAGAGGCCTCACTAGCCTTAATTTCAATCTAGACCCTAAAGCTAAGCGTCCAGGTCGCTCAATGGGGCCTGGTCACTCCCCCATCCTGGCTGGAGCTGTCTTGGATCATCCAGAGTCACGTGCAATGGAGTCCCCTCGCGGTTGGTGGGTCGGCGGCGGGGTGCTGGTGGCGGCCGCTATTGCCGAATGGATGCGGGTTCCGGAGGCCCGGTGGGTTGGCGTCGCGTGGATCGGTGGCCTCGTGGTGATTGGGGCCTGGTGGCCTTGGCGGACCATCTTCTCGCGCCTCTTGGTGATCTCTACCCTCGCCCTTGTTGGTGCCATGACCGTGCGGGAGGTGCGAGTTCGTCGCATCGCCCATTCTTGGGGTGCCGAGGCGGAGCGTTTGACCCTTGCCGCCGCCGATCAATCGAGGCGTGATCTCCAGCGCACATTGGCCCTCGTGAATCAACTGGCACGTGAAGCACTGGCCGCATCCAGCAACAACACCGAGGCCACCTTCACCGCGCTTCGTGGGCTCGTTCCTCGGGGTGGGGAAGAGGTCGGATTGGCCATACTGAACAGTGATGGCACACTCAAGGCATGGGCTGGTCGCCATCGCGTGTCACCGGTGTTCGGTTCCGATTCCCTTCGGGTGCGCCAAACGCCGTTCTTTACAGTTCTCGAACGCGAAACCAAGGGTCCGAATGGGCGGACCGCCATCGCCTCACTCCTCCTCGCCGCTGATCGCGTGGTGCCGGAAGACGTGGCCACTATGGCGGCACAGTTCGAGCGGCGCACCGGTGTTGGCTTGGTCATCGACCGACCCCAAGGAATTGTGGACAGCCTGGATCCCTTTGACTTCCGGATCGCGACCGAGGAGGGCTCCCGGGCGCTCTATAGCCTCCGGTTTCTGCCGCCGACCCAGGGCCAGGCGATGGAAACAACTCTGGAGGAGGGGAACCATCTTGCCGTCTGGCTCTTGGTGGCATTCGTTCTCCTCGCCCTCGCGTGTGCCCGACGGCCGGGAGAACGGTTTGCGCTGCTCACTGCACTTCTTTGGGTTGGCCTCCGTGCCCCAGCCGGTGAAGCGCTGGGCCTGGATACGCTCTTTTCTCCGTCCATCTTCTTTCCCGGTAACCTTCCCGATCGATCGTTGCTTGGTCCCTTTTCTCGATCAGCGGGGACACTCTTGCTCTCGACGGCGTTGGTCACCCTGCTCGCCTTTGTCGCCTGGCAGCGGGCCCTTCCACGCCGCGCGATTGGGGTAACCCTGGGGGTGCTGGTTCTGCTCGGTGCTCCCTATCTCGTGTTTGCACTTGGGACTGGAATCACTCCCCCCGCAGACGGCGTCTCCCTCTCCCTCTGGCTGGTATGGCACGCCACACTTCTCGTGACCACGGCCGCCCTGCTCTCCATTGCAGCGGCTCTCTTTCGAGGATCGGCCCCGCCGAAGCGATCCGGACATGTGGGACTCGGCGTAGTACTCGGACTCGTGGCGGCCACCATCGGTGTCTCGGTGTTCACGGGGCAACCGGGATGGCCTCCATGGTACGCATTCGTGTGGATTCTACCTGCCGCGCTGGTGACACTCCCAGCCCCCTCCCGCGTCGCCTTGATCGGTATCGCCATTGTCTCGGGGAGTGCCTCCGCGCTGATGACGTGGGCCGCGGAGGTCGAGGGGCGAGTCGATGTGGCCGAACGAGACTACACGACATTGGGGAATGATCCTGACCCCCTCGCTGAACCCACGCTAAGCGGGCTCGCGGCCCGTGTGAGGGAGGCGCAGGAACCTTCCACGGCGTCGGATCTGTATCGTCTCTGGTCAGTGTCGACGTTGGGGAGCCAGGGATACCCAACCCGGCTCACCCTCTGGCGCGATTCGGTGCCCATTGCCGATCTCCCGCTGCACAACATCCAGATCGCAGATTCTTCACTCCGATCGCTGGCCATGACATCGGATTCGGAAGCCTCCGTTCAGACTTTTCCCGCCGTGCCGGGAGTCTATCATGTTCTGACACTCAGGCTCCCCTCGGGGGCGGTACTCACGGCCGTCATTGGCCCACGTACGCGATTGGTGGGCCCGACTCGTTTCGGTCGATTGCTGATCCCGCACCCAGACGAATCCTCGCTCTATCGGATGTTGATATCACCGCTTCCTCCCGAGCAGACATTCTCTCCGGATCGTGAGGGATGGAGACGGGAGGGGTGGACCCTCAGAGGTGAACGACTCTTGACTCTCGCCAGCGGCCCCCATGTGGTCCAGTCAATGGTTGATCTAGGCGCCCCCGCGATGCTGACGGTCCGAGGGACACTTCTTCTGGCGTTCGACGTGGTCCTCTTGAGCATACTGTGGGTCGGGAGTCAGCTCCTGGTCCGACGGGAGACCGATCGCCGGTGGATGGCATGGCGCGCCTTGACGCGGTCGTTTCGGTTTCGCTTGGGGCTTGCCTTGGTCGCCTTCTTTCTGGCGCCGGTAGTCGCGTTTGCCGCGTGGAGCTTTGTCCGACTTCCCGCCGTCACGGGAGGAAGTCGTGATTTGGTCACCGGGGAGATGTTACGGGACGCGGCAGCTGGCTTGGAGCGCGATCCGCCCGGACCTGGTGAACTCGACCGCCGCGTACGCGACCGTAGTTTGCGAGTAGGAGCTGAACTCGGTTTCTATCGGCATGGGCGCCTCATCGTCGCGTCACGGAGTCTCTTGGTCGACTTGGCCTTGATCGAACCTGTGATGCCTGCCGCGGCCTATGTGCCCCTCGCCCTGAACGGAGAAACTGGGACGATTGTAGCGTCCGGCCGGGTGTTCAATCGACCCCATCGAACCGGCTATCGGATTTATCGCGCACCGGGTGAGACCGATATCGCAGTCCTCTCGGCTAGACAGGTTGCAGGTGATCTCGCGATGGCCACTCAGCAAGCGGATGTCGCCATGATTCTCTTGCTCACAATGCTTCTCGGTGGGCTCGCGGCAATCCTCGGGGCCCAGTTCTCAGCCCGGAGCTTGTCTCGACCCGTCGCCGATCTTCGTATGGCAGCAGAACACCTTGGACAAGGTGAGCAACCGCCGAAGCTCCATCGAGCGCCTCCGGTTGAGTTCCTTCCGGTCTTCAACGCCTTTGGACATATGGCGGAGGATATTCGCGCCAGCCAGGAAGCGTTGGAAGCCTCCCGCCGCCAAACTGCCGCCGTATTGGCGACCGTGGCGACTGGCGTGATTGGTCTCGATGCCGGTGGGAGGGTGCTGATAGCCAACCCGACAGCCGAATCGTATCTCGGGAGTACCCTTACTCCGGGAACCGACCTTCGCGAAGCTCTTCCGGCCAGCTGGCACCAGCTTCCGGTCTTGATCGAACATGCACTGGTCCCGTCGCAGTCGGGGAGCACGGTCGATGATGAGATGGTCGTTGATGGTCGTCGGTACTCTCTCCAGTGCACCCGATTGGATGGGGTGCGTGCTGGGCTGGTGCTGGCACTGCACGATATTACCGATGCCACCCAAGCAGCCCGCATCTTGGCATGGGGGGAGATGGCCAATCAGGTGGCGCATGAAATCAAGAACCCACTTACTCCCATGCGACTCGGCGTGCAGCACCTGCAGCGGGTCTATCGAGATCGGATGTCCGAGTTCGGCCCCACTCTGGAGGAGACCTCTCATCGGATCCTGCGTGAAATCGATCGGCTGGATGCGATCGCGCGAGCCTTTAGCCGGTACGCCGCACCGAGCGAAACCCTTGAGCCGCTCGCTCCGGTCCGAGTCGCAGAAGTCGCGGAGGAAGTGCGTCAGCTCTACCACGTCGCTCCGGATGGCATCGAACTCGAGGTACGAGCGGATGCCCCCCCCCCCGGTCCCATGCTCGCCCGGCGAACCGAGGTCCAAGAGGTTCTGATTAATCTGATCGAGAACGCCCGGGCCGCCGACGCGACGCGTATCACGATCACGGTGCAAGACAATCAGGTGGTGGTGGCAGATAATGGTTGTGGAATATCGCCTGATCTTCTCCCTCATATTTTCGAACCGAGGTTCTCAACGACGACCAGTGGATCAGGGTTGGGACTTCCCATTGTGCGGCGTTTGGTTGAAGGGTGGGGAGCCTCAGTCGAGGTCACGAGTACCGAGGGGATGGGGACAGAGGTGAGCATTCGGTCTCATCCAGAGACTGGGCCGATGCAGGAGGCCTGATTCTGAGCGTTTCGCGTGATGGCGGCCCGAGGTCTGCACTATGAAAGTCAGGCAGTGCGTTTGACAACTCTTGCACCCCTGATGCTGAGGGCCCCGTGAACGTAGATCCAACGCCCAATAACCTTCTGGCATTCCACGACCTGGTGTCGGAAACCCTTGCCGCAGCCCATGATAGGGGCGAGTCTCTCGGCTATGGAATCGCCCTTTTCCCAAGGTTGGGACGCTTCGAAGCACCGGTGTTTGGCGTGCTTACCTGTGGCGGAGAGTCCACAACTTTGACGTACCGACTCCTCCACGACTTGATCGGATGTCCCATTTACATCTCGGGTCGAGTTCCGGCCACCGTGAGCGATGCGATGGCCTACAGCACCGCCAGAGAAATGCCGCTCAGCCTGCTCGGCCAACCGGTACTCCATCTTCTGCTCACCATGTATGTCGGTGCGAGCGTGGGTGACCTTGAGCGGACCCAACCGCTGGAGTCCACCTTGTTCGCTGGAGACCTCACCGCGCCATTGGTTCTGCTAACGGAAACCCGTCCCCGAGGCTGGCCTTTGTAGAGAATCACGAAGGTGAAAGGTGCAGGAGTGTCAGCACCAAGAGTACCGCCCACTGGGGTCCCCGATAACCATTGGTTCCATCGTCATACCACTCTCCAACCGAATGAGAGCCACCGCCCGAACCGCCACCATCGATTGTAATCGCTGGTACGCCTCGGCTGATGGCGATATTCGCATCAGTGCTCGCGGCAGTGAGGGAAGGGGTAAAGCCGAGTCGCTTGGCACTGGTGACCGCAGCTTGTACGATGGGAGAGGTGGTGGGCTGATTGCCGGCCGGGCGCTTCCCAATAGTCTCGACGCGGACGTCGAGGGCGACGGTTGAGGTAGGCCATCGCGCCCGCTCCGCATCGCGTGCTTGGAGGAGGGCGGCCTGGAAGTCGGCGTCCAGTCGGTCAAGGGCGTCCTGGGACTCGGATCGAAGGTCCACATCCATGGAGGCGTCCATGGCGATGGAGTTAACCGACGTTCCTCCCATGACACGTCCCACACTGAAAGTGGTCTTGGGAGACGCAGGAGTTCGGATCTCAGCAAGGAGTGCGATCGATCGGCCCAGGGCATGCACCGGATTGGGCATCCCAAACGCCCCGAAGCTGTGCCCGCCGGGGCCATGATAAGTGACGCGATAACGGTGACTTCCCACAGCGGAGATCGTGGCCTCGATCCCCGTCCCGTCGACGGAGATGAAATAGTCGATCGGACCGGCGCTCAGCGAATCGAAGAGATGCCGCACGCCACGAAGGTTGCCAGCACCCTCCTCCCCCACAGTCCCCACCACGACTAAGGTTCCAGTTGTAGGGTCGCTAGTCTTCTGAAGTCCGCGCGCAACGGCGAGAATGACGGCAAGTCCCCGGCAATCGTCTCCAATGCCTGGTCCCTCAAAGCGAGTCCCCGACTGGGTGACTGAGACATCTGTCCCTTCGGGGAAAACGGTGTCAAGGTGGGCGGAGAGCACCACACGAGGACCTGCCCCCTGGCCCGGCCGTTCACCGATCACATTGCCGACGGCGTCCACACGAACATTGTGCAGGCCGGCATCGGCGAGGAGAGTCGCGAAAGCGGCTCCACGCTTCGCTTCCCCAAAGGGTGGCGATGGAATCTGACAGAGCGCCACCTGGTGGTCGAGTGTCATCTGGTTCGTCGCGCGAATGTGCTCCAAGATGTCGTTGGTCGTAGAATTCGTTGGCTGCTGTCCCCAGAGGGACGGCACCAAGAGGAACAGCAGGGTTGCAGCGGGAATAATACGCCGATACATAAGCACACTCTCCGAACGAGAACGGATCAGTGGGGCCAAGTCTAATTTGAGGTGGATAGTACCACCATGGACCTACTCTGAGCGGAGGGTTCAACGGGGTGGCACCCAGGGCCTCTTCCTTGGTAGGCACCAGCGGAAGGCCGGTGTGGACCAGGAGGGGGTGGGTTGGGGAAACTTGCGGCCCTTATCCTTCGGATCGAGTCGCCTGCTTCATTGTCTTAACGAAGGCGACAAGCGACGATAGGGCGCGCGCAGGATCGGTGTGAAGCTCGGCGATGCGTGTGACCACGGCAGATCCTGAAATGGCACCAGCAGCACCGAGTTGCCTCGACAAACGCACATGGTTGGGGTGGGCGATGCCAAACCCGTGTACCGTTGGTGGAGCACCGGCGTCACGAAGAATCGCGATCTGTCCTGCACTCCCTTGGTCCAACTGTTCGTCTGCCCCAGTGACGCCAGCGCGAGTGACTACATAGGTGTACCCCTCACTGGTCGCGGCGATGGCGGCGAGCCGTTGCTGATCCGCGTTGGGTGGGGCGATCATCACCGTCGCAACCCCGTGCGTGCGGGCCACCTCCTGAAACGGGGCGATTTCCAACAATGGGACATCGGCGATGAGAACGGAGTCCACC
>JAJCZW010000246.1 GCA_029262155.1 Gemmatimonadota bacterium
ATTGACCCCCTCGACCGCTGGCCTCTCGCTGACCTCGGTTCACAACCGGGACCCTCTCACCTCCAGGATAACCTTGTATGACGGTTTACCCCTTTACCATCCGCTTGGGCAGCTTCCAAATCACCGGATTCGGCATCATGATGATGGTCGCCTTCCTGACAGCCGGTTGGTTGATGGATCAGGACCTCCGACGGCGCGGCCTGAATCCGGAATACGCAGCCGATATCACTGTTGCCGCTGTTATCGGGGGCATCCTTGGAGCCAAACTTTGGTTTGTAGCCCTCACCGGCGACGCCGGAGCCCTCTTCTCGCGGGGAGGCCTCGTCTGGTACGGTGGGTTCGTTGGAGGGGCCATCGCCGTCCTCTTCAACGGCTGGCGACGTCGAATCCCACTGCGGCTCACCCTGCAAGTCGCCGCCCCAGCGTTAGCCGCTGGACACGCCCTCGGTCGGGTGGGATGCTTTATGGTCGGCGATGATTACGGCCGACCAACCACCCTCCCCTGGGGCGTCAGGTTTCCTGAGGGACTCCCAGCCACCACCGCAGGATCAATGCAGGCAAATTTCGGAACCGTCGTGCCTGATGGGGTCGACCCTTCCACCATTCTCGCCGTGCATCCGACGCAGCTTTACGAGGTCATCGCCCTGACGCTGATCTTTGCGGTACTGTGGCGCCTTCGTCTATCCAAGGTAGGGATGGGATGGGTCTTTGGGATGTATCTCGTCCTCGCCGGGACGGAACGATTTCTGGTGGAGATTGTACGAGCGAAGGATGATCGGTTTTTCGGCGCCTTCACCCTGGCGCAACTGACCAGTGTCGTGCTGGTCTTCATCGGAGTTGCGCTGCTCGCGAAATGGAAACGATTGGGGGACCCGGCGATACCCAACACGCTCAAGGTCTAGGAAGAAGGCAGGAGCAGGACTAGGACACCTTACTCTGGTGTCGACTCCGAATCCGCTCGACTTCTGCCCGGATTTCCGCCAGATCAGCCTCGATCCGACGGAGCGATCGCTCCAAGTCAGATCCCTTGTGCACCGCATCTGGGGGCGATTCGAACGGGTGCTTTTCCGTCGGCTCCGGCACGAGAACCTGGGTGACGCGAAGTCGACGCGGCGCGATGACAAACGTCCATAGCACCGCGATCAGCGCCAAGAGAAGAAGCAGCCCTTGGGCCGACAGCGATTGGGCGGTGGGGTAAATCCCAAGCGCCGGAACGCGTGGCCCTCCAATGACCGTCGTCCCAATCATCCCCCCCTCCTGCAACTCGGCGATGCCCTTCCCGGCAAAGACAAACGCCATGTAGTAGAGGAAAGCACTGGTGAGTCCAAAGAAGGGTTTGAGCGGTAATCGCACGCCATAACGATTGATGGCGACATACAGAACTGCGAGCACAACAGAGCCAGCAGCGATCCCGGTGACCACCGGTCCCCATGACCCGACGCCACCGGATACGATAAGCGCCTTGTAGAACAAGACCGTCTCAAAGCCTTCACGATATACTGCGAGAAATGCCGCCGAAGCGAGTGCGAGGGCCGAACCGCTGGAGACCGCATCCTGCACCCGCGCGCGCACAAAACGATTCCATTTCCCGACTTCCATCTTTGAAAGCAACCAATAGCTCACATAGAACAGCATCCCCGTCGCGACAATGAGCGTGATCCCTTCCAGTACCTCTTGGTGTGCTGGGGAGATGAAGAAGATTGTTTCAAGCGCAAGCGCGGTGAGGAGGCTCATGATGACGGCCGCCCCCACTCCGATATGGATGTCGCGGCGACGATGCGACGCCTGGGTCCGAGTCAGAAAGGCCATGATGGCCCCGATCACCAAGATGGCCTCGAGTCCTTCACGAACCAGTATCACAAAAGACTGTACCACCAGGTTCGTACCAGATGGCTTGCCCACCAGGACCCGTTCGGCGCGTTCGAGGATCCCGAGGAGATCCGCCTGGGCCTGAGCGACCTGCTCCGGGGACCCTCCGGCGGCTTCCACACGGAGGGCCGCAAAAGCAGCCTCGGCTTCGGACGCGACTCGTGGATTGGTCGCACGGACGGTTCGTTCAACTTGCTCGAACGTGAGGTAGGCATCGAATGCGATCTGCTGGGCCGGTTCACGCAGGTTGGTCTCCGCTAGCCGAACCGACGAATCCACCTGTTGACGCACCTGGGCAAAGACCGCCCCAAATGAGTTCTCTCGGGAGTTCGCCGTCTGCATGGTACGCACAGCAGAGACACCCTCGAGGCCGCTTTCCGGACCTAAGGCAAGGATGATATCCAGGTCGGTCATTCGGGCCGTTGTCGGAAATGCCTGGAGTGCCGCCGGAACCCTGCCCTTCGGCGAAGGTAGTCGGAGCATCGAAGCATAAACCGCTGCTGCCCACCGGTCTTCCTGGGAAAGCACCCCGTCATACGAACCCATCGCCGTACCGGACACACCGACCGTGAGACGCCGATAGTAATCCAGGGGACTCACCTCATTCAACGCCGTAGCATCTGCCAAGTTGGTTGGGGCGGGGTCGAGTCCTGCAGCGTTGGGTCCATCCGCCCGACCAGAGATGCCATGACACCCGGCACAACTGTTTTGGTAGACCTCCGCGCCCCGTGCCAACGAAGGGGCCACCGTTGGAATGACGTCAACGTCCACACCGAATCGTTTGGCAAGCCCACTCACCAGCCGATCGGCATATAGGCTAACGGTGTCCGGCAATTCGATTCGACGAATCCGACCCAGCAGTGCCTCGATGCCGGCGCGCGTCTCGACAGCGGCATCTGAGGGAAGCGCCAGTGCGGCTTTTGCAGCCTCCTCGAGGAAGAGGTTGGCTTCGTCTACCTCGGCTTGGAGCGTGATTTTGCCGCCGGTGACGCCAAGACCATACTCCTGGGCCGCAAGGAGGGTCCTCGCCGCAATCCGACGTACCACAACGGCGGTATCCTGTGCGAAAAGCGTGGATCCAGCCGAGGAGGCAATTGCGAGGAGGAGGAATGTGTACTTGATAATCATTATCAAATCGTTGTAAGTCGTGGTCGGAAACTAGGTGGTGGAGGTCGGATTTGGAAGGGCACCACATACCGAACCGGAGGCTTACGAAGGTCCCTCAAGGATGACAACGGCGCCAGCCGTTCGGACACTGTGGGACAGTGATAGATACAGGCCGCCGTTGGCCGAGCGGAGAAGCACCGCCGCATGACCCCGCAGGCGAATGGCGGGGCGCCGCTCATCGTCATGAACAACTTCGATGTCTCGCCAACCGATGCCGCGTGCTCCAGGGAGGGATTGCATTGCCTTGAACACGGCTTCTTTCGCTGCAACGCGCGCAGCGAAGTGCTGGGCCGCCTGTGCCGGGCGGGTGCGAAGATAGGCGATCTCCCCTGGAGTCATCAGGCGAGTGACG
>JAJCZW010000247.1 GCA_029262155.1 Gemmatimonadota bacterium
GCATTGACCCGGCCATCGCCTCATCGGTTTTCGTTACCACATTTACCGACATGTGTGGGTTCGCGCTCCTGCTCGGACTGGCCGGGTTGCTGCTCCTATGACGAGGAGCCTGCCGAGGGCGCAGGAGATTGGCGCGTTAGCCGATCGTATTCGCGATCGTGACGCAGCTGCCATTGCCCGAGGGATTACCTTCATCGAGGATGGTCGTTCGGCATGTCGGGCGTTGCTCCGGCTGCTGCACTCTACGATCGGTCGTGCCCGCCGCATAGGTATTACCGGCCCGCCCGGGGCAGGGAAATCGACTCTCACCGATCGTCTGATCGGAGCCTATCGGGACGAAGGTGAGCGGGTGGCTGTCGTCGCGGTCGATCCCAGCAGTTCGTTTTCCGGTGGAGCCCTCCTCGGCGATCGGGTCCGCATGGAGCGTTGGGTGGAGGACCCGGAGGTGTATATCCGGTCGATGGCCACCCGGGGCATGCTCGGTGGGGTGGCGCTCGCCACCGGAGAAGCGGTTGACCTCCTCGATGCGGCGGGTTACACCCGTATCCTGGTCGAGACAGTAGGGGTGGGGCAATCGGAGTTAGATGTCGCCTCCCTGGCAGACACGACGGTGCTACTCCTCGTACCGGAATCGGGTGATGGTATCCAAACGCTGAAGTCTGGTGTGCTGGAGGCGGCGGATTGCTTGGTGGTGAACAAAGCCGACCGACCAGGGGCGGATGAATTGATACGCGAGTTGCGTATGATGATCCAGACCCGCAGCAGCACGACAGACAGCCAAGGTAAGGCTGCTGTGTGGACGCCGTCGGTGGGAAGAATGATCGCGCGGACAGGAGATGGTGTCGAGGAACTCGTCACGGTTCTCGCCCGGCATTGGACTTGGCTCAGGACCTCGGATGCCCTTGCTGGGCGGCGAGAACAGCGTCTGCTGGAGCAGACCAAGGCGGTGGTGGTTCGGGCGTTGACCCACTGGGCGTGGGAGCGGAGCGATTGGATGGGGGTGCTGGCCTCGCGGCGAGAGGATCTGGTGAGTGGGACCGTGACCCCATATGATCTCGCGGAGGAGGTCCTCGCCACATTGCCCACCACCCCCGGACGATTGACTGATTGATGGTACCTGGGCCCATGGGGGCAGGGGCAGGGGTGAACCGAGCGTGAGCCAGCTCCGTAACCATTCTGGCCGGCGGGTCGGTTGTGGGGCTGGGCGGTGGGCGTAACGTCTCCCGGCGAATACATTACGATATAGCTGCATTATGCTGCGAAGGCATGGTACTCTGGCAGCCCAACTATGAGTTAGCTAGACTCGACGTGGTCCCTTCCATACTTCTAATTCCTTACCACTTGTCCTTGACTAGTCAATACAACGTACATACATTCCCGCTCTGAGCGACCTCCGCATCGAGTGGGATGCCCGGAAGGCCGTCACCAACCGTCGCAAGCACGGAGTGTCGTTTGAGGAAGCGGCCACCGTGTTCTCAGATGACGGGGCCCGGTTACTGGACGACCCCGAACACTCAAGCGATGAGGAGCGCTTTCTCCTCCTGGGGCTGAGTGGGGTGTTGCGGGTCCTGGTCGTCGTGCACTGCTATCGGGAGGCCGATGACCTGATCCGTCTCATTTCTGCCCGCAAGGCAACGGCTACCGAGCGGCGCTACTACGAAGGGCTACGATCCCATGAGAGCTGAATACGATTTCCGGAAATCGCGGAAGAATCCCTACGCCAAACGACTTAAGCGCTCGGTGACCATTCGTCTGGATGAGCCAACGATTGCGTATTTCAAGCAACTGGCGACCGAGACCGAGATTCCCTATCAGACCCTGATCAATCTGTACCTTCGGGAGTGCGCCAGTTCCGGTAAACGTTTAGCGATGAAGTGGAAGCGTTCAGCGCAGAGTGCTAGCTAACAGGCGTATGGAGCGGCCCGCTGCTCATACGCATGACGTTCTGCGGCGGAAAATATCCTGCAAGACAAGACTGTTCCAGAGGCACGCGATGAGGTAGCTTCGGTACATGGCTCGGCATGAGAGGACGCTGCTCAGGATCCTCCGGGGTGGGAGCGACGCCAGCATTGGCTTCGACGACCTGCGCGGTCTTTTCTTGCATCTCGGGTTCGAAGAGAGGGTGCGAGGCAGCCATCACATCTTCTTCAAGTCAGGAATCGAATGCAAAGAATACGACCACGGCCACGGGAGCTGATGAACGTGCAGCGGTCTGGAAACAAGGCGAAGCCGTATCAGGTGAGGCAGGTGCGCACCGTCATCATACGACACGGCCTCGGAGGCAATGAATGATGCACAAGTACGAGATCATCATCTACTGGAGCGACGAGGACCATGCTTTCGTTGCCGAGGTTCCCGAGCTACCAGGATGTGCGGCCCACGGCGACACTTCGGACGCTGCCCTCTCGAATTGCGACGCCGCGATCGCTCTGTGGATCGACACGGCCAAGGAGACCGACCGACCGGTTCCGGTTCCCAAGGGCCGGCGACTCCGCCTGGCGTGATGGCACGTGGGTCCCCGCAGAACCAGCCGACGGCCTTCGGCCGCCGCTGATCGGCACGGCACCACCCCCACGCCCTATCCCCGACGCAGCGTACGTGGTGCACGAAGGGGTATACACAACTAGCTTGAAAGACGGAACATCCGAGCGGCAGTACTTGGTCGCGGCCAGTGTTTGGGCCCGGCAAGAAGGCGCGTGGAAGATGGTGCATTTACAAGAACTTTTTCGGCCATTTCCGCGATAGCCGGTCGGCTAACCCGAGCTTGAACTCTGGTCGTTAGCTCCCGTTACTACATGTTCCGCCGGTATTGGCCGCCAACCCCATAGAGAGTCGTGGAGAGTTCACCCAAGGTGCAGCTCTTGCTTGCCTCCATCAACGCCTCAAACATGTTGCCTCCCGACGTTGCGGCATCCCGTAGCGCATCCAGCGAAGCCAGTCGTCGATCGGCGTTGCGCAGCTGAAACGCCGTGAGAGAGCCGATGGCGTGATCCTTCTCCTCGGGTGTGGAACGGATCACCTCGTGCGGGATGATGGTGGGTGATCCGCTCGGATCGAGGAAGGTGTTGACGCCAATGATGGGGAGTTCACCGTTGTGTTTGAGGGATTCGTAGTGGAGTGATTCCTCTTGAATGCGGCTCCGCTGATACATCCGCTCCATGGCGCCGAGGACGCCACCGCGCTCCGAAAGACGATGAAACTCTTGCAAGACGGCCGCCTCAACGAGGTCGGTAAGTTCCTCGATGATGAAGGCGCCCTGCAGCGGATTCTCGTTCATCATCAGGCCCAGTTCTCGATTGATGATGAGCTGAATCGCCATCGCGCGCCGAACGCTCTCCTCGGTGGGCGTCGTAATCGCCTCGTCGTAGGCGTTGGTGTGAAGCGAGTTGCAGTTATCGGATATGGCGGTGAGCGCTTGGAGTGTGGTCCGGATGTCGTTGAAGGCGATCTCTTGAGCGTGCAGGCTCCGGCCCGAGGTCTGTACGTGATACTTCAGTTTCTGGGATCGTTCGTTCGCCCCATAACGATCCCGTAATGCCCGGGCCCAAATCCGCCGGGCGACCCGACCGATGACGGCGTATTCCGGATCAAGACCGTTGGAAAAGAAAAAGGAAAGGCTCGGAGCAAAGCTGTCGATCGCCATGCCGCGGGAGAGATAGTACTCAATGTAGGTGAACCCGTTCGCCAGCGTGAAGGCGAGCTGGGTGATGGGATTCGCACCGGCTTCGGCAATATGGTACCCCGAGATGGAGACGGAGTAGAAGTTCCGAACCTCATGATCGATGAAGTACTGCTGAATATCTCCCATCAACCGAAGGGCGAACTCGGTTGAGAAGATACAGGTGTTTTGCGCCTGGTCCTCTTTGAGGATATCGGCCTGGACCGTGCCCCGGACGGCATGAAAGGTCTCCTCCCGAATTCGGTGGTACACCTCGGGGGGAAGCACCGCGTCACCAGTCGTCCCCAAGAGCAACAGCCCGAGTCCATCGTGCCCTTCGGGCAGGGAGCCTTCGTACCGGGGGCGAGGAAGGTTCTGCTGCTCGAACCGCTCCTGAAGGTGCTGTTCCACCGCATCGGTGAGTCCCGTTGCGCGGATCTGTCGCTCGCAGGCCTGATCCACCGCCGTGTTGAGGAAGTAGGCCAAGAGCATTGGGGCGGGGCCATTGATCGTCATGGAGACTGACGTCGTCGGACTGGCGAGGTCGAATCCAGAATAGAGTTTCTTGGCATCATCGAGGGTAGCAATGCTGACGCCGGAATTGCCGATCTTTCCATAGATATCAGGTCGGCGATCGGGGTCTTCCCCGTAGAGGGTTACCGAGTCGAACGCCGTCGAAAGCCGCTTGGCAGGATTCCCGCTGGAGAGGTAGTGGAATCGTTTGTTGGTGCGCTCGGGTCCGCCTTCGCCGGCAAACATCCGCGCGGGCTCTTCGCCTTCGCGTTTGAGCGGATAGACTCCGGCGGTATACGGAAAGTACCCCGGTGCATTTTCGCGAAGGAGCCACCGGAGGACATCACCCCAATCTTCATAGCGGGGGAGGACAACCTTCGGCACGCGAAGATGCGACATCGTTTCGGTGGAGAGATCCTGCTCGAGCGTGCGCCCGCGCACGGTGAACTGATATTTCGTGGCTCGATAGCGCTTCCGCATGGCGGGCCATTCGGCGAGCAGGGCGCGCGAGGTTGGGTGTAAGGTCCGTTCGAGGGCGGCGTAGCGAGCCTCAAGGTCTGCGAGTCCGGGGGCAGCAGGGCGGTGGGTGGCCGCCACCTTCACGGTATCGGCCTCTTCCGTGATGTCGAGGGTGGGCGACCCGACCTCTTCCTGCAATGTCGCGATCACGCCTCTGAGCTGCCACAAGCTCCGCGCGATGGCGCACTCCCGGTCGACGAAACGCTCTGCCTCACCGATCGCGTCGGCGATATCGGCGAGATAGCGTGAACGGCCGCCGGGAATGAGCCGGTTGCCGTATGTCTCGCTCTCGATCGACGTGGGAAGTGTGAAGGGTCGTTCCGGACTCGCTGCCAACCGTTCCATCAGCAGAGCATAGAGGGCCGTCGTTCCAGGGTCGTTGAACTGGGACGCCACGGTACCGACCACCGGCATTGCCTCCACCTCGGTGTCGAAGAGGTTGCGATTACGTTGCACCTGCTTTCGCACATCACGAAGGGAGTCGAGGGCGCCAGGTTTGTCGAATTTGTTGATCGCGATGACGTCGGCGAAGTCGAGCATATCGATCTTTTCGAGCTGCGTTGCGGCGCCGTATTCCGGGGTCATGACGTAGAGGGTCACATCGGCGTGTTCGACAATTTCAGTATCGGATTGTCCGATGCCTGATGTCTCCAGCATGATCAAGTCGAACCCCGCGGCCTTGCAGATGTCGATTGCTTCTCCCACATGGCGGCTGAGGGCGAGATGCGATTGCCGGGTGGCCAAGGACCGCATGTACACGCGGGGGGTGTGGATGGCATTCATTCGAATGCGGTCGCCGAGGAGCGCTCCGCCGGTTTTTCGCTTGGAGGGGTCCACCGAGATGATGGCGACCGTGCGATCAGGTTGATCCGTGAGATACCGACGGACGAGTTCGTCGACGAGGCTCGACTTTCCGGCCCCACCCGTCCCGGTAATCCCCAACACCGGGGTCGGGTGCACTTTGGCACGCGTTGCAAGCTCGGTCTGGAGTCTATCTGCCCCCTCTGGGTCATTCTCGGCAATTGAAATGAGCCGGGCGAGTGCGCCAGGATGGGAGGGACTTAGATCGCGAAGCAAACCATTCCAGGGACCGGTCCAGATCGGAACGTCGCACTGTTTGAGTAGATCATTCACCATACCCTGTAGGCCGAGCGCCCGCCCATCGTCAGGTGTATAGATTCGGGCGACACCGTATGCATGGAGTTCTGCGATCTCTTCGGGCAAGATCGTTCCACCCCCACCACCAAAGACCTTGATCGAGGCACCCCGCTCTCGAATCAGATCCACCACATAGCGAAAGAACTCGAGGTGGCCACCTTGGTAGCTGGTGATCGCAATACCCTGGACGTCCTCTTGGATGGCGCAGTCGACTATTTCGGCCGCCGCGCGATCATGGCCAAGATGGATGACCTCGGCTCCAGACGCTTGGAGGATGCGGCGCATGATATTGATAGCTACGTCATGCCCGTCAAACAGCGCCGCCGCCGTCACCAGGCGGACCGGATGGATCGGGTGATACGCTACGTTCGGAGTCGAATTCATAACCGTCAAATATACTTCGGGGTGACGTGTTTTGCGACTTGGCGAGGTGGCGTAACCCTTGAAGTGTCAACGCGATCCCGTTAATCTCCGCCCCAGATAGGAGACCCAGGCATGGTGGAGAACCCAATTCAAAAACAGCTCCAGCGTCTCGCGCGACTCCGAGGGGGAACCCATCCAATCGTAAGCTGCTATCTCAAGCTGGAGCCACGGGATCGGGGTCGAGGGAAGTACCTCGTCAAGCTCAAGAATCGCATTCGTTCCCTCAAGAGGAACCTTGAACAGCTGCACCTGAGCGACGCGCAGCATGCCGACGTTCTTGCCGATTTACAGAGAATCCAGGCAGCGATCGCGGACCCTGCCACGCTGCCGGCCGGACAGGGAGTTGCGATCTTCGCCAGCACAGGCCGCGGGCTCTTGGAAGTCCTGGGGTTGCCCCGAGTCCATCGGAGTCGACTCGTCGTGGATCGCACTCCACTCATCCGTGAGCTGGTGACGATTGAGGAGGAGGTCGGTCGTATGCTGACCGCCGTTGTGGATCGGCAACGCGCGGAAATCTTCGAGGTTTCCGCATGGGGGGCCAATCGGATTGAGACCATCACCGCGACGACTACCCGGACGGGCCGGAGCCGAACACGGGGGAGCGTCCAAACCCTTGGGGGTGATCGGGCTCATCGGGGCCGAGGGGACGCCGGCCATCGCAACCGTATCCAGCAGGACAAGCAACGCCACCTTGAGGAAGTCGCTCGCCGCATCTTCGAGTTGGATCGGAAGCATCCGTTCCAGGGCGTTGTCGCGGCTGGCACTGGGCCTGAGGCCCAAGCTCTACAACCCTTTCTCCATCCCTATCTCGTCGATCGGTACATCGGGAGTGTGACGTTAAACGCCAAGGAACATTCCGCAGTGACCATTCATGGCGCCACACTCGCCATTCGGGAGGCGCATGAGCGGGCCTCTGAGCAGGACCTCGTCGATGAGGTGATCGAAGGGTTAGGGACGCAGTGGGCGGTGAGTGGCCTCGCTTCCACCCTGCGAGCACTTGGCCGTGGTCAAATCCGCACCCTTCTCGTCGATGCGGAGGCGAGCCAAACCGGGCTTCGGGATGCGACGGGCCGGTTGGGGGTACGCAAGGCAGATCTCAGAGGTGGGGGAAAGGTCACTCCCGTCCTGGACGTGATCGACGATGCTCTTGAGGAGGCGCTGCACCAAGGAGTCCAAGTCAATGTGATCGTCGACCCCGCCTCGCGGGCCCGATTCGAAGGGCTGGCGGGAATGTTGAGGTTTCGATGACCGATCATGGGTCCGAACTTCAGGCACGTCCTATTCGAGTACTCGTTGGGAAACCCGGCCTCGACGGTCACGACCGGGGCGCACGCATTGTGGCCACAGCGCTTCGCGATGCCGGGATGGAGGTCATTTACACCGGACTCCATCAGACGCCTGAGATGATTGCGCGATCAGCAGTGCAGGAAGATGTTGATGTTGTGGGGCTCTCGGTCCTCTCCGGAGCCCATATGACGCTATTCCCGAGGGTGCGAAAGCTGCTGGATGAAGCCGGTCGAAGCGACATCTTGCTCACGGGCGGTGGCATCATCCCCGAGAGTGATGTGAAGCAACTGTCCGCGCTCGGCGTCGGAACCCTCTTTGGACCCGGCACCCCGACCGCCGCGTTGGTAGACTACATCAACACATGGGTCCGGAGTCACGTCGAACGATGACCGCAGATCCCTCCCTTCCATCGACTCCGGTATCGGGGACTCGCCTCGGGACCCTCACCGCTGAGTATCGGGAACTTGCCGACCGACTTCGCGAGGGCGGCGGAGATGCTCGCATCGCCAAGATGCATGCTCAGGGGAAGCTCGCACCGCGTGAACGGGTGGCCGCGCTGCTCGATCCGGGCAGCCCGTGGCTTGAGGTGGGCTTGCTCGTTGCGTGGGATCGGTATGAAGGACAGGCCCCGGCGGCGGGAGTCATTACCGGACTTGGGACGATTCATGACCGACCGGTGGTGGTCGTCGCGAACGATTCGACCGTGAAGGCGGGCTCGTGGTGGCCGGAGACCATTACCAAGATTCTCCGGGCCCAAGAGATCGCGATGCGTCAGCGGATCCCGATCGTGTATCTCGTCGATAGCGCTGGGGTGAACCTGCCGTATCAAGGTGGCGTCTTCCCGGGGCAGTATGGTGCGGCACGGATCTTCTACTATAACAGCATCATGCGTCGTTACCTCCACGTTCCTCAAATCAGTGCCGTCATGGGGAACTGTATTGCGGGAGGCGCATATCTCCCGGCGCTTTCCGATGTGATTTTTATGGTCGAAGGGACGAGCTTCATGGGTCTGGGGGGGCCAAACCTCGTCAAGGGTGCCACGGGGCAGACGGTTGACGGCGAGACCCTCGGTGGTGCCACAATGCATACGAGTGTCAGTGGCGTTGCCCATTACCGAGCGGCCTCCGATGTCGAGTGCTTGGCCCGGATACGGGAGTATGTCTCTCGACTCCCTTCCCGAAGCGATATACGCCAGACGGTCCGACCACCAAAGGTCCCGGCAAGACCCGCTGAGGATCTTTACCGACTGCTGCCGCAAGACCACCGTCTCTCGTATGACATGCCAGGGGTGCTCGATTGCCTGCTCGATGGTGGCGTGTTCGATGAGTTTCAATCCGATCGGGCGCGCGAAATGCTCTGTGGGCACGCCCACATCGAAGGTTATCCAGTCGCGGTCATTGCCAATAACCGCGGACTGATCAAGGGACCGGCAGGCACCCCTCCGCGGTTTGGTGGGATCATTTATACCGAAAGCGCTGACAAGGTTGCCTACTTCATCGAAAACGCAGGGCGAGAGCGGTTGCCGATCTTGTTCATTCAGGATGTGAGTGGATTCATGGTAGGCCCGGAGGCGGAACAATCGGGCATCATCCGCGCTGGAGCCCAATTTGTGGAAGCGATGTCCACAGTCCCGGTGCCGAAGATTGTGCTCACCCTCAACCACGCCTCGGGGGCGGGGTACTACGCGATGGCGGGCCAGGGATTTGATCCGGACTTTATCCTCAGTTGGCCAACTGGGAGGATGGGGGTGATGGAAGGTGAGGCGGCAGTGGCTGCAGTGCATGGGCGTGAACTCGATCGGGCCAAAGCGGAAGGCGCCGAACCAAGCGATGAGGTCCAGGCTGCGATGGATCAGATGCGGGCAGACTATGATGCCCAGCTGGATGCGAGACATGCTGCAGCGCGGGGTCAGGTCGATGCTATCATGACCCCGGAGGAAACGAGAGATCAACTCGCCTTTGTGCTTCGGATCTGCGCAACGTACGGTGGCCCCCATATCGGGCCGTTCGTTCTCCCCCCCCTTGATGCCGCGACTGACTGACCATCGGTGGCGCACATCGGCGGGTATCCGAACCGTGGGTGCCGTGCTACTGATGGTTGGCTGTACTCAACCGGTTGTGCAGACACCGGACCCCGCCGTACGTGAGACCGGCACTCCGTGGGGCCCGGAGGAATCACCGGTCCCTCCCCCTCGCCAACCAGTCGCTCCTCCACAATTCGCCTTGGCACAAGGATGGATGCCATTGGACGCCACCGGAGTCCCGGCATTTCGTGATCAGTTTCCCACCTATGACGGGCGGGGAATCTTGGTTGGAATTCTCGATAGTGGTCTCGATCCTGGCGTCCCGGGTCTGAACGGTCGCGAACGCATTGTCGATCTTCGGGACTTCTCCGAGGAAGGGCATGTTGTTCTTTCTCCGGTCCGCATTGATCACGACACCGTGTGGATCGAAGGGGCCTCGATGGGGATGCGGGGAGCTGGTCGACTTCGCGCCCTAAGCCTCAAACAACAATGGTTCGGGGGAGTGCTCGACGAACGACAACTGGGACAACCTCCAGCAGCCGATTTGAATGGGAATGGCGTCCCCGGAGAGCAACTGCCGGTGGTCGTGGCCCGGGCAACCGATGGCTGGTTCGTTCTCGTCGACACCGATGGAGATGGGTCACTGGGGAATGAGTCGCCGGTCAGTGATTACGCCGTCGCGCACTAGGTACTGGCGTGGCACCCCCCCCAACAACCGTCTCCAATCACCGTGGCGGTGAATCTCACGCCGAGTGGCGGGGACACCCTCCCTCCGCACTTGGATCTTTTTTTCGACACCAGCGGCCACGGTACGCACGTGGCCGGCATCGCCGCCGGGCGGACGCTGTATGACATCCCCGGGTTCGATGGCGTTGCACCGGGGGCGGACCTCCTTGGGCTTAAGATCGCTAACAACGCGTCGGGGGGAATCACCACGACGGGAAGTATCATCCGAGCGATGGCGTTCGCGGTGGCCTTGGCCGAGCGCCGTCGCCAGCCTCTGGTCTTGAATCTGAGCTTTGGGGTAGGGAACGAAGTCGAAGGGACCGCTCGCATCGATCAACTGGTGGATTCGATACTACAGGTGCACCCCAATCTGGTGATGACGGTGAGCGCAGGAAATGATGGCCCGGGTGTTTCCACGCTTGGGTTCCCCGGATCGGCAGCTCGCGTTATTTCGGTGGGCGCAACGTATCCCGCCGTCTTTCTCCCCCGGCAGCCTGGCGTCCCTTTGCCAGCCGACCCGGTCGCCTTCTTCAGCGCGCGGGGTGGGGAAATCAACGGCCCGCATATCGTGGCACCGGGGATGGCGTACTCGACGGTTCCGCGCTGGGACACGGGGAATGAAGAGAAAAGCGGCACGAGCATGGCAGCACCGCATGTCGCGGGCTTGGTCGCGCGGATGCTCTCCGGCCTCAGCCAAGAACAACGCCCGATGCCATCGGCCGCTCAGGTACGGCAGGCGCTCATGGTCACCGCCAAGCCGGTCCAGGGCGCTTCGGCCATTGACGATGGATCGGGACTTCCGGTACTGAGCAACGCGTACGAGTGGTTGCGATCAGGCCATGCCGTCGATGAGGTCGAGGTCCGCGCCGTCGATCACGGCGTCTCCGGGATCGTCGTTGAGGCCGGGCACGAGCAAGCCAAGACCGTGGCCTTCGCGATACGTCACAAGGGTAAGGGAACGCTTCGGGTCACACTTGAGCCTTCCGATCCTTGGCTGACAACACCAGCTACTCTTGAACTGCAGTCGCAAAGTGTCGTGCCGGTCACGATTGACTTCGCTCAGCTTGGCCCGGGCCCTGGCGTATGGACCGGCGTCGTCTACGGGTGGGGACCGTCCCGATCTGCTGGTCCGCTCTTTCGCCTTGTCACGACCGTTATTGCCGCCGCCGATTCGGGACAAGGGTTCGCCGCGCGAGGTGCGATTTCCCCGGGGGGGCAGCAGCGAGTCCCCTTTCAAACGGAAGTGGGCCGACCGTTCGAGGTCGAGGTACAGACCTCACGACCAGAGGAAAATGTGCTCGCCTTCCTCCATGAGCCTGGAGGGCGTCCATTCCGGGTAGAACAAGGTGTCGCCGCTGGATTCGGGGCGCGCCGAGCCCGAATCATAGTGGATGGCCGCGATGCTCAGGGGGGGCGTTATGAAGTCGTATCGGTCGCGCCTCCGGGGAGCAGAGCAACCGTCACGGTCGCCGTGGTGCAGGCCCCGATTCGGGTCGAAACCCAGCGGGACGCTGACGGCATTGTTGTGGAGACAACGAATCTCACCACCATGCCGGTCCCGGCCAAGCTGGCGATGGAGTTGATCGGGGCCGAGCGAATCGTGCTCGCAACGGGACGGGGTGATGCCCCATACTCCATCCCGTTTACGATACCGGCGTGGGCCAGGCGACTCCAGGTTGAAGCGACATTCGACCGAGTGACCTGGGCGCACGTCACCGATATCGGTCTCACCCTCCTTGATCCCGACGGCACGCCGATCGCAACGGCCCCCCTGGACTATGCGTCCGATCGCTTGGACTTCGATCGAGACCCGGGGAAGGACCGTCAGCACATCCTTCGTGTGCTTCCGGGATTTGCGGATCCCGCTAGTCAGGAGTTCTGGTCGGCCGGGATTCGGATCCGTCTCTATGCCGCGGCCCCCGTCGAGGTACCTTTACCGGAGTCCGATCTGGTGGTAATGGCCGATACGCCGACGACGGTACACCTACCAATGCCGACCGTCCCGTGGTTTCTGGGAGACGCGTTTTTCCCTCTGGGGCGAGTAAAGACCAGGACAGGGAATCACTTGTGGTCGTTTGAACTTCCTCTTCCACCTCCTCTACGACCGGCACAACCATGAGTAAATCCATTCGCATTGCTTCCGGACAAGGTTTTTGGGGCGATTGGCTCGAAGCCCCGGTTCGGCAGGTTGAGGCCGGAGGCATCGATTTCTTGATGATGGACTACCTGGCCGAGGTCACGATGTCCATCATGCAAAAGCAGAAGTCGCGAAACCCGGCTGCAGGCTTTGCACGCGATTTTGTCCCGCTGATGGAACGCATCCTTCCCGACCTCGTGGCCAAGGGTATTCGCGTAACGAGCAACGCCGGTGGAGTGAATCCACGGGGGTGTGCTGAGGGTGTCCTTGCGGCGGCCCGGAAGCTGGGGTTGGCGGGAAGCGTCCGAATTGGATTGGTGACCGGAGACGATCTGATGGATCGGCTCGATGACTTGATCGCCCGGGGTCACCTCCTCAATGACATGGACACAGGTCGGCCGGTCACGGACATTCGAGACACCATTCTCTCGGCGAACGCCTATCTCGGTATGCAACCGATGGTGACGGCCCTTGATCGTGGTGCACAGATCGTGGTCACTGGGCGGGTCACCGATACCGGTCTCACCTTGGCACCGATGTTCCACGCGTTCCGCTGGCAAGTCGATGATTGGGACAAGGTCGCGAGCGGGACTGTTGCGGGGCACATTATCGAATGCGGGGCGCAGGCAAGCGGTGGGAACCTTCTCAAAGATTGGCAGAAGGTGCGCGGCCTGACCAACCCCGGCTTCCCCATCGTTGAGGCACGGCCTGACGGAACCTTTTATATCACCAAGGCGAAGGGCACCGGAGGAGTTGTGTCGGTGGCTTCGGTGACCGAACAGCTGGTCTATGAGATGGGCGACCCCACGACCTATATCACACCGGATGGCGTGGCCGACTTTACCACAATCCATTTGGCACCGGCCGGTCGGAATCGCGTGCTCGTGTCAGGAATCAAAGGGCGTCCGCGTACCGACCAGCTCAAAGTGTCGATAGCCTATTTCTATGGCTATAAAGCGGTGGGGACCCTGGTCTATAGTTGGCCCGATGCCTATGCCAAAGCCAAAGCCGCCGACAAAGTCGTCCGAGGACGCCTCGCAGACCTTGGCTTGGAATTTGAGCAGATTCTGACCGAGTACGTTGGGGTGGATGCCACCCATGGCCGCCTTGCGGGTGAACCCAGCCCCGACCTTGCCGAGGTGCAACTCCGCATCGGGGTCCGGGCACGGGAGAAGGCACCCGTGGAGCGATTCACGCGTGAGATCGCGCCATTGGTGTTGACCGGGCCACCCAGTGTGACCGGATTTGCGGGTGGTCGACCACAGGTGGAGGAGATCGTTGCCTACTGGCCTGCCTTAATCGACCGCAACGAGATAGAACCCCATGTGACCGTTGATATCCTAGAGGCCTAGGCACGAGGAACCGATGTCAAAGACTGTGAAACGCCGTCGCGCCGCTCCCAAGAAATCCCGCGCTGGGTCGGGGAAGAAATCTCGAACCGTCCAGCTACGATACCTGGCACATGGTCGGAGCGGGGATAAGGGCGACACCGCCAATGTCGGGCTTGTCGCCCTCGAGCCAGAGCTCTACCCCATCTTGGTGAAGGAAGTTACGCGTGCCCGCGTCGCTCGACATTTCAAGGGAATGGCCTCGCGGGTGGAGCGCTTTGAACTCCCAAATCTGAACGCCCTGAATTTCCTCTTGCACGGGGCACTCGATGGCGGTGGAACCATCTCGCTCAAGACCGATGCGCAGGGCAAGGTCTACAGTACAGCGCTTCTCCGCATGACGATATCTGTCCCGGAGGCATTGGGCCGCCGTCTCAGACTCCCCAGGGCCTAACGACTATTATCCGCCCAACGTGGAACCGCGCCAGGCAGTGGTTGGGCGCCGGGGGATTGGGCCTCGCCCTCCTCGGTGTCGGTCTCGATGACCGGCGGATCATCTGGGCTGCCATTGGGGTCCTTGCTCTGTCAGTTCTCGTTCGACTGAGGCTTCGTGCCGATCGAGGAGGCCAGGTCAGAGATGATGAGCGTGAAGGCAGTGGTGGCGAATGACACGGCTCCGGATGCCAGTGTGTGGCAGGGTAGTCAGGTTCTGGTACTCTACGACGCGCAGTGTGGCTTCTGCCGAACGGTAGTGCAACATCTTCGTGCGGCTGATCGCAACCGACGCCTTTGGCTCGTGCCACGGGATGGCCCGACGGGACAGCAATTCTTGGCAATCCACCCTGAATGTAAGACGGTCGATGCCTTGATTGCCGTTCATTGTCATCCCAGAACGGGACGACAGTTGATTACTTCACGTTCCTCCGCAATGCTCATCATCGCCCGGCGTCTCGGTGGATGGTGGTCGCTTCTCTGGCCACTTAGTCTGGTGCCACGGCCCCTCCGGGACTGGGCCTACGACTGGGTGGCCCGGCATCGTCACAAGTTGTCACCCCCCTAAGCGCCCTCGCCCAGTCACCCTCCAACTTCAGCCCATTCCCGACTGCCCGACACCTGCGGTCGAGATCTCCAACGGGCGTGGCAATGTGCCACCGAGAGAGAGCGCTTGACCGACTCTAAAGGATGTCGTCGCTACGAGCCCAGTTCACACGGGCAGAATCCTTACTTCGTTCGCAGTTTCACTATCCCACGTTCCGGCCTGCCCAACGACAGGTCATTCACGCAGTTCTCGCAGGACACGATGTGCTGGCTGTTCTCCCAACTGGTGGTGGAAAGTCAATATGCTATCAGATCCCTTCGCTCATGCTGGACGGCCTCACGCTTGTCGTATCCCCCCTGATCGCACTCATGCAAGACCAGGTAGACGCCCTCCAGGCCCGAGGGATTCCTGCCGCAACCCTCCATAGCGGTCTCAGCGTCAGGTCCCAGCGTCGGGTACTCGGCCAGGCGTCGGCCGGGGCGCTCCGCCTGTTGTATCTTTCCCCCGAGCGCCTGCGGTCGCTGCTCCAGGGAGCACCAAGCGAGTGGTTGCGTCCTACACTGCTCGCCATCGACGAGGCCCACTGCATTAGCGAATGGGGGCCGGATTTTCGCCCGTCCTTCCGGGGGCTGGGACGACTCCGAATGCTGCTGGGTTGGCCCCAGGTCATTGCGCTCACCGGCAGCGCTACACCGACTGTTCGACGGGACATCATGGAGGTGCTTCGGATGGGACGCGGGACCCCGTCAAGACGTGTTGTCAGCCGGGTGTTTTCCTTTGATCGTCCGAATCTAGTGTTTGGTGTTCGGCAGGTGCAGGATGATGAGGATCGGTTCCGATGGCTCACCAAGACGCTGGGAACGGGCGACCAGGTTGTCCTGATCTATGCGCCAACTCGAGGAGTAACGGAGTCGCTCGCGCGGCATCTCAAGCGGAGTGGACGGCTTGCGGCAGCGTACCATGCGGGCCTCCCGGCAGACCTCCGCGCTTCGCGGCTAAACGCCTTTCTCGAAGATCGGATTGAAACGCTGGTGGCCACCTGCGCCTTCGGAATGGGAATCGACAAACCGAACGTTCGTACGGTCATTCACTGGCGCATGCCACCGTCTCCCGAATCCTACTACCAGGAAGCAGGGCGTGCCGGGCGGGATCAGGACACCGCACGGTGCACTCTGCTCTATCACCCCGATGATGTCCGACAGGCGCGCCGTCTCCTCGAGGTCACCTTCCCATCTCCCAGACTGGTGGAAGCCATCGCCGCCGACCCCGCCCGCCGGCGCGGTGTGCCACACAACGTATTGGACTCGGTCGATCGCCTGATCCGAGAACTCCGACTGCCTCGTCGAGCCCCGGACTGGGGGCGGGTGAAGAAGAGGAAACAACAAGCAATACGCCGCATCCAGGCAATGCAACACTATGCGGAGGCGGGGGGGTGTCGACGTCGTATGCTGTTGGCATGGTTTGGCGAGACACTTGACCGCTGTGCGGGATGTGATCGCTGTCGGGCGTCTGCGTGCCAGAAGGTCGTTCTCCCGACTCCAGATACGGTCGTGGTCTCCGAACTGTCTCGCTGGCGACGCATCACTGCCCAGAGGCTGGGGCAGTCGGAAACAGAGATTATCCCCGACCTTGTCCTGGCCAATATTCTTTTGGCCCGTCCGACAACCCGAACAGCGTTGGCCAAGATCCCCGGAGTTGGCCCCCGCGGGTTAGCTCGATTTGGCCCTCAAGTGTTAGCACTTTTCGGAGGGGCCAAGGTCGAGGGCGCACTATCAACCGACTGATCGTGCCTTACTGTGGAGCAGTGTGGGCAACTACCCAGCCAGTGATCCGGTCAAGGATCTCCTGGCGAATGAAGAATTCGGGGAGTCGCGGGTACCCGCTGGGAGCTCCATCAGGGTCATGAAGAAAGAGATGGTTTGTTTCGGGGACGAGATAGACAGTAACATCTTGGTTCCCGCCGGAGCGTACTGCCCGTGCCAGGTCGAGCCGCTGGTCGGCCGTCACCTGTCTGTCGGTTTCTCCCTGCACGATCAAGGTTGGGACGGATACTCGTCGAGCGGTCGGAAGGGGATCATAGTGAAGGAAGAAACGGAGCCACGGTTGCTGGGCTCCAGCCGAATCCACAGCACGCATCGCGGCGGTCACGATGGAGTCTCGTTGAGATTCTGTGAGGCCCTTCGCACGAGAGGCGGCCTCGCGATTCTGGTACTCGATGACGTCGCGGCCAACCTTGGAGGGCCCCGCGAGGATGACGATCCCGGCTAGGCTGGAATCTGTGGCCGCCATCATCGGGGCGATCAAGCCGCCCTCCGAGTGACCCAGGACGACGATACGATTGGGGTCGATATCGAGGCGAGATCGGAGGTAAGCCACACCCGCCCGGATGTCATCGGCAAAGTCCTCAGTCGTTGCGGTGGAGCCATTGCCACCACTGGCACCAAACCCCCGGTCATCCATCCGAAGGACGGCGATCTGGTGGCGTGAGAGGGCATCCGCGAGCTGATAGAACGGTCGGTACTTGGGCAGAGGTGCGAGGCGACTGTCCCGGTCTTGCAGCCCTGACCCGGTCGCCGTGATCACGGCCGGGAGTGGTCGATCGCTTTCCGGGAGGGTAAGGGTCCCGCCGAGGAGGTGCCCAGCTGGAGTCGAGACGACGAGGTCAAGCGCTTGGTATGGTGCGTTAGGTGGGGCACTGTAGTCCGGCCCCGCGGCACGAAGTGGAGCGACGCCAGATGGGGTGAGAGTCTTGTTGATGACAAGACCCTGTGCAGGAATTCTCCCCCCCCGAATCGACCCATCTGGCGCCGAGACCAGTTGGATTTCGAGGGCACCAAGAGTAATCACTAGAGTATCACCCCCCGATTGAACGACGGGGAGGGCTCCTTGCTGTCCTGACTCTAGCCCGAAGAGCACAAGGGAATCGACCTTGTCGGTCGCTCGCCCAAGACGAAGCCCGAGTTCCATCATGGCGAAAGAGGGGTTCACAAACGGGACAAGGCCGGGGCGCGCAGGGAAGGCTTGAGGAACCAGGACGCCGTCGGGGCCAGTCGTCGAACGAATCACGCTATCAGGGCGGATAACCAGCAGGATACTCCGAACCGGAGGGGTGGAGTCTGGGGCACCGATTCGCCGCACCACGTACTCCATCCGTGTCACCACGCCGTTGGGATGGTGAATCTGATACGAGGAATGAATGCCGGCCGCCTTAAAGAGCAGTTCCCCCACCACGCGATTGGGGAACGCGGTGTACCGCTCGACGGCGATGGTATCAGCCCCCCGGAGCAGGGTGAGGGACTGAGGCGTTTGGGCCGAGGCCGATCCGGCAACGAGTAAGGAGAGCAAGACAGTACTAATCTGAATCGACTGCCGAGGTCCATCCAACCAATCCAGTCTCGATGCTATCATTCGACGATCCTCCATGCGCTCACGAGTCTTCGTGGCGGTGCCTCCTCGTACGACTCGGAGGCCGCACGTGTTTCACCTTATCTAGTGGCTTCAGCGTCGCGGTGAGACACCGGAACTTCGCAATGGAACCAGTGCCGGTGTGGGAGAAAGTCGGAGCACAATTCCCACGCTGTCTGCATGTTGTAAACGAATGGCGGTGCCGTCGGGACCCTCGGGTCTCAGATCGATTTCCTCACCATTGGCACCCATGAGACGAAGAATCGGGGAGCCGTCCTGCTGGGTATTGAGGATCGCACTGGGTGCTCCATCGGCGGCCATCAGCAAGAGTCCGGGGCGACCGTCCAAGCTGAGGCCATAGTCGGCACGCAGCTGACCGGTGTCGTCGTAGAAGGAGAGTGCCACGGTCCCTCCGGCAACACCAAGCGTGGCTCGCGGACGGCCGAGCGAATCCTGCACCACAAATGTCGTCGCACTCTGGATGTCCGAGGGCTGTGTCACGAACAGGATTGCCGTACTACCGGCGAGGACCAACAGGAGGAGGGCCATGGTCCGTAATCGGTTGAGTCGACGCTCGATAAGGGCCAATCGCGACTCGAGCGGATCGTCGAATTCGTGCTCAGACATCTCCATAGCTTTCCCCGGGGTTCGAAGGTGTCCGGAAACTAATATCTCGTGTCAATCTCGTCGTCTGCCGATGGGGCGGATATATTGGGTGCGTACACAGAGGGATATTCTGATCAGGTCTGCACCGAAAGATTGAGCCACGCTATGGATGAGTCGCTGTATTTCGAGGAGCAACACCACCAAGTTCGCGAAATGGTCCGCGATTTTGCTCTGAGCGAGGTCGCCCCGGTTGCTCGTGATCTGGATCGCACGCAGGAGTTCCCCTGGGAGACGATAAAGCAGATGGGAGAGCTGGGACTGCTGGGGGTGCCCTGGTCGGAAGAGCTCGGTGGGGCGGGAATGGATCAGATCTCTTACTACATCGCGATCCACGAGTTGGGAAAGGTGGATGCAAGTCACGCGCTTACGCTGAGCGCGCATACCAACCTCGGGACGTCCCCAATCGTGGAGTTTGGGACCGACGCACAACGTCAAACCTACGTACCGCTGCTGGCGTCGGGCCAGGTGATGGGTGGGTTTGGGCTCACCGAACCAGGGGCGGGAAGCGATGCCGGAGGCACCGCAACCACCGCAGTCGACAAGGGAGATCACTACCTGCTCAACGGCTCCAAAATCTTTATCACGAATGCTGGGGTCGGAGAAATCTTCGTGGCGACAGCACGGACGGAACCCGGGAAGGGAAGTCGGGGGATCACAAGCTTCATCGTGACCAAAGACACGGTGGATATCGATCGGTGCCGTGCGGTGGGTGTGGGGCACGTCGATGCATTGCCCAAGACACCGGGAGTTCGCGCTGGCAAGAAGGAAGAGAAGATGGGGTGGCGTGCCAGCGATACCCGGGAACTCCTGTTCGAGGACGCCATCGTCCCGAAAGAGAACTTGCTCGGGACGCTGGGGCAGGGGTTCGTTAACTTCCTCAAGACCTTGGATGGCGGACGCATCGGTATTGCTGCCCTGTCACTGGGAATTGCGGAGGGAGCCTACGAGCAGGCCCGACAGTATGCCGGAATGCGAAAGCAATTTGGTCAGGCGATCGGAGCATTCCAGGGTGTGCATTTTGCCCTGGCCGACATGGCGATGGAGATTGAGGCAGGGACGCACCTGCTCTACAGTGCCGCCAGACTCAAGCAGGCGGGGAAGCCGTTCAAAAAGGAAGCCGCCATGGCCAAGCTGTTCTGTTCAGAACTGGCGATGCGGACCACAACCAAGGCCGTCCAGATCTTTGGGGGATATGGGTACACCACGGAATATCCAGTCGAACGGATGATGCGTGATGCCAAGGTCTGCGAAATTGGCGAGGGGACGAGCGAGATCCAGCGCATCGTGATCGCCAGAGAGATCCTGGGCAAGATTGTCAGGTAACCTGGAGTGTTGCCGTAACCCATAGAATTACATAGCTTTAGGGTGTATGAATTCCTTGCTGACTTTCCCGATGTTGTTCGCCAAAGGCGCAGGTCGCCTATGGCGGCTTGTCGTCGCGCATTTCAGGATTACGTGGCAGGCCAACCTTCCTTTCGATCTCCTGGCCGTAAGTGCGTCACGACAGCTTCCCCCGGCTGAAACACCGGAGCCCAACAGTGGTTCCTTCTGGATGACCCGGTCGCGTCTGGGGCTTTTCCAGTGGTGTCAGACCGTGAGGAGGCTCTCGTTGAGTACTGGGTGGCCGGCGATGGCGCGATCCCAATTCGGATTGGCGTCATGGGATCTCCGGGGGGGTGCTTGCGCAATCAAGACCGGGTCCGCTTCTGCATGTTCGGAGAACGGACTTCCGGCTTACTATCATGTCGATCGATCTCCCCGCCCAAGAGGTGCGGGATCGGTCGTTGGAGACTTCCCGCGTGAAACGCGAAATCCTTATCAGCGGTGGAGCCCGGGAGACCCGGGTGGCCATCTTGGAGGACGATCGCCTTGTCGAGTTGATGGTCGATCGTCCGGATCACCGGCGGATCGTTGGCGATATCTACCTGGGGCGTGTTGAAGCAGTTCTCCCAGGGATCCAAGCTGCGTTTGTCGACATTGGTTTGGAAAAAAGTGCCTTCCTCCATGCGTCGGATCTCCTCGAACCTGAGGATGATGATGACCCCACGGAGGAGGAGGTTGGTGACGTCCCCTCCGTAGACCTGGACGGTGAAAACGCCGGGAACGGTCAGGAGCCCCCTCCACCCGAACGTAGGGAGAGTCGGCCGTCATCTCGGAACAAGCCCGAGCGTCGTCGCCGTGAAGTTCGGTCTCGGCGAGCCCTCCCCAACATTGCAGACCTCCTGACCAAAGGTCAGGAACTGCCGGTCCAAGTGACCAAGGAACCAATCAGTACCAAAGGGTGTCGGGTAACCGCACAGATCTCTCTTCCCGGGCGGTTTCTCGTTTACATGCCCTACGCATCGCGAGTTGGGGTGAGCCGCAAGATCGATAGTCGGGAACAGCGAGCGAAACTCCGTGAGATGGTGACCAACATGCTTCCGGCAAAAGCAGGCGGGGTCATCGTGCGTACCGTTGCGGAAGGCGTTACCGAGGATCACTTCCGGCGAGAGATCGATTCGCTGGTCGGTCTTTGGCGCAAGGTCCAGCGGAAGCAGAAGTATGTGCGACGCGCTCCTGCGTTGCTGCACCGTGAGACCAGCCTCACCCGCGGACTCATCCGCGATGTGCTGAGCGACAAGGTCGACGGACTGTGGGTCGACACCAAGGAACTCCATCACGAGGTCGAGCAGTACCTCAAGCAGGTCGATCCTGAGCTCATGAGCCGAGTCCATCGACATGCGGCGGAGGAGCCGCTGTTCGACAAATGGGATATCGAAGCCGAGATCAAGGGACTATTTCGGGCCCGGGTTGAGTTGCCGAACGGGGGATCGCTGGTCATCCAACC
>JAJCZW010000248.1 GCA_029262155.1 Gemmatimonadota bacterium
GAGGCCATGAGGTGGGCGGAATGGGCATCCAGCGCAAGCGGCTGGAGGTAGTCGGCATCAAAGGGGATGAAGGGTGCAAGGTCGTCTTCCACACCCCCAATTCCGACTCGACGGGCAACTTCCTGATAGTGTGGCGCGAGATCGGCGTACCCGATGGGGGCGGATGCAAGATCAGTTGGGCTGAATGCGTAGCACCCACCCGTCCATGCTTCGGCAAATCCACCGCGGGCGTACGTGAAGAGCGGTGCCATGTCGACCGCATGCGTTGGTGCGAAGGGCACATTCCGGAACACATACTCTTTGCTTGGTGGATGGCCGTAGTAGGAGGCCACGTTGCCAGGATACACCACGTGTTGTCCGGATGAGCCAAGAAACCATGCCGCTGGATCCTCCAGGGCATCGGGTAGCGAAAGGAACGCCGTGTCGGGTGCGGGGAGGTGGGGCTTTGGATACCCGACGTCCAGCATCGTGACGCGATGCCCGCGCTGGAGTGCGGTGAGTGCGAAATGCACTCCTGACGCTCCCGACCCAACCACGAGCACCTCAGCCATGACGCGTTGCTGACCGAAACCGGATCAGATGGATTGGGCCAAGGAAGATGATTGCCGCGACGGTCCACCCCACGGATGAGAGTCCTGCGAACGCGACCCGTAGCAGAGCGCGTCCAACCGTCGCCGAGGAGTCGGCGTGGATGATACGCCCAGATTGATGGCTGGTCTCGAGGATGGCGATGACCAGGATAAGCTTTCGTCGAAGCAGGGTCGCCGGGCGCGCAAGACGCGAGTAGGCGTCAGCTAAACGGAGGAGCACTCCACCGCGTCGTCCTAATCGGAGCAAGAACTCATCGAGGGCGTTGCGATCATCCGGTCCGGACGGCATCCCCTTCTGACCAGCGATATAGGACGCTCGAATCGCCTCGGAGGGTTGATACGAGAGCAGGTGGTGGCAGAATATGTCACATTCCTGTGTCAGGATTGCGGTATCGGTGAGAGTCGCCGTCATAAGCCGTCAGTGGGAGCAAGCATCTGGTCGATCGTTCGAAGCTTCGTTGCGGCCATACTCGGGAGTGGGTCCTGCACGGTCGAATCGAACATGAACACCGATAGTTGGCCCGCCGTGAGGGGGATGATTGGAAAGAGTATCGGCTCAACGAGGCGCAAGAGCCCGCGGGCCAAGCGCAAAGGGATTGGAATGGTTGGGACGCTCCTGGCACCCAGGGTCCGCCGGATCCTCTCCAAGAGCTCTCGCAAGGCGGTCACTTCTGGTCCACCAAGGTCCCAAGTTCGGTTTGTCCGGGGACCAGGGACCAGGTCTGCCAGAGCCTCCGCGGCGTCTGCAACATGGATTGGCTGCACCATGACTTTGGCGGACCCAAACCGAAACCCGATCCTACCCCGGACAAGTTTGGTGAACGCCAGGAAAGCTGGGCTTCCGTGGCTCATGATGATCGTGGGCCGGATGATGTCAAACTCCATCCCACTCCGTTGCACCAACGCTTCGGCCTTCCGTTTCGAGGCGGCATACGGGTAGTCCCGCTGTGTGGGAAAGCGTGCGGCGACACTGCTCACAAAGATGACCCGCCGCACACCGCCACGCTGGCTTGCCTCAAGCAACCGTTCGGTACCGTCCACATTGACCGAATGGAAGGTGTGAGGGCGTGCCTTTCCCGTACAGCCAGCGAGATGGAGAAGGACGGTTTCTTGGGAGACATATGGGCGCAGGTCGGGGAGGTTGGAGAGGGTCCCGGTGATGACCGTTTCCGTGGGTCGCGGGGTGCAAGACACCCCCGGTTGGACGAGAAGGGTGACGGGTGTTCCCTTTCGTGCCAGGGAACCGCGAAGCGAATGGCCCACATACCCCGTCCCCCCGGTCAGAAGGACTGACTGCGTGTGGGAGAGGGAGTGGGGCAGGGGACTACACCACCTGTCGTGTTGACGTAGCACGGCTTGGCCGCCATGCCGCTCGCCAAAGAGTGTAGCGGACACGAACCACGCCCTTGATATCGTCCCAAGCGGTCCGAAGGATCTTCACTCGGCTGTCATCGTCCTCCGTCCACCGCACTGGGATGTCGCATACCCGAAAGCCTCTCTTTTCAACTAACGCCAGCAACTCCGTGTCGAAGAACCATGATTGGTCCTTTACGTCGGGAACAATGTGTTGCACGGCGTCGCGGCTAACGGCTTTGAAACCACACTGGGCGTCACTAAATGTGGTCCCCAGGACCGCCTTGACAAACAGGTTGTACCCACGAGAGATGAATTCACGCTTGAAGGACCGCGTTGTGTGAGAGTCTCGCATGAGTCGACTCCCGGTTGCTGCGTGGTAGCCCTTGTGTGCGATGGCGTCGACCAGTTTGGGAAGCGCCTCAAGTTCGGTTGAGAGATCGACGTCGGTGTAGCACATCACATCGGCATCGCTCGTCGTCCACGCATGCCGAAGGGCTCGCCCCCGCCCGCGCTCAGGTAACTGTAGATAGAGGACATCGTGGTGAGCACCGGCGAGTCGTTCTCCAACGGCATCTGTTCCGTCGGTTGACCCGTTGTCGACAATCACGATCCGTGGGATCCAATCACCTTGCGTGGCGAGAAATGCCCGAACGGTCGCGACGCTCTGGTCGAGAACGTGAGCCTCATTAAGAACCGGGATGACCAGATCGACCCTAATCTTGCCGGCTGGTCTTTCAATTGAGTGCCCGACACGATCCATTGGAGTCCTCAGTTCAACCGCCGGTACGACCACAGATCTGTTGCGTTAACGCAACACATAGGATGTTGGTTCCCTGATGGGTTGGGCATTCCGTCGATCCCGCCAAGCCAAGTCAGTTACTCCGATGCTTGGTTGGAACGGGAGGTGCAAGTTCAGTACCGTCACTTCATAAGGTGATTACTCCAGATCAGATGAGCACACGGGGGTGTCGTCGACAGTCCATGGGCCGCGATCGCGAAGACGGGTTGCCTCGATTGTAGCTCAGAAGGGATCTCTGATTTGGATAGGCTGGCCCTCTTGGGTCGATTGGTAGACGGCATGGGCGACCTCGACCGCCCGTAACCCGGCAATTCCATCGGCCAATACAACGTCCTGATTCCCGGCGATCAATCGGAGCAAGTCTTTGAGTTCCTCCTGGAAGGATTGAAGTGCGGTAGACGTCCACGATTTGAGCTTCTCGCGCAAAATGATCTCAGGATAGAACTTCATCATGCGTTTCCGGCGACCGCCTGGCCGATCCGAGGTGACCAGCAAGTTAAACATGGGCGCGTAGTACCCTCGTACCATTCCTCGATCACCGTAGGCCTCAATCCAGAATCGATACCCTTTCCACTCAGTCCAGGTTGCTTGATAAATCGCTGAGACGCCGGAACTACTCTTGAAGAGCGCCATCGCATTGTCTTCCGAGCCAGGCACGTTCCACACCCGACCAGAGCTGATCCCATACACCTCGGTGATGTCACCAAGGAGGTGATAGGCGAGGTCCGTCATGTGGATTCCCACATCCATCATCGCGCCCCCTCCTGACAGAGCACCTTGATACTGCCAATCAGCCCGGAAATTGGCGAGACCGTCGTGCCCTCCAAACACTCTCAGGTGATCCAAGGTACCAATGCGCCCTTCAGCGATCACGGAGCGCACATAGCTCACGGCAGGGTAGTATCGATGATTGAAGCCAACGGCGAGAATCTGGCCTGATTCACGTGCGGCGGCTAGCATCCGGCGACAGGCTTCGACCGAGTTTGCCAGCGGTTTCTCGCAGAGGACATGGAGACCTGCTTGCAGGGCTCCAATGACGGCTTCTTCGTGGAATTGTACGGGCGAGGATACTACGATGGCCTCCAGCCCGTCGCACTTCAAGAGCTGTTCCCACTCGGAGAATGCCTGGCCTCCTGAGGTGGCGACTGCGCTTCGCGCGCGATCAATATCGGGGTCTGCCACCCCAACAAGTTCTGTCTGAGGGTGCTGGTGAATTGTCTGGGCCCGTAGCTGTCCTATTACGCCTGCACCCACGACGCCAATCCGTATCACAAGGTCCCCCTGGGCGGCTGGCTAATCTTCAACCACATGAGTTTCGAACTCCTGACGATAGGTGGTCCAGCGGGCCGAGTCGAATCCGGCCGAGGTAAGGCAGTCGACCGCGGCGTAGGCCATGGCCAGTGCGTGGTGGGTATTGTCGTGGGCGAAAAGGCCTTGTCGACCGTAGGTCAGAAACCGTGGGAGTGAGGCTGCCCAGCGGTCGAGGATTTGGAATGGAACCTCATACCCGGGGTCATAGATTGGGTAGGCATGCTCCAACCGACGAACGGTGACACCCACCGGGGCGGCAGAAATCGGAATGCCGCTCTTCGCCAGATCGTCGGATACGAGCTCGGTGAGGTCCGCATCCGAGAGGGACCACGTCTCTTCCTCGGGGCTTGACGGAAGTTCCGCACACAAGACGGTGCGACCGCTTGGCACATTTCTTCCCGCGTAGTTCTTGGGTTCTGAGAGACGAGTGATCCGAATCGAGGCGCCAGGGAAGTAGTGGGCGTCAAACTCCGTAAACTGATCCTGGGCAAGTTCCAGGTAGACGAGCACCATCGACCGATAGCGAATCTGCCGCGTCGCCTCCAGCACCTCGAATGGGACGGTTCCTCCACCGTGCTGAACCAGCTTCGCCACGATAGGGATCGGGATGGTAGACCACAGGTGGTCGCCGACACAATCCATCTGTTCCGACCCCCGTTCGGCGGTCACGCTCCAGGGGGCGCCCTCATCCTGGGGTGCGCGAAGGGCGGTAACCGTCCACCCTTGGTGGATCTGGGCGCCCTGCTCAACCGCGGCGGCCGCATAGGCCTCGGCGATTTGGCCGAAGCCGTCCGCCGGGTAGTAGAAACGTCCGGTCATCGGTGGCCGGGCTCCAGGAAGCGCGCGGAAGACCTTTGCGAGGAGTTTACCAAAGCTTCCGGCTGCTACGCGGCGATGGGCTTGAATAGCCGAGAGCGCCTCTGGGGCGGTGCCCCAGATTTTTCGGGCATAGGGAAAGTAGAAGTTGTCACAGATCGTTGGGCCAAGATTGGCCGCAAGCACTGAGGCGAAGCTCTCCTGGGCGGACACCCTTCGCTTCCGGAACCGGTCGCGCAACACGCCAATGGCGAAGCCCTTGTCCAACCGAAGGAGGAGGTCGAGGGGATGTAAGGGAAAGTGGATCCATCGTCCCCGGAGACGGATCCGGCCATGTCGGGGACGAATGCGGAGGTCGTCGCCGAGTAGCGTCTGAATATCGGAGAGAATGCCAGGTGCGGTTGCAGGGTGGAGTCTGTGGCTTCCGTAATCGAGGCGGTGGTCCCGCCAGGTGAAGCTGCCGGCGTTTCCACCAACCGTGGGGCCGCGTTCCAGCACGGTCACCTCTGCCTTCCCAAGGGCTCGCAGGCGCCATGCCGCGCCCAGGCCTGCCGGCCCGGCTCCGAGAACGATGACTCGGGGATCAGCCACGGTGTTTCCTTGTCCAGGGAGCGTGCCAATCCATCGAGACACTCACGGCAGGGGCAGTCTTACGTGAGAGAAGAAGCCAAACCCCACCACCGAATAATCCCCCAGCAATCAGTACTGTTTGCCAGAGCAACGACACCGTGACCCCAAGGGCAAGGGGCACGCCGAAAGGAGCCAGCAAACTCGCGAGGCTTGCTTCCCGTACGGCGAGTCCGCCAAGACTGATCGGCAAGAGACTCATGACTTTGGCGAGTGGCCACGCGAAGAGCCAAACGCCGAGCCCAACCTCAAGGCCAAGAGCGCGGCCAAGGCCTGAGTTCAATGCCACGAACCCTCCTTGGATCACGAGAGACAGGGCAAGCCCACGGAGTGCCACGGAGGGGTTTCGCCGAAGGTGGCGAATGCCGATCAGAATTCGGGCGACGTGGCGCCGGAAGCGTACCGGCCATCGTCTGAGTGGAAGGTTCCCGACGATAGCGAGAACGATGGCCCCACTCGCCACACCGGCGAGCAAGATGAGGCTGATCGCGCGGGCGGTCGTACTGCCCTCGGTGGACCCGACGGCGAAGGCTCCTGCGGTGGCAAGGAGGGCAAGGGCGGTCGCGTCGGTGACCCGGTCCATCAATCCACCCAGAAGAGCGGCCTCGGGTCTGCCGGTCGCCCGGCCAGCCAAGACGACGCGGAGGACATCGCCTCCGACAATACTTGGCAGGCAAAGGTTGGCGAAGAGGCCAGCAGTGTAGCACCGAATGGCGTCTCGCAAGGCGAACACTCCGCGGCCCGCGGTCACAAAGGCTCGCCATTTGAATACGCCGATCGTATGCCCCACCAAGAACCCGAACGTCACCCCGATCCAGTGCCAGGGGGAAAGTCTCCCCAAAGCAGTAAAGACCAAGGGCCACGGCAGGAGCAACAGGATGACGGTGAGTAAAGTGCCGCTAATGGCCACCCGAACCCACAATCTCATCGCTGCATCGCCGCCCGCGCGTTCTGGTCCGCAAGGAGCCCAACGGCCCAGATGATCATGGCTCCGAGTAACCCGAGAACCGCACTCTCGGAAAGGTTATCTCGGGTCAAGTCAAAGATGAACTTGGCGGCGCCCGCCGTTGCGAGAATTGCTCCGAGGGGAATGAACACTCTGAGGGGATTGAAAAAGACGATGACCCGGAAGACGAGCAACGTGAAATCGAACGCATGACGCGGACGGATCTTGCTCGATCCGAGCCGCGCACGATAATCGATGGGCTGGTACTGAACCGGATGAGCATTGCATGCAGCCGCAAGCGTAATCGTGGTGGTGAAAGAGAAACCATCCGGGAGGAGGTGGAAGTACTTTTCGATAAGCTCCCTATGCATAATGCGGAGACCGGAATTGATATCGGGGAGGCTTCTGTTCGCGAGGTAGCTCGCCAACATCCGTAAGAAGGTCTTGGCGGGTCGTCGGATGAGTGGAATACGAACGCTACTCCCGGTTCTCGCGCCAACGACCATATCGGCCGATGCGGTGGCGTCGAGAAGGGCTGGGATAGCCTCTGTGGGGTAGGTTCCATCCGCATCGGTGATCAGAATCCAAGGGTGGATGGTGGCCCGAACACCGGCCTTGAGGGACGCGCCGTATCCTCGGTTCTGTTCTCGCCGCAGGACGCGGACACCAGCCGACGCTGCGGCCTCGGCGGTGCCATCCGTGGAACCGTCGTCCACGACGAGAATTTCCCACTCCCAATCGGTCGATCGCATGGTTGCGGCCAGAGCCTCGAGTTCACTCACGATATGCGCGGCCTCATTGAAGGCTGGTACCACGATTGAAACGGCCTTCGGTGCTGGTCGGGGCGTGATGGTTTCTACCAGAGACTCAATCACGATCGTTACTCCCCATCGAGGACAGGCGCCTGTGAACTTGAACGGATCCTCCACCCACGGTGCCAGGGAAACTGGCGACGGCAGTGTACGCTTCCCCAAGATACTCCCATAGCGAAGGGGCCACAGCGGCCAGACGGATTGGGAATGTCGAGAGTACCCACGTCGACCCCCCGGTCGACTCCTGAGCGCGAAGGGCGTTGGCGTCATCGACCCGCGCCCAGTCGTATCCGAGCCATACCGTCAGCGGAAGCCATGTCATGTCAGTAACCGCCACCGCGTCCGAGGGGGACTGGTGGGAAACGACCCATTCGGCGGCCCGTTCAAAATCCTGTTTCGGAGCCCACGCTCGGGGAGCGAAGAAAACACTCCCCAGTGCGGCAGCAGCCAAGAGCACGCCCCCAAGTCGCGGCCCAGCGCCGGGGAGAAGCAGACGGAGGGTCGCGAACGTCCCGCGGACTCCGATGAGTACTGCAAAGCCCGATCCAAAGAAGAAAAATCTCGGCCACAAATTGTGTCGAGTGACAACCAGGAGTGATGCCATCGCGAGAAGGGGAAGAACCATGAGTGTGGTGACAACCCGGTCACGCCGCCAGGCGCTGACTAGACCGACCGATCCAACCCCCATTCCAATCGATAATACAGCTGCCCGAGAAGGGCCCCCCTGGGAAAGGTTCCCGATCGCTTCCCGCAGGAACCAGCCAACCTGTTTCCACTGCGGTGTCACCGGCTCGAGGTTTGGGAGCGTAAGCGTCGCGTAGAGCTGCGGCAGAACTGGGCTGTACAACAACAAGGTGAGCAGGCCAAAGAGTATCAGGGCTGCCAGCGGCCCCCACCGAGCACGATGCGGTGCCAGAGACCGAATCTGCCAGAGCCAAACAACCGCGTGCGCAGCTACGATTACAACCCCAGTGATATGCGTGAGTGCTGTGGCCGCCATGACGGCACCATAGGCCCAGACTCTGCGTCGGGTTACGCCTTCCCGCAGAAGGTCAAGGAAGATGGTCGTTCCCACGATACTTCCCAGGAGCAGGCCAGTATACCCGCGTGCGTTCTGGGAAAACCAAATATGGTGATAGGAGACTGCGAGGAGCAGTGCCGCCAGCCACCCTTCACGCCCCGGGAGCCAGCGCCGAGCGAAGACGACGATGGCCGGTAGACTTAGGGCGCCGAGGATCACGGCTGGGAGGCGAATGGCCGCGCCAGATTCTCCGAACCCGAGGACCGCCAACCGAGCAAGCGCCGAATAGAGAAGGTGTTGGTTGGTACTATCAAACGTTGTAATCAGGATTCCCATCGGCTGTTGGACATATCGAACCAAGGTCTGGATTTCGTCGTACCACAACCCGGCGTTGAGTGCTGGAAGCCGAAACCCAACCCCAATGGCTGTCAGAACAAGCAACGCTCTCCAGGGAATTGGTCGCCGGTTTATCACTGACGTTTCCGTATCGGGAAGAAGCCGAGTCAGGGCAATTCCGACCACGGCGAGAAGAACAAGCAGGAATCTCCCTAGCCAGAATCCGGTGGTCACACTTGCCACGAGGGTATCGCCTGGGGGGCGAATCCAGCTGGCTATAGACTCGGCGGGAAGGAGAATGCCAGCCAGCAGCGGTACAAGGAATGGCCATGCCAACCAGGCGGAACGCTTGGTGGTCACGCCGATTTCCTCAGAATCCCGCGGAGCCAGACACCGTCTGGTGCGTATCGATAAAACGGAGCCTCCTGGGCGAACGATTGGAGGCCAGTCGTGATCTTCTGACGACGCACGAGCCTCGTCAGGGTGGCAGGGAGTATGGCGAGGAGCATCGTTCGAAGCGGAGGCACATGATAGCGGAGTGCTGAGATTGTCCGATAGCTTGGTCCGGCTGCTTGGAGGAGAACTTGTTCCAGTCCTAGACGTTGGAGGAGGCTCGCCAGCGAGGATTCGGAGAAAAATGTGAGGTGCGGTTCATCCCATCGCGGGGCCCAGGGATGATCGGGATACCGATCCAATAGGTCGAGCGGGATGTTGGGTACTTCAAGGTAAAGGAGTCCACCAGGTTGGAGTCGCGACTCGAGCAGTGTCAGGATTCGCAACGGATCACGAACATGTTCGAGGACGTGCGAGAGGATGATAAGATCGTATCGCACCGGGTTTGACGTGACGTCGGTTTGTTCCGCCCACGCTTCGACGGTGGATTCATGGACGGACACGTCGTTGGCCCGAAGATGCGCTACACAAACCTCCGAGATCTCGACAGCATGTAGGTGTGCGGTGGGAAACTCTTCGGTAACGGCAGCGAGGGTATGGCCGAACCCCGCTCCAACGTCGAGGATGTTGAGTGGCCCGCTTTGATCCGAGGGCAGGTAAGGGGTCATGAGGTCGACGATGGATCGGCCACGATGGTAGTAGAACAGATTGTCGCGAGGGAAATCGTCGAGACTTGCCTCTCTCGCCCCGTGCCGACCGCCTGACCGATAGAGGCGCGAATAGTAGGCGTGTAATTCATCCGCGGATGGCAGCGGTGTCATTTGGACCAGGTTGCATTCCGCGCAACGGGAGATATGGGCTGAGCCAAACAACGCCTTTCCCCGGCGCCCGTCCAGACGATATCGGCGAAGCGGATTCAGGGGGCCCTCGCAGGCCACGCAGGTCTGTGACTGTGCGATCGTGAGAGTCATAGAGGTCAGTGGGTAAAGGATTGCGCACCGAAAGGGCAAGTTCCGTGCCTTGGAGGACCTACGGAGTACTGCATTGCCGAGCCTCTTTCTCCAAGGGCTCTACGGCACACCCACGACTCTCAGCGTCGGCGACCATTCACACTCAAGATCGGTCCCCACTGCTTTAGGATCCATCGGAGGATCGGTGCCCGGGAACCGAGTCGGTAACCGCGTCGGGCCAGGGCGCGCAACGTGGTCCCCTCCATCTCTACATCGGGAATCGGGGCTGGGTTGATCGAGATCTCCTCGAACCCGGATCGTTCCATCATCTGTGCAAGCCCTCGCGCCGACAGAAGGCGACGCACGGGGGGAAGGGCTTTCCGAAACTTGCTCAAGGCCGCGACGGCCCAATCAGGAAGGTACCCACCGCCCCAAACGCGAATATGAGGATCGGGGCCTAGGCTGTTCCGGTTTGGTGTGTAGATGTAGACTTCGCCTCCGTGTCCCATCACGCGAGCAGCCTCCTCGAGGACGTCGGTTTGCTTCGGCATGTGCTCGAGTGAGGAGGCGAAGGTGAGGTGGGTGAAGGTCGCGTTACCCCACGGGAGCGCCTCTGCATTGGCACACACGAGGGGGCATTGCACACCTGCTTCTTGGAGCCGCTGGCGAGCGATGACCAGCCAGCGCAAGGCGATGTCCACCCCGGCGGCTATATGCTCGCCCCGCGAGGCGGCCGCAGCGAGGAGTGGCCCGGTGCCGCAGCCCACGTCGAGTAGCCTGGTGCCTGGGTCGTGAGGTATTTCCCAGTCATCCAACAAGCACTTTGCCAACGTCTCCCCCCGCATGATTGTCTCCGAAAAGCGAAGAGCATCCACCGGTGGGACTTCGGGTGTGATCGCATAGTAGTGGCTCACAAGTTCCCGAAAGGTTTTTCCCGCGGTTTCGGAAGCGATGCGTATGGCCTTCTCCCGGTCGTGTGCGTTAGAGATGAATGGCCCCTCTCGAACCCGGAAGTCGGGGATGCCTTCGACCACCGGATACTCCGCGTCGCAAGCCGTACAGACCCAGCGCGCACCTTCGAACAGTTGCACGGTCATATGACACCGCGGGCACTGGAGGGGAAGCTCCTGCACAAGGGAGTTAACGGGAGGCATGGCGCTCGGATCGAAACCAACGGCGTGGCAGCACCAAGATACTCCCAGCCAGTACGGATACGAGTATGCCGAGCCCTACGGTCCAGAGAATACCACTCCGCAAGGCCTGGCCTCCCCCGCCATAGGTAAGAGGGGTGAGTAAATGCCATTCCGCTACCCAGGTTTGCAATCGACTCATCCGGGTGGTCCGCCGGACAGCGCCGGTCTCAAGTCCCACGTACACGATGGTTCTTGGTCTATCACGGAACACCAGTCGGAAGGCTGGAAGAGGACCGTTGGCGTATGCTGTGCTATGATGGGTGACGGTGTCGACCCTCACAAGGGGGACACCGGCTGGGAGGTGATCCCGACTTATCCTTTCTGCGAGGGCCATGGTAATGGTAACGGGGTTCCCGTCCGTGCCGTCCAAGAGGAGCGGGCCTCGATCCGCAAAGGAAACAACGTAGACGAAGTCGTTCCTGAGGCGCTCGAAGGTCACTCCAGTGGGGTGCTTCCCGGTGAGGGCTTTCGCTCGGGTACCGGCCTCCATGGGAGAGACGTCGTACGTTGCCAATGGGGGAATCCCGCCGGTTCCCTGTCCTTGATAAAAACTGTTGGGGAGGGGGATAAGCATCACGACCCCGCTTGCTAACCAAAAGGCGAGTGGCACCCCGAGGGCAATGCCGATCCACCGGTGCATCCAAAGCCAGGAGCGAAGCCTCATCTCGGACGACCTTGAGGGCGCCGAGCCCGCGATCGGATGTACCAGAGCCAATATCCGGTGATCGTGAGCAGGAGAGCAACGAGACCGGTGATTGTCAGTGTCCCAATTCGGATGATTCGTCCTTTGGGCAGGAGGTCAACGACCCTTAGAAGGTGGAGATCACCGATGCCGGTGGCCATCGAGAGCACCTGCGTGGAACCATCACGGACGTTGACATATGCGGTACGATGGTCCTCAAACTCCACTCGGTATACTGGTAACTGACCGTTCACGAAGGCCAGGTCATGGTGTGACAGCAGAGTTGCGCGCTTCACCGGTCCTTGTACGAGGTTTCGGGCGATGGCAACCGCCTCCTCACGCCTGATGGTGACAATGTCACCGCGCGCAGCATCGACGAGGACTGCGGCCCGCCCTCGGCGTTGCACTTGCCATACCATGCGTTCGCCGATCTGCAAGAACCGAAGGCTTCTCACCGGCATCGTGTCAGGAGTGGTGCTCGACAGGCGTATGGCAACCGCGGGGGAGATAGTGAGGGTTTCCCAGCTTGTGCCGGTCGCCGGAGGGCTTGGTGCGTGGTTGGAGATCATGGCAAGGGTCGAAACCACCCAGATGATCACAAAGCCACCAACGAGGATCCCGGTCCATTGATGGAGCTGACTCCATACCCGAACCCTTATTATGCTACGCTTCCGCATCAAGAAAGACTTTCAGGCCGTAGCGAAGGCGCTGTGGGGCCGTGCGATCGGGCTCGAGGGAAGACGGCCTCGACGTGCGCTATCCGACGGACTCTTGCTTGCAGGCGCGCTGGTGTGTTGACCACGATCGCGTGGCCTGCGGAAGCCCAGACTGGAAGGTCAGACACGCTGTTCCCAGCATAGCAATAGCCTCCTCGTCCAAACCGCGTTTCGAGCGCTTCCGCTTTGCGTCGGCCCTTGAGGTTGTGAATACCATCGGAGGCAATAACGTCGTCGAATAACTCGAGATGGGCGCTCACCCGTTCAGCCACCTGCTCATCGGCCGCTGTCGCAAGCACTAACTGTCGTCCGGCTTTGCGTTCAGCTGCCAGGTATGCAAGGAAAGGGCGGTGCCAGGGAAGCGAGGCCATGTCGAGGTGCACCTCGCGTCCCAGTTGAGCTTTGAGATGGGCTCTCCCACGGGCCAGCCAGAGAGGGATACCCAGGAGAAGGCGTGGCCGCCTCAGCGACGCCACCACCGCTTGACCGAGGAGATCGGTTTGGACAAGTGTGCCATCCAGGTCGACGCACAACGGAATGGGGAGACTGTTACGCATCGACCGAGGGCGCCCCGCTCGACCGGAACTCATTGTGTCGTGCCGTCACCTAGTTGGGACCGGTACCAGGCGATGGTCTCGACCAATCCTGCCTCGAAGCTATGCGAGGGCTGCCACCGGAGTCGAGTGCGCGCCTTGGTGCAGTCGAGGTACTGACGTGGGATCTCATGTGTCGCCTCATTGAGGACGACAGGAGTCAGGTCGGTTCGTTGAAGAGCGGTCAGGATGCTGGTGACGACGTCCAACACCGACATCGGCTGTTCATTGCCAAAATTGAATGCTTCGCCAACCGTACCATGGTCTGGGAGGTGTTCTGCGAGCAGGAGATAAGCCTCGACCGCGTCGCGGACAAAGAAATAGTCACGGACAAAGCTGCCGTCACTCCGAACCACGGGAGGCTTCCCCCGTAACACAGAACGAATCGTCCCGGGGATTAGCCGATTGTAGTTAAGGTCTCCCGGACCGAAGAGGTTGCCACACCGTGTCACGGCTACCGGAAGCTGGTAGGTGTGATAGTAGCTGAAGGTGATCAGGTCGGCGCAGGACTTGGACACATCGTATGGGAATGTGCCTTGCAGCGGGGTGTCTTCCGTATAGGGGAGATCCGGATGCACCCCGTATGCCTTGTCACTTGACGCGACGACTACGCGCTCGACGAGCCGGTGACAGGCTCGGCATGCTTCGAGGAGGTTCCACGTTCCCCTGATATTCGATTCAAAGGTCGAGGGGACCGATCGGTGTGCCGTGCCCACGATGGTTTGTGCACCAAGGTGAAACACGGTGTTAATCTCATATTCGTTGATGGCCCGTAATAAGGTGGGTGCGTCCTCCAACTCACCCCGAACGATCTGGACATGATCCAACATGCCGCCACGATTCAGATGACTTGAAGGGACCCAGTCCCGAAGTAGGATCGTCACATGGGCCTGTTTGGCGACCAGAGACTCGACCATGGCGCTACCCAATAACCCCGACGCACCGGTCACGAAGACGTTTCGGTCAGCCCAAAAATTGTTCATGTCCAGACCTTCCAGGGGGCGTGTCCTGATGCCCAGAGCTGCTCGAGAATCTCTTTCTCACGCATGGTGTCCATCGGTTGCCAAAATCCTTCGTGCCGGTAGGCCATCAATTGCTTCTCATCGGCAAGAGCCTCAAGCGTCTCTCGTTCCAAGACGGTGGTATCATCGTCCACGTAGTCCAAGACTGCGCGTTCGAAGACGAAGAACCCGCCATTGATCCATCCCTCTCCCGCCTGTGGCTTCTCCGAGAACTCCTCCACCTGATCGCCATCGAGTGAGAGCCCGCCAAAACGGGACGGTGGACGGACAGCCGTGACGGTTGCTAGGCGACCATGGGCCCGGTGGAAGTCCATGAGAGCTGTGATGTCGATGTCGCCAACGCCATCGCCGTAGGTGACCATGAATGTGGCATCGTCAATGAGGTGCTTGAGTCGACCGATGCGTCCCCCGGTCATAGTGTCCAGTCCGGTGTCGATGACTCCGATGCGCCATCGCAGGGTGGGAGGTGTGATCAACTGGACATTGCGATTCTCCAGGTTGATCACATAATCGCTATTGTGAACCATGAAGTTGTGGAAGTACTCCTTGATGACCTCACCCCGGTAGCCACATGCCACCAGGAAATCCTCGTGCCCATGCGCGGCATAGATGTTCATGATGTGCCACAGGATCGGGTGGCTCCCAATCTCGACCATTGGCTTCGGCCGAGTCGTGGATTCCTCAACGATGCGCGTGCCACGCCCCCCAGCCAGGATGATGACCTTCATCCGTCAGAGAATTGTTGGGGTAGGTAATGGAAGGATGAACTTGCCACCCTGATGGTGATACTCGGACAGTTGGGCCATGATCTCCTCGGCGAAGTTCCATGCGAGAATAAGCACATAATCGGGCGGCTCCTGTTCAAGAGCCGTGACCTCCCGAACCTGAAGATGCATCCCTGGGGTGTAGGTTCCAACCTTCAGAGGAGAACGGTCGACGGTGTACGAGACAAGGGCGGGCCCGATGTCACAGTAGTTCAACAGCGTGTTGCCTTTCGCCGGCGCACCATAGGCTGCGACGGAAGCTCCCTGGTCCCGGAGCGAACTTAGCATCTCGCGGAGGGCGCTACGGTGGCTTGCAACATCGTCGGCAAATGCCGAGAGGCGCTCAAGTGAAGTCATCCCCGCCTCCTGCTCCGCCGCCGCCTCCTGGACAGCCTCGATCACATGTGCGGGATACTGCTCCACGTGTCCCGCGAACAATCGGATGCTTCCGCCATGCACCGCCTGATGTTCCAGTCGGCACACCCGGAGGCCAACCTGTTCGCAGAGCGCCATGAGGGCGGTGACTGAAAAGTAGGAGAGGTGCTCATGGTAGATCGTGTCGTAGCGAGTTTCTTCCACGAGTGGACGCAGAAGCGGGACCTCGACAATGACCATGCCATCCACGGCCAAGAGATCAACGGCGCCCCGAAGAAACGTGGTTGGGTCGTCAACATGTGCGAGGACATTGTTGCCGAGAATGGCTCGTGCCGGCCCTTCGGTTGCTCGGATTTGGGTGGCGAGCGACGGTTCGAAGAACTCGGCCACCGTTTGGATTCCCCGATGGCGTGCGAGCGTCGCAATATTGCGTGCCGGCTCGATACCCAACGTCCGGACACCGTATTGGCGAAAGTGACTCAGGAGCGATCCGTCGTTACTGGCGATCTCCACCACGAGGTCGTTAGGGGCGAGATGGAGTAGCTCCACTACCTCCTGCGCGTACCCCGCGTTGTGGGCGGCCATCGTAGTCGACGTCCCCGAGAGGTAGAGGTAGTGCCGGAAAAGCACCTCCGGCTTGATGACGTCCGGTATCTGGGCAAGCCCGCATGCCGTGCAGAGGACAAGGTCCAGCGGATAGGAGGGCTCGCGACTGAACTCCGCCACAGAGGTGAGGAAACTATTGGCTAAGGGCGCTGGCCCGAGCGACAGCACAGGGTCCAACGACTCTCCTCCGCACAATCGGCACGACGTGCGACGGGAATACGCCCCACCTCCGTGCTCACTCATAGGTCTTGGGGGGCGCGGGGGCCGATGAGCGAGTCACCGAGGTCAGGTCTGTTGGACGCCATTCTCCGGTGAGGCGAGCACGCAGTAGTCGCTGAACGAACAACCATGTCGTGGAGGGGCGAACATGGGAGGTGCCCCCGCCACGCATTCGCGCGAAGACATTGAGTTCGAGAACACGCAACCCCGCATAGTGCGCTTTGATCATGATTTCGGGGTCGAGCAACCAGTCCTTGGATTGGAGCGCCAGATGTTGGAGGATTCTCCGAGGGAGAATCTTTGGACTGCCATTGACATCGATGGACCCTAGCGTGGGCCAGAGCATCCGAACAAAGAGGTTGTACGCTACGGAGATCACCTTCCGTGGTAGACCATCGAGTCGGAACCGTCGTCGTACCTTCCCGACCACCCAACCATCGGTTGCCACCACCGCTTGATAGAGGCGGACGACATCCTCGGCATCCACCTGACCATCACACGGAATGATGCCGATCCACGGGGAATGGGCGAGGGCAAGGCCATGCAAGATGCCGTTGCCGTACCCTTCGTTGCGCTCGACCCGGGTTGGTCTGATCGCGGGCGTCTCGGTGGCCAGCGCGGCCAGAATCGCTCCTGTGCTGTCCGTCGATCCATTATCGACCGCAATGAGATCAAGCGAGAGTCCTGCGTCCTCAAAAACCGTGACCAACCGAGGAAGCGTTTGCTCGATGACCTCCTCCTCGTTGTAACATGGGACCACCAGCGAGAGGTCAGGCACCGTCTCAGGACGGTTGGATATGGTCACGGAACCGAGGGGTTGGGTACTGATGCGGAGTGTTCCGTGTGCCGAAAGGCATTGAAGATGGACACGGTTGGGAACACCTGTTCACCCTCGTAGGTCGGACTGCGGACCGCGCCGCCATTCTCGGACACGATCCGGATGAGGGGTACGACCCCAGGTATCCGTCCCTTGCCGTATCGTGCGAAACGAATTGGCAGGTTGTGATACCAGGCATGACTGCTGAATCCGACTACGTTCGGAGTTATCGGATCGAGGGTCCGAGCATGGGTCGCGCAATTCGCTACCGAAAGCGGGTAGATGTCCGAACTGACCGTCAGGTGGTTATGCCCAAGATCTGCGAGGAATACCCGCATCACGGAGCCCCCTCCGCGGTGTGGTCGCGGCGTCGTCATTGATGGAACGTGGCACCAAGGTGGAGTGCCCAGAATATAGACCTTCGGACGCAAGTCATGTGCCCAGACTCACTGTTGCGCCGCTTACGAGTCGTAGAAGGCGAGTGTGCGGCGGACCCCCTCTAAAGGACCGATGATTGCTGCCCGACCCACGGTTTCGTTCAGGCGGGATGGTGATACTGCCTGGTGATGGATCTCGGCTCGGGTGGATTCCGTCGTGCCAAAGCCGAGGCGACCGGAATCGAGACCAAGCACGGAAGCTGCCTCGATCACAAATTGGCGCACCGATGTAAGTACCCCCGTCGCGACGTTGATGACAGAGTACGCCGGGGGGCGCCGGCCGACCTCCAAGAGAAGCTCGGCGACCTCATCGACATAGGTGAAATCGCGTTGCTGAAGACCTTCGGTGAGCGGAATCTCACAGGTGGTCCCCCGCGCGTTGAGGAGCGTGGGCAATAGTCGACTTGGATGTTCTCCTGGACCGTACACTGTAAAGAGTCGTGCCGAAGTCGCCGTGACGGACCCAATGGCATGTTCCCGATCAACGGCCAACGTGCCAGCGAGCTTCGACTGGCCATATAGGGTATCTGGAAGGGGCTCTGTTGTTTCCTCCAGCCCTCCTCCCGCATCGCCGTACTCCAGCGCGGACCCTGCATGCACGAGTCGAAGACCGGGCCAGGTGCTATCAGACGCCTCTCGTAACGCATCCAGGAGTTCGGTCACGACCTCAGAGTTCACTCTCCAAGCCATGCCCGGGTCTGACTCCTCAGGGTCGACCCCATACCCGGCGAGATTGAAGACGATCTCCGGCTGCCACGAGTGCACCTCCTCCGCGAGTGGTCCCGCGGCTCCGAGATCGAGTACAACAGGGGTTCCGTTGATCTGATAGATTGACTGCAAATCATTGAAAGTATTGAGGTTACGTACACTGACTCGAAGGTTGGCCCCCTCAGCACTCAAGCGACGGGCGACCCATCTACCAATAAACCCCGTGGCCCCCAACAGGAGGACTCGGCGGCCGGAATAGGTCGGATACGGAGGGGGGGGGCTGGTCACCGCGGGCCTCCATAGGCTCGTGCCTCGCCCACAGTCAGGGGGCCCGCCACCACAGTGTACGGCCCTCCCGTCCTGCTGGGTCCGGACACGATAACAACCGTCCGATCCGAGAACGAATCCAACAGCCTGCTCCGGACTTCGGGAGATCGATCCCAAGCGAAAATAGGCCCATGGAGGAGGTCGATCGTGCTATAGGGAATTGCCGACTCATAATCGGGCATCTCCTTCCCCTGAATCAGCATGAGCGAATGGTCGAAGGTCGGATCGCTGGCCATCTGCCTCAGGTCCCCGCGCATGCCTCGATAGTGATGGTACTTGTTTGTGGCACGCCAGGGGAGAAAGAGAAACAGCGCCGAAGTCAGGAGGAGCAGGAGCGTCATCCCCGCGCGACCTGCACCCTCGGTTGTTGAAGGGGCTCCCGTGAGTATGAGACTCATCCCTCGGGCTGAGAGGGCAATGAGGGGGAGGGCCATGAGGTGCCAATACCGCGCACCAAAATCAGGGCCTCCTCCGAAATAGTTCAGGAAGTAGGCGATCAGGACCGCAAGGCAGACCGACACCATGATACGGTCGGATCGTGTCCAGCGACCGAACGCTGCGAACGCCAAGACAAAGGCAAGAGAGCCGATGGGCCATCCAAAGAGATCTACCTGCATGGCCGTTGTGTTGAGATTCGTATTCAATAGCCCGTCAAGAGGGTCGTGCCCCGGTCGCGGATCGTGAGCCCACCCTGTGCCCATCCCTCGGTCAGGCCCGAATCCATATGCATTCGCATTGGGCCCAACGGTTGCTTCTGCGTACAGCATGACCGGAAAGACCTGCGGCTTTCCTGTGAGCTGAGTGTTGTACAGTAGGATCGGTGACACAGCGAGGATGGCTCCAACCACCAAGCCGAGAAGTGCTGGTAGCCTGAGCCGTCGGGCCCCCAAACCAAGCCCCCACAAGCCAAGGAGGATTGCGAGAACCAGGGCGTCAAGTTGCCGGGCGAGCGCCATGACCCCGAGGGCTCCTCCGGCGAACCACCCCCAAGCGGCGTGTCCGGACTCTCGAGATCGGGCAACGCCGAGCGTGGCGAGGAGAGCTAAGAACATCACCCATTGGTGGTTCATATAGCTCATACCCAAGAACAGTTGCCAGGGGGAGGTGGCCAGGAGAATCGTTCCAATCCTTGCCGTCGGTGGATCGTAAAAACGGCGAAGGAGTCGGTCCCCCAGAATCACATTGACCCCTGTCAGGAGGGGATTGATCAGCCATGGGGCGCCGACCAACACTCCGACCGTAAGCACGGCGGGCCATCCGGGTGGGACCGCAACCCACCACCTCGACGCTCCGAAGAAATGCAGGTACCCCTCGAAGGCCTCCGGCACCGGAGGGAGGGGAAGAGTGAGCATACCAGAAGCGAAGGTCTTGGCCTGAAAGAGGTAGGCGACCTCGTCCGGAATGTGCGGGTGGCTTTCGTACACTGTGACGCTTAGAACAGCCGCGGTTACGGTAGCAAAGATGGCTAGGCCAATCGTCACCCAGTCCCACGTGCGACCATCTGAGCCCGCGTCCCCCCCCCCCAAACTACCTAACAGCATCACAACTCTCTTCCCAATCCCTTGGAGGGTGGCACGAGGAAGATCATGGATAAAGAGAACGAGGGTCGCCGCTTGAAGTGCTTGAAGGAAAAACGCGAAGGCGAGCTCTTGCGGATAACGCGCTATGGGTTCTGAGACCGTTGCCGAGATGGCTGCCCAGGCGATGATTGCGAGGAGTGGCCTCCAACCGCGAAGCATGGCAAGATCGAATACAGGTCGAGCGATGAGTGACCAAGAGACCGCTAAGAGTTGGAGCAGAGGAACCAGCAAGAACCTGGGGTCTTCACCCCAGAGGATCCCAAGCTGGCGAAGGTGTTGATACCTGACAAGCGGCCCAGCTTCGGTCATCAAGAGCGTGTTCGTGTGCTGCAATAGGAAGATCCCCGCCCAACCGATCGCGGCGGCGAACCCCCTCCTCCTAGTCGTCGTGACGAGGAGAACCGAAATAATGGTCCCGAGGAGGACGGCGGTCATAGAGAATTCCGTGAGTCAAGGCTTTGGAAGGCGATTCAACACGAGTTCCTATGAAAATCTCGTGCCGCTGGTATGTATCTTCCAGAGGACGCCTCAGGAACTGGAACGCCAAATCAGGTGGCTCAGGATTTGTTGCATTCAGTTAACATATACGCCGCATTAACGCAACAGGAGTGTTGTGTCGAAGAAACGATGCCTTGCTAAGATCTCTCATGTCATTGCGCCAGCTGAGTTTGGCGGACTCGAGCAAGTTGTCATCAACTTGGTCTCCGGGCTGGCGGGCCGAGGCGTTGAGGTCGACCTAACCGCTATCGTGGATCGGGAGGCCGATAAACATCCGTTTGTGATGAGCGCACGCGACGCCCGAATCGATCTGACGACGCTTGTCATCCACGGGCGAAAGTACTGGCAGGAAGTCGGGCTTTTGCGCAGGAACTTTCGCCGGTCGGGGTCCAGGGTAGTGCACACCCATGGAAGTCGAGTCGATGTGTTGGCCGGCTGGGCAGCACACCGGGAGGGAGTCCCGTGGGTGAGCACAGTGCACGGCTTCACCGGAGGCGACCTCAAGAACCAGCTCTACGAGAGAGTCCAAGTCGCGAGACTTCGGCGGGCGGACAGGGTTGTCGCGGTATCGGACGATCTGGGAAACCAGTTACGGGAGCGGGGTGTTGGGCCGGGGCTTCGAGTGATCCCGAATGCCAGACCCCGGCTCCCTGTCGCCCCTCCGGCGCACGCGAGACAGCGTCTGGGTTTGCCCCAGGAGGGGTTTTTGGTCGGTTGGGTTGGTCGGATGACTGGGGAGAAGGGTCTGGACCTCTTTTTGACAAGTCTCAGGGACTCGGCGATGCCCTCCGATGTCCAAGCGGTAATCGTGGGAGATGGCCCGATGCGTGAAGAGCTTCAGGCCAGGACCGATCAGTGGGGACTGACCTCGCGGATCCGATGGTTAGGTGTCGTATCGAATGCGGGTCCTCTTGTCTCTGCCTTTGACCTTGTTGTCTGTAGCTCTCGCACAGAGGGAACCCCGATGGTATTGCTCGAAGCCCTTGCCGCCGAGGTCCCAATCGTCTCGACCAGTGTGGGAGGCGTACCCGACCTCTTGGGTCCGGAAGGTGGGATTCTCGTTCCGGCCGGAGATTCTGCCGCTATCGCCCGGGCGATTGCCAAGGTTTACGGCGATCCCGCCGGTGCGAAGCAGCGTGCGGTCGCATTTGCCAGGCGGAGAGCTTCCCGGGATGTCTTCGAGCATTGGTTGGACTCCTATACTGCGCTCTATCAGGAACTCCAGTCCGATCCCCGCTCGGTAGGTGTCTCGACATGATGCTTCTTGGCTGGATTTTGATAGCGATCCCGGTGCTGCTCTTTGCTGCAGCCTACATAGGATATCCAATCCTTTTGGCAGCACTTCCACGTCGGGCCTCGACGGAAGGGCCCTCGGGTGAGTGGCCCGAAGTGACCATCTGCGTCCCAGTCTACAACGAGGCGGCGGCGATCCGGGGGACACTTGAGGGGTTGTTGCAGCTGGACTATCCACCAGAACGACGACAGATCGTGGTCGTGTCTGACGCGAGTACCGATGGAACCGATGCCATCGTCCAAGAGTTCGCGAACCGTGGCGTGCGGCTCATTCGGCTGCCTAACCGAGGCGGCAAGACGGCGGCCGAGAACGCCGTAGGGAGAGAGCTGTGGGGCTCTGTTGTTGTCAATACCGATGCGACTATCCGGATTCCTCGCGATTCGCTGAAGGCACTCGTCGCTGTATTTCGCGATCCATCCGTTGGGGTAGCCTCCGGTCGGGATGTAAGCGGTGGTGACTTGGCCACCGAAGCGAATCGGGGTGAGTCCAGGTACGTAGACTACGAGATGTGGGTCCGGTCGTTGGAGACCCGGGTGGGGTCGATAGTTGGTGCGAGCGGTTGTTTCTATGCCATCCGCCGTGAGCTTTTCGACACCATCTTCCCCGAGGCGTTGAGTCGTGACTTTGCCTCTCCGTTGATAGCGCGGGAGCATGGGTATCGATCGGTATCGGTGGATGCCGCAAGGGCGCACGTCCCGCGAACCCGATCCCTCCAGTCCGAGTTCCGGCGGAAGGTGCGGACCATGACGAGGGGACTTGAGACGCTCTGGTACAAACGCCAGTTGATGTCGGTTCCAAGGTACGGGAGCTTCGCGTTGATGATCATTCTCCACAAGCTTGTCAGATGGCTGGTGTTTCTCACCGCGCCGTTGGCGATCGTCGGGGGACTCGTCATTGCCGTAGTTTGGCCCCCAGCACGGATCGTCATGGCTGGGGTGGCCTTCTTGGTTCTCGGTACATTTGTAAGCATTCGATTCGAGAGTCGGCGCCGGCTCCCACGGCCAGTGGCGATGGTTGGTTTCGTGGTAAGCACGCTCGCCGCCGGGTTTGCGGCTTGGATGCGGGCTCTGGCGGGGGAGCTCGACCCGGTCTGGGAGCCCACCAGGAGGCCGGGTTCAGGAGACTCAACTCTAGGGTGATGTTGCGGCTATGCCACATTTCAACGTGGCGCGGGCACACTTCTGTTTTGCCACTCACTAGGTACCCATCCAGGTCTTGTGACGTTAAACTCCTCTATTACAATAGCTTACGGAATAACCACTTTTCGTGAGGTTGAGGCACGGGAGTTGCGAATGGTTTCTGCACACTGAATGACATCTAGACAACTGTCGATTTTACTGTTTGCTTTTTCGATACCTGCACCGGAGTGTTTACATGCGTAAGACACGTACCTTGGCCCTCGCAGCACTTGGGCTCTTCCTGATCCCGGCTCCGGCCCAGAGCCAGGTACTCGACCTAGGTGATGGCGGCGCGTTTACGAACGCCATCAATCCGAGTAACATCGGTCGAGCGACACCTGGTGCTTTCTGGGATAACAACAGCGCCGACAACAACCCGCCGACAAACTGTAACGCTGGGTTCTTCGCCATCGGCAACTTCAGCGTCAACTGCCGAAACCAGACAGCCGGCACCTTCGGCAACCAAGGTGGGTACTCCTACTACTTTGGAAACGGTGCCAGTGGCTTCGGTTCTCCGGCCTTCATGTTCTCTGGCGTACACGGCTACGACCTTTCATTGATTGGTGCCGTGTCCGGTCGGAACAGTGAGATCGGTATCTTCACCCGAAGCTACCAGCCGGTGGGCGCTGCAGGCGGGTTCGTCTACAACTTCACGGCCCTGCCCGGGTTTGGAAGTAAGACGATTGGCTCCACCTTCCACATAAGTCCGGGAATGGACTGGGGCTTCTACATCAAGAACCTGTTCAATCCCCAAGCTGGTGGTTGTGGCACTAGTCTCAACTGCTCGGATGCGACGGGTGGCTTCAGCACCCTTCCCTTCCAGCAGTTCGCACTGTTCTCGAAGTATGGCGTCAAACAGCCGACTCCGTTCGGGCAGTTCCTTGTCGGCGCCGAGGATAACGCTCTTGAGGTGCTGCCGAATAACTTCAGCTTTGATTCGGACTACAACGATTACCTGATCGCAGTCACTGCGACGCCAGAGCCTGTCACCATGGGTCTCCTGGCGACTGGTCTTGTCGGGATCGCGGGAGTTGGATTCATCCGCCGTCGCCGGGAAAACAACGACCAGGAGTAGACTCAGTTCGAGGTCCGTCGCAACGGATGACCGTTGCACACCGCTCCGGGGGGGTCTCCTCCCGGAGCGGCTTGCTTCCTGACCCTTGGTCAGTGACCTTTCACTGGCCCAGCAATCACTGAGATTCTCATCGGCACCTTGGGGGCTTCGCATGCCGCTGTCCCGCTCTGCAACCCGTACGCTTCTTGGACTGTTGTACGTTACTGGGGCCGTGCTCATCGTCGACCAACTCCTCATCCTCTTCACCAGTATCTCACCGCTCTCACCTACCTCGGCTGGGTGGAGATTTGGCGCGATGGGACTCGGGATTGGTCGGGCAACCCCACTGCTCTTAGCCGACACACTCATTATCTTGGCCGCCCTCTGGCTCGGGCATGGTCTGATGATGCGTATTTGGGGTGGGGTGCACTTTGTCCTTGCGGTGGGGTTGCTCGTGCTCCTCGGTCTCTTTGCGCTCGATGCGATCCAAGTCCGGCAGCAGTTGGTTCCGGAAGCACAATCCGCGATGCTACTCGGAGCGGCCAGAGCCGCTGTGATGGCGTTGGTTTTATCCATCTGGTCGGCTTGGCTGGCAATTCACCTCCTTCGGATTAGTAAGCAATTCCAGGCTCCGCGAAGCGAGCGAGGCTCGGCATTGATCGTCGGGCAAGATCCGGGAGAGGAAGCGGCTTCATGAACCGGAGCGGCGCGCTCGTGTGCCTTGGCACTGCAGTCATTCTCTTCGTGGATCAGATTGGGCGATTGTGGCTTGCCCTCCTGCCACTTAATCTGGGGAATGAGGCGTGGAGGCTGGTCTCCATACAGCTCGTGGCAACTCAACTTACTCCAACGGTTATCGCCCTGGTGTTACTTGCCGTGGGCTTGACTCTTCTAGGCCGATCGTTGCAAATACTAGGAAGGGTACTGGTCGTGGGGGCATTGCTGTTTGGAGTCGGTAGTGTCATGCTGATCGTAGGAACAGGGACCGTGTTGTCGGATACGACCTTATCGTCCCCTGAGAGTTTCCGGAAAGCGTCGATGCAAGCAGTTGGTAGTCTGGTCGTTGGGCTCGTGATCTTCCTGTGGGCCGGGGTGACCTTTCTCCGTTTGCCACCACAGCACGAGCCTGTGGTGAGTGAGGATCCGGCAGAACCCTAGGAAGTTGGCAGGATCTCGTAGAGCTTTGGAATAAGCGTTTGGGCCATTTCAACCGCGATTCCGTCGGCGGTAGTTTCATCACCGCGCACGATCGGAACGACGAGGCGGACCAGCGCTTCTTCACTGCGGCCAGTGAGCGCCTTGTCGCGGAGAAGCTCCCACTTGACCTTGTACTCATTCCAGGCCACTCGGCCCCTACCTTGATACCAGTAGTATACCAGCGCTCGGTTAACGCCTCGCTCGAGTATGTAGCGATTGACCGTCGCCGAATCGGTTGCGCCCCCCCC
>JAJCZW010000249.1 GCA_029262155.1 Gemmatimonadota bacterium
GCGCTTCTTCGATCGGTTCGGCGACGAGCCGCGACACTTCGGTTGCGGCGGCACCGGCGTATGATGTTCGCACCGTCAACACGGGAAGCGTAATGTCAGGCAACAACGAGACCGGGAGGCGCGTAAGCGAAACGCTGCCGAGGAGCACGAAGGCCAGGGTTGCAGCCACGGTGGTCACGGGGCGCCGCAGGGCTGAGGCGGCTAGTGACATGCAGCAGTTTCTGGCGGTAGGGGCGAACCGGTGGGTGTCATGGACGACGCTCTTCGGCCACTTGCACGCGTACAGGTGCGTCGTGTGTCAGGGTCAAGTGGCCTTCAATCAGCACGATGTCGCCGGGGACAACCGGGATGATTCCGGTGGAACTGTCCGGCCTCACCTCGGTCTCAATGCCGTTCGAACGGCCGGGATTGATATAGGTCCACTGGGCCCTTCCGTTCTTGACAACAAAGACCAGTGGTCGCCCGTCGCGTTCGATCACGGCACCGGCCGGCACCAGGATTCGATCGTTGAGTCGGTTGGCTTCGAGTTGAATGTCGGCGTACATCCCCGGGCGGAGTGTTCCGTTCCCGCGTACCCGGATGAGGGCCCGTCCTGACCGGGTGGCACTGTCGACCAGCGGCAGGATCGCAGCGACGCGTCCCCGAACCGGTTGACTTGGCGCGGCAGCCGTTGTCACACTCGCGACTCCGCCCACGGTCACAAAAGGAAGGTCGTGCTCCAATACCGCCGCTTCGATCCGAAGGTTGACCAAGTCCACAAGACGCGCGACATCCTGGCCGCTCGAAAGGCGTTCGCCGACCGCCACGAAAATCTGGTCCATCACGCCTGAAAAGGGGGCGGTGATGACGGCTCGTTCGCGCTCAAGCTTGGCCTTTTCAAGCCGGACCTGAGCCTCATCGAGGCCGCTCCGAATCTCGGCATTCCGTAGCCGAGTGCCGGTGAGGGCCTTGCCGGTAACAATCGAGTCAGGAACGGTGTTGTCCAGCAGCAGCAGTTGGGCTTTGGCAAGTTGAGCCTCCGCCTCCCGCACGGCGATATCAAGAAAATTCGGATCGAGCGAAACCAACGCTTGTCCTGCTGTTACCGCCTTCCCTGGGGCCACAAGGACTTCGGTGACCGTTCCCTGCGTCTCAGACTTGATGGTCGTCGACGCTTCCGAACGAATCTGTCCCGTCGTATTCACCGAGAGTACCAAGTCGCCCTGTCGTACCTCGGCGCCCGCAACCGGGAGTGACAGACTGCTGGGCGCTTCGCCGACGGCCGTCGAGTCAGTGCCGTCTCCAGTGCCTTCTCCGGATGACGAACCGCACCCGAGGAGTATTGCAGGGAGAAGGAGAAGAAGAGAGCGGAACGGCCGCGGCATCGGATGCATCGGAATCTCTTGGGTTAAAGCGGGTGACCGAGGATCGCCTCGATTTCGGCGCGGGCTCGGAGGAAGTCGAATTGGGCACCGATAGCGTTCTCTTCGGCCCGGTTGAGCGCATCTTGCGCATTGCCGAGTTCAACAATGGTGATGGAACCAAGCTGATACCGCTCCAGCTGGACCCGGACGTTGGCCCGAGCGGCGTCGACGCCCAACTCGGTGACACTGATCCGCTGCCGTGCCGCGCCGAGATTGGCGAGTTGAGTGGTCAGTTGGGAGAGCACCTGTCGTCGAGCATCTTCCGCCCTGGCGAGGTCCGTCTCCAGCGTTGCGCGACGCTGGGAGATTTGTTGCTCTCGCTGAAAGCGATTGAAGAGCGGCCAGCTCAGAGAAAGGGAGAGGCTCCGTTGGTTGAACAAGGTGTAGTCGTTCCGATCGCTCCCTGAAAATGAAGTGCGCCCAGAGAGACTGACGGTTGGCCAGTATCCGGATTTGGCGCCCGAGAGACGGGCCCGGGAGGCATTGGCGGCCGCCTCCGCCTGCACGACCGCGGGTGCGGAGGCGCCGGCCTCGGCGAGGACGGCGGTGGTGTCGATGGACACGTCAAAGACGTAGAAGGCCGAGTCGTCGATCGCCCGAATTCGTCCTTCCGTCCCTACCATCTGTCCCAACGTCGCTTCGGCGGCGGCCAGGCGCGCTTGTTGGTTGAGTAACTGGAGCCTGGCGTCGGCGAGAGACACGACCGCATTCAGCGAATCGGAGATGGTCGACGCCCGGGTCGAGAGGCGGGCGATCGCGATACGGAGTTTCTCTTCCTCCCGTTGGATACTCGCTTCTCGAACGGCAATCAATTGCCCTTGCTGCAAGGCTTCGTAAAACTGACGCGTCGTTCGCAAGGTGGATTGGGCCTGTTCGACCGTTAGGCCAGCGACCGCCCCCCTTCGGTCAGCGTTGGCGGCGCGCAGATCGGCCGTTCGACGGAAGCCGGTAAAGAGATCGAGACCTGCGTTCAGGCCGAAACTGACGCTCTTGCTCGTACTGCTGCCTGAAATCAGTTCGCCGGTAATCGGGTCGGTTCGGGATTCTCCTTCGCTGAAATCCGCACCTCCACTGGCACTACCGGTCAGGGAGGGAAGAAAGGCCCCGCGGGCAACTTGGACACCTGCTTTGGATGTGCGGAGGGCGCCGACGGCCTGCACTACGGTGGGGTCGTATCCGGCGGCCCGACGAATTGCGTCCCGTAGCGTCATGGCCGGTGTCTGGCTCACGGCTGGGGAGGGGCCAAGCGAGAGTGCGAACAGAGCAAGAACGAGGTGACGCTGCACGCGAACTCCACGGAGTGGGAGAGACCTTGGTCGGCCGCCGAGAAATCGACACATACCTCAGGATGCCTCATGGCAGGCTGGGGTCGCAAGCAATTGGCTGCCCAACCAAGATGGGAGTGAGTGTGGGGCGGATTCCCCTCCCAAGCTGACCCGGTCCCGCAACACGGCCCCAGACTGAATGTACTCTGGGATGGAGCCCGAGCAAGCCGACAAACCAGTGATCGGAAGGCGATAGGCTCCGGCCGATCCGAAATCGTTTCACCACCGGTCCTCCATCTTGATCCTCCGATGCGACCGCAACCCCCGTGGCACTCCACGCCTGGGGTGCCCACCAGCGATGGGTGCGTGGGCTCACCGCTTGGCCGAGGTACCAGCCATGCGGGTCAAAAACCCCCGAGCAGGAGCACGGATGGGAGGACGGCTTGTCGGCGTGACATAAACGACCCTCACAGGATATTGACGGTATGCTGCGGGAGACGACGTGCCTGGAGAGGTTTGACACAAGTCGACATGAAACCGGGGGAACCATACAGTAGCGATCCCACGGATTCCTCGGCCTCGCCAGTCAACGACCGGTATTGTCCGAGCAAACCATGGGATCGCTCACACCCCGGGGGAGAGGGTGCGTTCCTTCCGATGCGATCTAGAACAGCGCCAGGCTGATACCTCCGGTCCATCCAAAGTCGAACTGGGTCTTGTCGAAGCCGCTCAACGTCCCGTTGAAGCCGTTGATTTTGTAGACATATCCGCGGCCTTCGAGAAAGACGCCAAAGTTTGATCTGGGAAAGTTGAGTTGAATTCCTGTGCCGAACGTGCCCTGACCTTTGGTCTTGGTGCTTCCGTTGGGCTGATCGATGGTGACGCCCCCGCCTCCTGCCAACACATAGGGAGTTACGTTCCCGATCGGGTATTGCAGCTGGACCGCGCCACCATAGAAATACCGATTGAGTTTGTTATTACTGTCGACGCCACCGTTTCGTACCTCGTCTCGGGCGTAATCTCCATCCGCCCGGAAAACGAGATAGCGAGATGCTCGATATCCGACGGTACCACCGAGGGTGTACCCGGTCTTGGTGTCACTCACCGGGTTGCCATCATTCAAGTCGTTGAGCGCCGAGAACCCGCCGCCACGTGCCATCAGGATGATGCGATCCTGACTCTGCGCGAGCGCCGGTGTGCTCACCATGGTGGCAAGTCCGAGGCCAAGAAGTAACGGTCGTAGCTGCATGGTGCCCTCCTGAATGGTCCGTCATATTCGGTCCACATCCGGAATTGCTTCCCGGCTGGACGGCTGTCATTCAGGAGTACGAAACCATGACGCGCCTGGATCTATGGGATGTGAATTAGTGTTAGGTTATGTCGGCGACACGACGTTGAAATGAACGGCACCGGACGTCATGCCAATGACACAAAGCGAGTGGAACCTCCACCCGAACCTGTGGAGTGGAGTGACGGGAGGTTTGGAAAGGGCTATTGAGTCGTGTCAGGCGGTGCCGTGGTCTGCTTCATGGCGATCGTTGTCTGTCGGATGACCGACAAGGTGCTTGAGTCCATCGAGGAGCGCGTCCAGATCTCGTTCCTGGGTCCGATGATTGGTGATGCAGACTCGAAGGACAAAACGTCCCCCCAAGGTTGTGTGGGAGGGGGCGGCAATTCCCTGCTCCTGAAGGTCAATTACCAGTCGGCGGTTGAGCCCGTCGAGCTCGGCCTCGGCGGTGTCCTCGGGGCGGTATCGAAAACAGACGATGTTAAGCGAGACCGGCGCGACAACCTCAAAGGAAGGCATCGCGCGCAGTCGTTCCGCTAAGAAGTGGGCGAGTCGCACATTGCGTGAGACTAGGTCACCGAACGCATCGGCTCCGTAGGCCTTGATCGCCATCCAGATCTTGAGGGCCCGAAACCCACGGGTGAGCTGAATGCCCCTTTCAGCATAAGCGGCCCCGTCCTGCCCGATTCCCCCGTCGATTGACTCGACGTAAGCCCCGGTCACCTGGAATGCCTTCCGATGAGCCTCGGGGTCGCGGATCAACACAGAGCCCGCCTCAATTGGGATCACCATCCACTTGTGAAGGTCGAAGGCAAGGGAATCAGCCCGATCCATACCGTGCACCAAAGGGGCCAACTTCGAGTCGAGGGCGGCAAAGGCGCCAAACGCACCATCGACGTGGAACCAGAGGTCTTCAGCGGCGGCCAGATCGGCGAGGGCTTCAAGGTCATCGCAGGCCCCGGTGTTGACCGTGCCGGCATTCCCAATGAGCACCGCAGGCCTATGGCCCTCTCGCCGATCCGCTGCAATCGTACCCCGCAGGGCGTCGAGGTCGATCCGGAACGTGTGATCTACAGTGATCGGGCGATAGCCGGCGTCGCCGAGGCCAAGGAGTCGGACCGCTCTCGGAACGGAGAAGTGCGTTTCGGTAGAGGCGTACACGATCGGGTGCTGTGGCGCACCGACGAGTCCGTCCCGGGCAATATCGAACCCAGCCCGATCGACGAGCCCTGTCGCCAGCCCGACGAAGTTGGCCATTGACCCGCCGCTCACCAAAATGCCGCTGGCGTCAACGGAGTATCCTAGCATGGTTGCGAGCCAACGGTGGACCTGATCCTCGACGTACCGTGGCGAGCCCTGAAGGCCACTCACATTCGGGTTCATCGTCGAAGCCAGGAGTTCGGTGAGGGCCCCGAACGGTGTCCCACTTCCGATCACCCAGCCCCAAAATCGAGGATGGATGTTTCCCACCGGATAGGGGAGCACATCGCGGACGAAATCGGCGTAGGCACTCTCTTCGCCTTCACCATCGCGAGGCAGGGGTTTGTTGAGACGGGTTTGAACCTCGGGAGGAACCGCCGTCCACACCGGGCGGTCGTCGACCGACGCGAGGTAGGCCATCATATCGTCGACCATGCGGTGACCCAACGAACGCAGTGCCGCCCAGTCGTGGGGATCGAACGGTTCGCGGGTCGTGAACGACGCTCGCGATGCGCGTGTCGGGTCGATCAGTCGTCCTCTCGGATCGGCGTACGGAGGACCTTGAAGAAGAACTTGGTGGTAAAGAAGATGATGACACTCCAGGTAATGCCGAGCATGATCCAGGCGGATGTGGTCATGACCGTGCCTCCTTTCGGCGCCATGCGTTGCGGACGAGTAATCCGAATCCTAGGAACACGACGAGGAGCAGGGTACGGGTGGCATCCTGTACCAAGGCTCTGGTTGGTTGCCCGTTCTCGAACCAGACGTAGCGCTCTCCAACATGGAAAACCCGACCAATGACGCTTGCTGGCGACAGGGGCCAACCGTTGCCCTGGAAGAGTCCGCTTACGGCCTCACTCCAGGCCCCATCGGGCTGAATCATCGCGCCGAGAAAGATCACTCCAATGAACACCGGAGTGACATACTTGATAATGTACTTGAACACGGCGGGAACCTTCATGTCCGCTCCACGGGTAATCTCCGCCCAGCCCTTCTCCATGCCGAAGATACGGGTGAAGATCAGGGCTTCGAGCAACGCAAAGACAACGAGGGCGAATGTTCCGGTCCAAAAATCGAATTCGTCAAACGCACCGCCGGGATACAGCCACACACAGACGAACCCGAGCAACAACACAGCGACACCAAAGAGAACAGCGGCCCCGTTGCGTGAAAACTTGTACTCGTCCTCGGCGAAAGCCATGAGCGGTTGTCCCATTGCCATGCTCGATGTGATCCCGGCAAAGAAAAGCAGCCCAAACCACAACGCACCGGCCACAGGGGCCAGGGCGCCCCAGTTATTGAACAGATTGGGAAGGGTGAGAAACCCGAGGGCAAAGCCGCTTCCGCCAAGCGTCGCTTCCTGCACCGCCGTGATGCCAAGGTATGCTACCGCAATTGGGATGATGACCGATCCGCCGAGCACGACCTCGACAAACATGTTCATCCATCCGGCGCTCGCCCCGTTGAGGGCAACATCCTGCTTTGCCTTGAGATAGGAAGCGTAGCAATGGATCGAGCCCATCCCGACCGAGAGGGTGAAGAAGATCTGCCCCGCCGCCGCCATCCAGGTTGTTGGGTTCAAGAGACCGCTCGCCCGTGGCTCCCAGACGAAATTCAATCCGGCCAAGGGGCTTTGAATGACGCCCACATCGCCACCTCCGAGCGTGAGGCCACGGATGGCCAGGACAACCGCAAAGAGAAGGAGAATCGGCATCCCGATTTTCGCCATCATCTCGATGCCCTTGACCAACCCGCGCGAGAGAATCCAGACGTTCAACGCGGCGGTGATGAGGAACCAAAACAGGGCTTCGTACGGAACGGTGAAGATGGACCCCGAGCTCGTGCCCACATAGTTAGGGAAGAACTCCGTCGGGTTGACGTGGGAGAAGGTTCCAATGATCGAATGGAAGACGTACGCCAGGGTCCACGATTCGAGGTAGGTGTAGTAGGCCGCGATCATCATGTTGGTGAACAGGCCGAACACCCCAACATACTTAAGCCACTTCTGCTTTCCCAACACATCCATCAGGCCTGGGGCCGAATGGTGGCCATACTGCCCCCCGTGCCGTCCGATAGACCACTCGACCCACAAGAGGGGGAGCCCCATGAGTGCAAAGGACACCAAATACGGAATCAGGAACGCGCCGCCACCATTTTGGGCCGCCTGGGCAGGGAAGCGGAGAAAGTTCCCCAGGCCGACAGCGTTGCCGGCCATGGCCAAGACGAGCCCTACACGGCTTCCCCAGCCTTCACGCGTGGTCATAAACGATCGATCCTCCGAGAAAAGTGCCTCGGTCAACACCTCGCAAGGAGGGAGGCGGGCGATGCAATCTCAGAGTCGGTCTCCATCCTGTCAACTATGTGTCCCCATGTGGGGTGGTCGTGATGACAGCGCGTTGACATTCGGTGCGACCCTTCGGACCCTTGAGACATCTGCACTGGTTGAGTGACCCTCGGGGCCAGGTTCCTTCTCAGACTAGGAGTGCTTTGTGCGACACACCCTTGCCGTACTCATGTCGGTGTCTTTTGCTGTGGGAGCGTGGTCAGATAGTGCGGCGCAGACGGCATCTATTACGCTCACAACTCCCAATGCGGGTTATCCTGAACCGTTGAGCCTCATCGCCGGTTTGCGCGAGCTTGCTGACGGCACCGTTATGGTGTCGGATGGAATCGACAATGTGGTTGTCCGCATCGATTTTGCCACAGGGAAGGTCGATACCGTCGGTCGCACCGGGAAGGGCCCCGGGGAGTATGAGAGCCCCGACGCACTGTTCCCGTTCCCCCAAGACAAAACGCTGTTGATGGATCTGGGTAATGCACGCCTAACAGTATACGGGCCGCGAGGAACGCCCGGAACGTCCTGGTCGATTGTCCGCGGGCAGCCCAGGCCAGGTCAAATGGTCATGGTGATTCCGCGTGGCGTGGATAGTCGGGGGATGATGTACTTCCAACCGTCCGGCGCAAGTCCCGGTGGGGCTCGCCCGGACTCAGGGCAGATCGTTCGATGGGATCCTGAGCGCGATGCCTTCGATACCCTTGCCTCGGTCAAGCTTCCTGAGGTGAAGGTTTCGAGTTCGGGGGCTGCCAACAACCGTTCGGTTCGGATGAGCATGATCCCGTTTTCCGGGCAGGATGCGTGGGCGGTCGCACCCGATGGGCGGATCGCCGTCGTGAGTGCTGCGGACTATCATGTCGAGTGGATCCAGCCTGATGGGAAACGGGTCAAGGGTCGGTCGGTTTCGGTGCGCCAGGTACCAATCAGGTCCGCCGAGAAGGAGGAGTGGCAGGCGCAACGGAGTAACGGTCTTCAGATGGGTGTATCGAACAATAATGGTCAGATTTCCGTCTCCCTCAGTCGGGGCCGACGCATGGGGCTTGGTGGACCCCCAGGTCCAGATGTCGAATGGCCCGCGAACAAGCCAGCCTTCAGTCCGAGTGCGGTATGGGTGGCTCCGGACGGTGTGCTGTGGGTCGAACGATCCACCCGGGCTGGGGCCCCTCGGACCTACGACCGGTTCGGCCCCGATGGAAACTTGATTTCCCAGGTGATTCTCCCGAGGGCCCGCACGATTGTCGGGCTCGGGCGTGGTGCAGTGTACGCTCGTCGGCTCGACGACTCTGATCTCCAGTATCTCGAGCGCTATCCGGTTCCCTAACCTGACCGATCCCCCACGATCCGACTTGGCGCGTGGGGGACCGGGATCGTCTCCCTCTCCGACCCTCCTCCTTTGCAGTTATCATGAAGGATCGCGGGTCAACGCTGGTCGGAGAGGGGGTGGAACGGTGGATCCTTCTACGGTAGCCTGGCTCCAAGCTTTTTGGCTTCATCTGCTTGGGGCTGTGAGTGTGGTGCTCAGCGTTCTCGCGACGGCGCATATCCTCCTCCACAAACGTGATACGAGCGCCGCCTTGTCGTGGACAGGGTTTGTCTGGCTCGTCCCCATTATTGGGGTGCTTCTGTACGTCGGATTCGGAATCAACCGTATTCGTCGGCGTGCAAAGCTCCTTCGGTATCATGGGGACAGAACCCCGCCCACCCGCACGGACGAAATTGTGGGTCGCCGGTCCGGATTTTCGTCCGGCGATCAATGGAGCGGGTTGCGCACGGTGCTCGACCACGTGACCGGTACCGAGCTGACCACAGGAAATCGTCTGAGTGTCCTCGAGGATGGGGACAAGGCGTATCCTGCCATGCTGGCCGCTATCGATGCAGCCGAACGGAGTATTGCGCTCGTCACATTCATTCTTGGGAACGATATCTGGGGGCGTCGGTTCGTGGAGGCGTTGGTCGCCGCGGAACAGCGCGGGGTCGAGGTCCGGGTGCTGGTTGATGGGGCGGGTCAATACTACACCTGGCCTCCGATCGGGCGCCTCCTCCGCCGGACCTCACTCCGGTGGGCCTTCTTCCTCCATTCGGTATGGCCATGGAGAATGCCATACATCAACCTGCGGAATCACCGGAAGATTCTCGTGATCGATGGCCACTTGGGCTTCACGGGCGGAATGAACTTGCGCGCGAAGCATGCAGGGTCTCCGCCTGAAGCGCGGGATCTCCATTTTCGAGTCGAAGGCCCGGTCGTAGCCCAAATGATGGCGGTCTTCGCCGACGATTGGGCCTATACCTGTGGGGAAGCGCTTGGGGGCGAGCCTTGGTTTCCGAGCCTCGCTCCTGTGGGTGACGCCATGGCTCGTGGTATACCCGATGGTCCCGATGAAGACTATGACAAGTTTCGCTGGGCGCTTCTCGCCGGGCTGGGACAGGCCGAACACCGGGTGTTGGTCGTCACGCCCTACTTCCTTCCGGACGAAGGGCTCATCGCCGCCATCGACCATGCCGCCTTACGTGGCGTGGTGGTCGACATTCTGCTTCCCGGTGTGAACAACTGGCCCTTTGTCCAATGGGCTTCCAACCCCCTGGTCCGCCAGGTGGTTTCGGCGGGGTGTCGCGTTTGGATGACCAGTGGTCCCTTCGACCACAGCAAGTACATGGTAGTGGACAGTACCTGGTGTCTCGTGGGATCGGCCAACTGGGATCCCCGAAGCCTGCGGCTCAATTTCGAGTTCAACTTGGAGGCATACGATGCGTCGCTCGCCACGTACCTCGAGACCCTCGGGGCGAAACATCGGACATCGGCTCGGTTGGTGTCGTTGGCAAGCCTCGAAAAACGTCTCCTCTTGACTCGCCTACGGGATGGTGCCGCACGCCTTCTCACCCCGTACCTCTGAGGTGGCGGCACGATGTCGTTCTGGTAGACCGATCGTGGTCGGCGCACTACCTTCACCATTCCCATGATTGATGCCATCAAACAGTTCTTCAGCGGACACCTCACTCCGGTCGAGCACGCAGAGGAATCCACCGATCCAGAGCGACTGCGGCTCGCGGCGTGCGCCCTCCTCGTCGAACTCGCCTGGGTCGACGGCATCTTTGAGGAGGCCGAGCGTCGCCAGCTCAGGGATAGCCTGATTGCCAGGATGGGATTGGCCCGTGAGTCGGCCGAGGAGTTAATCGCCCTCGCGGAAGCAGAGCGGTCGAGTGCCGTGGACTACTTCCAGTTCACGTCACTGGTCGCGGGTCATTTTAGTCTTCGGGAAAAGCACCTGCTCCTCGAGGTCATGTGGGAGGTTGTGTTGGCCGATGGTACGATCAGTCGGTCGGAGGATCATCTCATTCGTCGAGTCGCTCCCTTACTGGGTCTCGATACTCGTAGCGTTCCTGATGCCAAAGCACGAGTGCAGGAACGTCAGCGCCGTTCACCTGGGGATTCCAATGTCTGAATTACGCTATCGTCGCTGGTGTGTTGTGGGGATGCTGTGGGCTCTTGGCGCCACGTCACTCGTGGCGCAGGATCGACCGACGCCACCGGACTCCAGTACACCGAAGAAGGCTTTGGCCCCCCTCCCCCTCCCCCTCGACGCGGCCCGAAGTGTCCACCTCGCGACGTCGCGCGTCTCCTGGCTTTCACTCGATTTGAGTCCCGATGGGCAGACGATTGTTTTCGATGCGCTCGGCGATCTCTACACCCTGCCCATCACCGGGGGATCACCGACCAGGCTGACCTCGGGCCTGGCCTTCGATGGCCAACCCCGATTCAGCCCCGATGGGGAACGGATTGTCTTCGTCTCTGATCGGAGTGGTGGGGAGAACCTCTGGATCATGTCACTCGATGGACAGGATACGGTCCAGGTGACCAAGGGGAACGCGAATCTCTATCACTCACCGGAATGGTCCCCGGACGGTGAGTTTGTTGTCGCGTCCAAAGGATCCCGAGGTGGAGCGAAGTTGTGGATGTACCATCGAGATGGGGGAGGTGGTGCCCAGCTCGACAATCAGCCCACCAATCAACGGAGCATCGGCGCGGCCTTCGGAAACGATCCGCGCTATCTCTACTACGCCTATCGCACCGGAGACCACACGTACAATGCGGTGTTCCCGACGTACGAGTTGGGCGTGTATGACCGGGAGACGGGAAGTCGGACAGCGGTGACCTCGCGGTACGGCGGCGGGTTCCGTCCCGCGCTCTCTCCCGATGGTGCATGGCTGGCCTATGGGAGCCGCCACGATGCCAATACCGGCCTGCGTTTGCGGGATCTCCAAACCGGTGAAGAGCGTTGGTTGGCCTACCCGATCCAACGTGACGATATCGAATCCCGTGCGACGCGTGATGCCCTCCCGGGGTACAGTTTTACCCCCGACAGCCGAGCCGTCGTGCTCAGCTATGATGGGAAGATTTGGCGAGTCCCGGTCGATGGAACTCCCGCCGCCGAGATCCCCTTCAGCTTGGACACGGAGGTGGCGATCGGCCCTGAAGTGCGGTTTGCCTATCGAGTGGAAGACAGCGTTCAATTCACCGCTCGGCAGGTGCGGGATGCGGTTCCCTCTCCCGATGGATCCCAGTTAGCCTTCTCAGTGCTGGGCTCGCTCTATGTGATGGAATGGCCGTCGG
>JAJCZW010000250.1 GCA_029262155.1 Gemmatimonadota bacterium
GCCCCCGCTCAAACAAGCGATGGAGGAGCCACCACACCGTCTCCACATAATTCGGCGTATAGGTAACGTACGGATGCTCGTAATCGAGCCAATACGCGATCCGCTCCGACAGCTCGACCCATTCTGTCTGATAGGTAAACACACTCTTCCGACAAAGGGCGTTGAATCGATCGATTCCGTAGGATTCAATATCGCGCTTGCCCTTCAAAGCAAGCGATTTTTCCACTTCGATCTCGACAGGGAGGCCGTGGGTGTCCCACCCTGCCATCCGGGTCACAAACCGACCTTGCATGGTGCGGAACCGGCAGATGAGATCCTTGATGCTGCGGGAGAAGACGTGGTGGATTCCCGGCCGACCATTGGCCGTGGGTGGTCCCTCGAAGAAAACAAACGGCTCCCCCTCACGCCGCGCCTCAAGGGTCTGACGAAAGAGCTTCTCCTCCTGCCAGAGGGCGAGCAGCTCGCGTTCACGAACATCGGCCGGTGTGCTGGGGAAACGGGGAAAGCTCATCCATCCATCTCCTGCAAGACGTCCTCCAGCAGGCGGGTCAAGGCCGGTTCGGCCATCTCAGCCGCGGCAATAATGGCACTCAATTCCACTGGTTCGAGGGCATCGGGCAGGCAGCGATCGGTGATAATACCGACGCCGAACACACGTAAGCCGGCCTGCCGCGCCACAATCACCTCCGGCACAGTGGACATCCCCACGGCATCCGCGCCGAGCACCTTGAGCATTCGATACTCCGCAGGGGTCTCGAGGGAGGGGCCGGCTACCGCAGCATACACCCCCTCGTGGAGGCGGGTGCCCTGACGGGCAGCCACCGCAAGCGCTAACCGTCGGAGGCTGCCGTCATATGCCTCACTCAGCTCAGGGAATCTCGGTCCCCACGCCGGGTCGTGCGGCCCAACGAGCGGGTTCCCACCAAGAAGATTCAGGTGGTCACCGAGAAGGAGAAGATCGCCGACTTCCCACTCTGGCCGCAACCCACCACACGCATTTGAGACGACGAGGGTGCGAGTCCCCAGCGCGGCCACCGCACGGACGGGGAATGCCACATCCTTCAAGGTGTTGCCCTCGTAGCGATGCCATCGACCTTGGAGGGCCACAACCGGCCTGCCGGCAAAGCGCCCGAAGAGCAGCCGCCCAGCGTGACTTTCAACAGTACTCGGAGGAAATCCGGGAATCTCGTGATAGGGCACGGCCGTATCAACATCCATCTCACGCCCAACCCCACCCAGTCCCGTGCCCAGGATGAGCCCAACCTCCGGCACAAGGGTCGAGGCGGACCGCAGGAACTCTACGGCCGCCTGGGTCCGCTCTCCGACCGGCACGAGATCACTTCCTATCACAACGGAGGCGCTTCCCCACCCGGCGATCCCTCGTCGGCATCTCGACCCGCAGCCTCAAGCGCATTCAATTCCGCCAACTGTCGTTCCAGCAACGCCCGAAAACTCGTGGCATAGGCGATAAACTGGCGTCGAGCAGCTTCCGTATTGTGGACCAAGCCGGATTCCTCGCGCGCGTGGGCGTCCCGCACCGCGGCCGCTTTCGTCCGGGCCTCACTGAGGATGACCTGCGCCTCCCGGTTGGCTTGCGCCTGGATATCTTCGCGCAACTGTTGGGCCGCCACCAAGGCATCGTTCATGGCTCGTTCCCGGTCACGGAATGCGCGCAGTTGTTCGACCATTCCGCGCACCCGTTCATCCACTTGGACCTTCTCGCGAGACATGCGGTCGAGTTCATCCGCAACCCGTTGCTTGAAGCTCTCCACCTGCGCTGGGTCGAACCCGCGCATGGTCCGGTGAAATTCCTGGGCTCGCACGTCATGTGGTGTGAGATGAAACGCATCGTCATGCATTAGTGACGCTCCCCGAACAAGACAGTTCCAAGGCGAACGAGCGTGGCCCCTTCCTCAACCGCGACCGCATAATCGCCTGACATTCCCATCGATAACTCCGGCAGATCATGGCCCGCCGCAGCCAGGTCATCGCGGAGGAGACGGAGCCGACGAAAGGTGGCGCGTTGCACCTCCCGATCGGTCGTGAATGGCGCCATCGTCATCAACCCCCGCAATTGGAGCGACGGTACCGCGTCGATGTCCCGCACCAATGCACCGACATCGACGGGAAGACACCCCGCTTTGTTTACCTCCCCGGCACAATTGACCTCGACCAAGACCGGCTGGGGCCGGTCGCCAGCGCCGCGAGCGGAGAGTGCTTCAATCAAGGACTTGCGATCGATCGATTCGATCATGGCGAACCGTCCAATCACTTTACGCACCTTGTTTCGTTGCAACGATCCGATCAGGTGCCACTCGAGGGGAACATCCGAGGTCGCCTCCTGTTTCTCTAGCGCTTCCTGCACCCGATTCTCTCCGACCATACGGAGTCCTGCGCGCCACGCTGCTCGGACCGCCTCGGGCCCGTGGGTCTTGGTGACCGCCACAATCCCGACCGGATGATCCCATCCGCCCCTTGCTTGCGCCCGATGGATAATCTCACGCACGCCCACCGCCCGCTCCTCTAGATCCTCGTAGGCCATAACCTTTAAAGATAGACGGACTTACTGCTGTGGAGAAGATAAGATCGGTTCCGGGAGGAGCAGATCTGCGGTGGTTCTGGGTGCGAGTTCGCGTGCCCGATGAAGGAAACGCAAGCCGACCGCGGAATCGCCTCGGTCCAACCACGCTGTTCCCAATTGCCGGAGCGGGAGGGCGAGGGTGGCGGTGATCGCTTCCGCCGTTCGATCGACTCCTGGCCAGCCCCCTCCGGCGGGTGGGATGTGATAGATGGAATCGATCAGTATCTGCGTCATGGCGAGGTCAACCGGAACACCGAGAAGTCCCGCATGGTCGTATCGGAGGTCGGTCTCCGACGGCTGCGCGAGGTCGACCGCGATCACGATACCCTGCTGTCGCGCCACGCGCTCCAATCCAAACAGATTCCCGGCGGCGCCGATACCCCAAGCGATCGGTCGACGACCAAAATTCTCCTGCAGCACCCGAATGGTCACCAGATCACTCCCATAGAGGGTCTGGCCCTCCGGGAGGATCGTTGACATTCCGCCGGCGTACTGGATATGGAGCGGGGCTTGAAGCGTGGTGGGGGACATGCTTCTGATGTCCTCGTCGGTCATAGTGTGGATTGGAGCGGTGGGCACCCGCTGATGAGGCCATCGCCGCCAGAGCTCCGGGGCCTGCGTCGGGTCGAATGGGCGTCGCGGCATATCGCGGAGTTGCCGTACGTACCACTCCGTCTCTGCCAAGGCCAGACACACGACGGTGACATCCTGACGAATCCCCTCGACCTCCTGAGCCCACCATAGGGGAAAGGTGTCGTTATCCCCCACCGTAAACAGGATGCCATACGGCGGCACCGAGTTCAGCATATCATAGGCAAAATCAGCGGCCACGTGTGCCGAAGGACCGTGGCGCCGTGAGGCTGCTTGGGCGTTGAAGACCATCGGAATCATCACGAGGGCAAATCCACCCAAGGCCAGCAACGAAGCCCGTCGGGCAAGGGCTTTGACAACAGTGGTGAGTCCGAGCCCCGCGAGGACGCCCCATGTCACGAAACTCACGACAAAGAAATAATCTCGCTCCCTCACCTCGTGTTGACTCGGATCGGGGAACGCCAGGTAACCGATACTGTGCCCTGGTTTGAAGTTCATGTAGATCAACAGGCCCAGGCCGGTGATGAGAAAGGTCACCCCCAGCAGCCACCACGCCGCTGGATCCCGTACGTGCAGCCGGAAGGCTCCTCGCATGCCCAGGAGGAGAAAAAGGAGGGTCACTAGAAGCCGAGCGTCGAATCCGGTCGACAACAGAGAAAACCGACCACCTAAGGCATACGCCCATTGCCAGCTGAAGTACTGCACGTAGTTCTCTACTTGGGCACCCACCATCTCGATCGATCGCCCGGGGTTCGAGGAACCATGCACAACGGTTGGATCGTCCAGCACGCTCCGCGCTGGGTACTGATCTCGACGCATGACCGCGACGAGTGAGGCCACGGTGCTCGGATCGGCTTCGTTGATCACCGGGCGCTGGGGCGCCCTCAGGAAGAGGACCAGAAAAGGAGTAGCCCCAATCATGGCGACGGGTAGAGCCAGGACCGCAAACCGTGGACTCCGACTCGGACTCGTTCCGCGATACGACCATACCAGCGCCGCAAGGTATCCCACCCCTCCAACACCCAACGCAACCACTTGGCCCAAGCCGACCCCGACTAGGAGGAACCACAGGCTGGCGATAACGGCGAGGTGACTCCACTCATACCGCCGGAGCGCACGATCCACTCGACGATGATATCGGAGCTCGTACGCGAGAAACGCAAGCACGCCAGGCCCTACGAGTAGTGCCAACAGGTGGTTGCCTAAGGAAAGCCCCATGAGATACAACATCAGAAGAAGCAGCTGTTCCGACCGCCCCCACTGCCCTGCTTCGCGCGCATGCCGCCAGCGGAAGGTCAACCACGTCACCACCGCAATCGTGAAGGTCGATACCGCGTAGACTTCGGTTTCGTTGGAGTTCTGCCAGTTGGTCAATCCGAATGCGCTGATCAGCACAGCAGCGAACGCGCCGAGATGACACAGTCGTCGATCTCGGCCTGGTGCCGGGCCGCTTTCGGGCCCCGATGACGCCAGCATCCTTTGGAGAAGGGCGAAGGCGGTCAGGTACCAGAACGCCGCCCCGGCCGCACTCATGGTTGCACTCAGAAGATTTGTGCGATAGGCAAATTCGCCAATCGGTAGTAGCATGGCCCAGACGTGGCCGAGTAGAACGAAGAGTGGCGTCCCTGGTGGGTGTGGGATACCGACGACTTTCGCCGCCGTGATGAACTCACCCGCATCCCAGAAGGTGACTGTCGGTGCGAGAGTCAGGACATAGCCGAGCAAGACGACGGCCCCGGTTACCAGCGCAGGCCGCCAAGGAATCGGCTGGATGTCCTTTGGCCCCGTAGCGATCATATGGTTGGGCCATCGAGTGCCTTTGCGACCCAAAGAGCATCGCGCACCGCTCCGACATTGTGCACGCGGAAGAGCTGTGCCCCCTGCCCCCACATCAACGCAGCGAACGCCGCAGTAGCGCGGTCGCGGTCATTGACCGGTCTCCCGCATATATCTCCCAGGAAACGCTTCCGCGACGGGCCGACATAGAGCGGTCGGCCCAGCGACCTTAGTGTCGAAAGGTGTCCGGCAAGCTCAAGGTTCTGTTCAACGGTCTTGGAGAAACCAAATCCGGGATCGATGGCGATTCGCTCGGCAAACACGCCGGCATCCTGGGCTCGTTGAACGGCAGAACCGAGTTCCGCAACAACGTCCGGAAGGAACCGATCGTAGGTCGCGTGATCGTAGGTGGCCATATCCGCAACAGTACCACGTGAATGCATCAAGACGATTCCAATGCCAGCGCCTGCCACCACACCAAACAATGCGGGGTCGCACCGACCCGAGCTGACGTCATTCACGGCATCGATGCCGCACTCAAGGGCAGCCTGTACCACCGAGGCACGTACGGTATCAAGGGCAAGAGGAACCTCGGGCCATCGGTGTCGAATCGCTCGCAAGACCGGAAGCACCCTCTCGGTTTCCTCTTGGGCCGAGATCTCCTTCGCCCCGGGTCTCGTACTCTGGCCTCCCACATCCAACATTGATGCACCCTGATCCAAGTGGGCCTCGGCCAAGGCCACGGCGTCGGCAACGGTAGCGACTCGGCCACCATCACTGAAACTGTCTGGTGTGCAGTTGAGGATCCCCACTAGCAGCGGCGTATCCAGCGAGAGCCGGGTGCGCCCCAGATGCCAGCTTGCGACACGCTCTCCCGGTAAGGCACCGGCCACAGCGATCGCAAATTCCGCAAGCTGTGGTGGTAGCGTCCACGGTCGCGCGAACACAGCGAGCCTACTTCGTGCCCCGATGAGCGCGACCCAGCCGTCACCGGTGTGCAGGTCCAGCCCTAACCGATTCACCACGGGAAGCAGTGCCCTGGTTACCTCGGGGGAGATTCCCGTGACATGGAGGGCGACCGGTTCAGAGCCGGCCGCGGCTTCACCTGCAAGAACACCCTCTTGTTCGTGAGACAAGAGAGTGTTGGTTATCGCCTGGAGCGAGGGAGCGAGAAGCGCGACCTTCACGCGCCAGCAGGTTCCGCCGGTGGTGTTCCGAGCAACGGTGTGCGCACCGGTGCGTCCGCTGTCGGCGACGCTTGGGGCGAGTGTTCTTCCGGCGGGAGCGGGCGCGGCGGGAGCGGCTGCTTCTTCACCAGCAGAGCGAGGTCTTCCCGATCAATGGTCTCGCGTTCCAGCAGTGCCGCCGCGGTGCGTTCCAACAGATCACGGTGCTCCTCCAACAGTGAGCGGGCTTGGGCGTATGCCTCATCGAGCAGCCGTTTGACCTCTCCATCAACCATCTGGGCGGTCGACTCTGAAATCTCCCGTCGATGCCCTAGTTCGCGTCCCAGGAAGACTTCCTGCTCCCGGTCGCCGATCGCCATGGCGCCCACCTTGTCACTCATTCCGAATTGGGTCACCATTTGGCGTGCCAGCGCCGTGGCCCGCTCGATATCGTTCCCGGCTCCGGTGGTGACTTTCTCGGGCCCAAACACGAGTTCTTCGGCGACCCGGCCACCAAAGAACATGGCGAGGCTCCCGATCAACCACTCCTTGGTGTAGTTGTGACGATCGACCTCAGGGAGCGAAGCGGTAAGGCCCAGCGCCTGACCACGCGGTATGATGGTTACCTTATGGATCGGGTCCGACCCGGGCGTCTTAATCGCGACCACGGCATGCCCAGCCTCGTGGAAGGCTGTCAGGCGTCGTTCATCTTCGGTCAGGACGAGGCTCCGCCGTTCGACCCCTAACATCACTTTGTCCTTTGCGTCCTCGAAATCCGACATATCGACCAGCGCCTTGTTCCGGCGGGCAGCCAGAACGGCCGACTCATTGACCAGATTCGCTAAATCGGCCCCTGCCAATCCGGGTGTCCCTTTGGCGATCACTCCAAGTTTGACATCGGCGGCCAGCGGGATTTTACGTGTATGGACGCGGAGGATCCCCTCCCGACCCCGGACATCGGGAGCATCGACAACGATCTGGCGGTCGAATCGACCGGGCCGGAGCAGCGCCGGATCAAGCACGTCGGGTCGGTTGGTGGCCGCGATCAGGATGACGCCGTCGTTCGAATCGAACCCATCCATTTCAACCAAGAGCTGGTTGAGAGTCTGCTCCCGTTCATCGTGGCCCCCACCGAGCCCAGCGCCACGGTGACGCCCCACGGCGTCAATCTCGTCGATGAAGATGATACATGGGGCGTGCGCCTTCCCTTGCTCGAACAAATCCCGCACCCGGCTCGCGCCGACGCCGACGAACATCTCGACGAAATCCGACCCCGACATTGAGAAGAAGGGCCGGGCGGCTTCGCCCGCCACGGCTTTGGCAAGGAGAGTCTTGCCGGTTCCGGGCGGGCCGACCAAGAGGGCCCCCTAGGGGAGGCGGCCACCGAGACGAGACAACATCACGGGGTCTTTGAGAAAATCGACAATCTCCAGCAACTCGACCTTGGCCTCATCCGCACCGGCCACGTCGGCGAAGGTCACCTTCGGGGTGTCGCCAGTCAGCAGCTTGGCTTTTGACTTGCCAAAGCTGAATGCGCGGTTGCCCCCGGCCTGGAGCTGTCGGAACAGCAGAAGCCAAATCCCCAGAATGACAACCCAAGGGAGAGCGCTCATCAACAGAACAAGAAACCCACCCTTCTGTTCTTTGGCGGAGATGGTGGCCCCAGACACACGGATCTGCTCCAGCAAGGCCTCACTATCTGCGATCGGTAACAGCACGGAGAATTCTGGAATGGTGGCGTTCTCGCGTGTGATCGGTGCCCGAAACGTTCCTTTCACGGACTTCCCATCGAAGATCTCGACGCTCGCCACATTGCCGCTCTCGAGCTGCTCCGCAAATTCGGTAAAGGTTAGCTGTTGGGTCGTAGTCTTTTTCCCACCCATCATCCGAAACACGACCACGGCCAGCAGAAGCACCATGACCCAGAGGGCAAGATTCTTACTCATCCCAGACCAACGGTTTATGGGTGG
>JAJCZW010000251.1 GCA_029262155.1 Gemmatimonadota bacterium
TTCAAGAGCAGAATGTCTTCCTGCCCATAAAACGCCAGGGTCCGCTCCTTCTGGAAGGTCTCTGCGACGACCGGGTTCGTCCCCTGATTGATGTTGGATTGTCCTGGAACCAGGTTGGTGTTGGTGATGCGCGTGACTTTCTGTTGCCGATCCTCGAGTTGGACGCCAAAGGCTGTCGTCGATTGCCACGCCCCGCTCGTTGGCCGGAAGGTATGAATGCCGTTCACATTCCAGTTGGTCTGTCGGCTATCGCCGCTCTGCTCGACGGCTGTGCCGGGACGAGTCTGCACCGCCTCGAAGAAGAGCTCGTTCGGCGTGAAGACATCATCGGCCTGGTCGAAGATATCCACACCACCGGCCGCGGTCACGCGGAAGGAACTCCGCTCCGACGACACGGCGGCCCAGTTCAACGTCATCCCGCCGGTGAACCGGTTGGTCTCCGATTCGTTCCGGCTCAAACGATGGGTCTGGACCGGATTGGCACCCGGACCCTGGGTCCCGAGTGTCGGGCCGGTGAAGACGCCACCGACCGGAAGCAGGGACTGGAAGTTGGGCTGGTAGGCGAGAGCATACCCCGCGGTCCCGCCGTTATTCCCGTTATTGGTGAATCCACGCTGCGCCAACGATCGGTTGAACACGCTGGAAACCTGGACATCGACCGTGTTGCTCACTTTCTGGTCGATATTCACCCGGAGGCTCTGACGACTGGCACCGGTATTGTCGGCAATGCCCTCGTCCCGTTTCCAGGTGCCCGAGACGAAGAACCGTGTGGTTTCCGTCCCACCGCTCACGTCCCCAACTGTTTCATAGGAGACGGCATTCCGACCAAAAACCTCTTCGTAGAGATTGAAGGCCTGTGGGGCCCCACCGGAGAAGAACGGTCGCGCGCCTTCGCCCCAGAGCCCGACGGCGGCCTCGACATCGCCAGCGCCGAAGTTACGGCTCTTCAGATCCCGCTGCAGGTCGAAGGTTCCAACCCGCTGGACAAGGTTGGCTCGCGTCTGACCAGTCTTGCCTCGAATCGTCTTGATCACGACGACACCGTTGGAGGCTTTCGACCCGTAGATGGACGACGCCGCCGCACCCTTCAAGACTTCGATGCTCGCAATATCGTTCGGGTTGATGTCGGCCACACGATTGACCGGATCATCTTCGGTCACGCTTGCGCCTGCGACCGCCGATGCCCGGCCACCGTTGATCCGAGTATTGCTATAGATGACGCCGTCGATCACGTACAGCGGATCCGAAGCGCCAAGAATCGTTGTGTTACCCCGAATCTGCATCTGGATTCCGCCACCGGGCGCACCAGAGTTGGTCTGCAGATTGATACCGGCCACCTTGCCGTTGAGGGCGTTCTCGATTGTCGGGGAGGAAACCTTGGAGATCTCGTCGCCACTCACAACGGCGATCGATGTCGTTGCACTTCGACGAGAGACCGTGGTTGCCTGCCCGGTCACGACCACCTCATCCAACTTGAACACATCCTCGTTGAGACTAACCGTTATGGAGCTCTCGTTCGCGCGGAGAACCACATCCTTACGGGTGAACCCAATCGCGCGGATAATGAGTCGCACCTCACCTGCCGGAGCTTGAATCCGGAAGGTCCCGTCTGCCCCCGATCTGGAACTCGTCAGGGTGCCCACAATTGACACGAGCGCCTCGGCGATCGGCTGACCGCCATCCGTTCGCGTCACTGTGCCGGTCACCTGCCGGCTCTGCGCGGCTACCAGCGATGGCCACAATACAAGCCCTGCCATCGCGAAGGTCCGCCATGAATTACGAAAGCGTCCCACAACTCCTCCTAACGTGTGGTGAATTGTCTGAACTGATACCAGCCCCACCAACAGCGAAGACCAAGCACACCCCCTAGACGAGCCTGCTTTTCAGACAGGAACCGCCTGAACGCCAGAAGAGGAACTGGTCCCAACTTCTGCTGACTTCTCGCAACAATAGCACCAAGATGTGCCAAGGCGCTAAGTAGTTTTAGGACAACGACTTGACATTTCCCTGAATACTCTAAAGAGGTCGAATAGACACGACATTTCATCCCAGTTGTGTGTCCAAGTGACACACCTAAGATATCAGGTCGGATTACCAAGAGAAGCTCGTTTGGCCACCCAGACAAGGGCGGTAGGGATTACCCAGCAATCGCGCACTCCGACGACCAGACGGTCTCCCCAAATGCAACTGTACGGCGAACCGGTCCCAAGCGAAAGAGGTAGAGCCAATTCTGCACAGTGGTACCGTTCACGACGGCGAAATTGGCTCTCTTCCCTACTTCGATTGAACCAACCTCATCTCCCAATCCAACGGCTCTTGCCGCCTCGATCGTCGCCCCTCGCACGGCCTCGGCTGGCGTCATCCGCTGAGCCACACAAGCCAAGTAGATTGCTAACTGAAGATCGCCCGCAGGAGCGGAGCCGGGATTACAATCAGTCGCCACAGCAACCTGAACTCCGGCCGCGAGGAGCTGCCGTGCCGGAAGCGGACGGACCCCAAGTGTTAGTGATGCAATGGGCAGACTCACGGCGACAACCCCGCGATCGCGCATCGCCCGCATCCCGGCAGCCGACACCTGCTCCAGATGGTCCGCCGACACCGCGCCCATCTCAGCAGCCAACTCAGCCCCCCCCCCCGGGCTGAGTTGATCCGCGTGCACCTTCGTACCCAAACCAGCGCCCTTCGCCACACCGAGTACTTGTCGAGCTTCATCGACCGAGAAGGCGCCTCCCTCTATGAAAACATCGACGAAACGGGCCAACCCTTCTTCCGCCACCCTCGGGATCATCTCCTGCAGAAGAAACGCGAGGTATTCGTCTCGGTGGGACTGGTACTCCTTGGGGACGGTGTGGGCGCCGAGGAATGTTGGGACGACTTCAATACCAGAGGTGTTTCCTAAGTGGCGATAGACTTGAAGCTGCCTGAGCTCGGTCTCACAATCGAGACCGTACCCACTCTTCGCTTCGACCACCGTTACCCCGCGGGAAATCATCCTCTCAAGGTTCCGCTGGCCAGTCAGGAGCAACGTTTCAAAATCTGATTCGCGCGTAGCCCGAACGGTGGCGTGAATCCCTCCCCCCGCCTCCGCCAGCGATTCATAGCTGGCGCCCCGGAGGCGCGATTCAAATTCGTCGGCGCGATCGCCACCAAATGTCAGGTGGGTATGACAATCCACCAGCCCCGGAATGACGAGCTGTCCTTCGGCATCGAGGGTAGGCCAAGTACCGTACGCAGCCGGGAGTTCCACCTCGGGGCCGACCCAAACGATCTGGCCGTCGACCCAAGCAACCGCCGCGTGGGGGAGTTCGCTCGCGTCGTCCGGTTCGGCATCCTGGAGACATCGGGCCAGCATCCCAATGTTTCTGAGAACGGTTCCCTGACCGCCTGAAGACGTCACGGGTTTCCATCCACCATCGGCAAATCAATCCCTCGCTCATGAGCAGTTTGGATGGCCTCAGGATAACCCGCATCGGCGTGCCGCATCACGCCTGACCCAGGATCGGCCGTCAGGACGCGCCGAAGACGCCGATCCGCCATGTCCGTTCCATCAGCCACCGCGACCATCCCGGCATGAATCGAGTACCCGATCCCAACGCCACCTCCATGATGGATCGATACCCAACTCGCCCCGCAGGCGGTGTTGAGCATGGCATTGAGGAGCGGCCAGTCGGCAATCGCATCCGACCCATCCCGCATCCCTTCGGTCTCCCTATTCGGAGAGGCAACCGATCCGGTATCGAGGTGATCCCGACCGATGACGAGCGGTGCTTTCACTCGCCCGGTCCGCACCAACCAGTTGAAGCGTTCCCCCATCTCCGCGCGTTCACCATACTCCAGCCAACAGATCCTGGAGGGAAGTCCTTGGAAATGCACTCTGGTTTGCGCCTGTGAAATCCACCGAGCCAGCGACTCCTTCTGGGGAAAGGTCTCCAGCACCGCCGCATCGGTCTCGGCGATGTCCGCCGGATCGCCGGACAGCGCGGCCCACCGGAATGGCCCGGCACCACGACAAAAGAGCGGCCGGATGTACTCGGGCACAAACCCCGGGATCTGGAAGGCGTCGCTGAACCCTCGGTGGTCGGCGACTTGTCCTCGGAGATTGTTGCCGTAATCAAACGCGATGGACCCTCTCTTCTGTAAAGCCAAGATCGCTTCGACATGCGTCACCATCGAATCGAGCACCCGGGCCTCATATCCTGTGGGGTCAGATTCTCGTAGCACCGCCGCCTGATCAAGATCCAACCCGACTGGCAGGTACCCAACCCGGAGATCATGGGCTGAGGTCTGATCGGTCACGACATCCACCAGGATGTCCCGACGAACCAATTCTGGGAGCACCTCGGCGATATTTCCTACCAACCCGACGGACAGGGCAACGCCCGCGTCTCTGGCTTCACTCACCACGCGCAAAGCGCTATCAAGCGAGGTGGCCATCTGATCGCAGTAGCCGGTCTGAACCCGCTTTTCTATTCGCGCAGGGTCGACATCTATCCCCAAGAACGCAGCACCATTCATGGTCGCGGCAAGCGGTTGGGCTCCACCCATGCCACCGAGCCCTCCGGTCACGACTAGGCGACCGGTAAGCGTCCCCCCAAAATGTTGGCGAGCGCACTCAGCGAACGTCTCGTAGGTCCCCTGAAGAATTCCTTGCGTCCCGATGTAGATCCATGATCCTGCGGTCATCTGCCCATACATCGTGAGACCCAATGCATCCAGTCGCCGGAACTCATCCCACGTAGCCCACCGGGGAACCAAGTTGGCGTTGGCGATCAGGACCCGCGGAGCCTCTTCATGGGTTGTGAATACGCCCACAGGTTTGCCACTCTGGATCAGCAAGGTCTCGTGGTTTCCAAGACGCTGGAGGGTAGCGATGATCCGCTCATACGAGGCCCAGTTGCGCGCCGCCTTGCCACCTCCACCGTATACGATGAGATCTTCCGGTCGCTCTGCGACTTCAGGATCGAGGTTATTCATCAGCATCCGAAGGGCAGCCTCTTGATGCCACCCTTTACATCGAAGCGTTGTTCCCCGGGGGGCCCGAATCATTGTGGATGAGGTGGGTGACTCGTTCATTCCAACTCCTTACAGGTTTCGCGCAATCGACCGTCCTTCCCATCAACCCCTGGAAGGATATCATGGTTGAAGGAAGGTTTGGATGACAACCTTTCCCTCGGTCGCACCATCCAAAGGTTGGCATGACGGAACCCGGCGGAGCAGTGGCGTCCCAATCTGAGACACCCCCTCCCGCGACTGGGGCTTTCGGGGAGCGGGAGTTGATTGCGCGTGCCGTCCAGGGAGACCAGGACGCCTTTCGAGCGCTCTATGACCGTCACCTCGAGCGCGTGTATGGGTTGGTGGTTCGGTGGGGTGGTTCTTTAGAAGCAGAGGAGATTACTCAGGATGTTTTTGTTCGGGCCTGGGAGAAGCTCTATACCTTTCGTGGCGACGCGGCGCTCAGCACTTGGCTGTACCGGGTCGGCGTCAGCGTTATCCTGGCGCGACGCAAGGCGGCCGGGAAGGCGCGGCAACGTTTCGCCCCGGTCACCGAGGTGGAATACGATCGGGCATCCCCCCCAGACAGACCCGACCAACGGATGGACTTGGAAGCGGGGATGGCGACGCTCCCGGAAGGAGCCCGAAGGATCCTGCTCCTCCACGATGTCAGTGGATATCGACACGACGAGATCGCCACGATGCTGGGCATATCGGCGGGAACTTCCAAATCGCAGCTCCATAGGGCTCGCATGGCCTTGCGCCGACACCTCCACCGGGGTGAAGCATGATGGTTGACCGTTGGAGCGACCGACTTTCCGAGTATCTCGATGGAGACCTGACTCCTTCCGAGCAGCAGGCATGTGCGACCCACATCAGCGGATGCGACCCTTGCCGAGCGACGATTGAGGATCTCAGCCAGATCCGTCAGGGACTTCAGACGCTGCCGGGCCTTCAGCCGTCCCGGGACCTTTGGAACGCAATCGTCCCACGCCTGGCCCCCCGCCGCCTGAAGTCAGTCCTTGGATTTCGGCGCCGCGTAACGCTTCCGGCCTGGAGTCTTGGGATGGCGGCAGCTGTCATTGCCGTCGTCTCGGCCGGGACAATTTGGCTGGTCCTCCAGCCAACGGCCCCGTTCGACTTGGGGGAGGGTACCACTCTTCCTACTGACCCGATTCCTGCGGTCGCCGTCCTCGATCGGTCTGTGACCCCAGTGATCGAGGAACTCGAACGTTTGTTGGCGGACCGTCGCGCCGACCTCGATCCCGGAATCGTCGAGGTCATTGAAGCAAACCTCGACACCATCGACCGGGCGATTGCCGACATCAGCAACGCCCTCGTGACTGATCCGGACAATGCGCTCCTCAATCACTTCCTCGCTGGAACGATGCGACGGAAGCTTGATCTCTTACAGCGAGTCACCTCTGAAGTGACGCTCACGATATGACGAGGTCGTCTCTTTCTCTGATCTGTGGATGTGTGACCCTGCTGGGCCCCCCCACCCTCTTGGCCCAGGAAATCGCCGTTACACCGGGGGCCTCACTTGAGATCCGCCATCGCAATGGCAGGGTACGCGTCGTGGGGTGGGCTCGCGACGCGATCACCCTTGAAAACACTGGCGCCAATGCAATGCTTCGAACCCAAGGCCAAACCGTCGTCCTCTCGCCGTCACGCAGCAATCGATCGCTCAACGTCCTCCTGCGCGTCCCCCATTGGCTTCCGATAATGATCGACGGCACGGCACTGTCGGTCGAGCTTGCTGACCTGAAAACCGATGTCCGTGTCGAAACGGTAAGTGGAAGCATCGTAATTCGAGGCGTTGAGGGTACGATCTCCCTCGCCACTGTTTCGGGCAATCTCACTGCTCGGAAGGCAGTCGGGACGTTGACCATGCGGACAGTCAACGGAACGATCACCGTCGACGGGCTCACGGGCCGCCTTACCGCCGAGTCGACCAATGGCGCCATCGATGTCCGAGCCCGTGAAGTCGACATGCTCGATGTGTCCAGCGTCAATGGTGCGTTGCGATTTGGTGGGGCTGTGACCGATCACGGTCGCATCTCTATGGAAACCTACAACGGGATCATTACCATGCGCCTCCCCTCGACCACTGGAGCCGACGTCACGGTCGAGTCATCGCGAGGAGCATTCCAAAGTGCACTTCCGATCACCCTGCAGCCGGGATCGCTTCGGCGCTCCATGCGGTTTACCCTGGGTGATGGTGGAGCCCGCATCCGCCTCAAGACCCTAAACGGTAGTATCACCTTGCAGTCTCAACCGGATCGATGATGCCTTCAGCAGTCCACACTCCCACCCGAGGAAGACACATGACACGGAGTCTCGCCACCCTCACCGGCCTTCTCCTTTTCGCGGGATCAGTGGGGGCACAACAAACAGAATCCTTCGATTGGTCTGGCACCGTAGCGGCTGGAAAAACCCTGGAGGTACGGGGTGTGAATGGTGACATCCAGGTCCGACGAGGGAGTACATTGTCGGTCCACGCCGAAAAGCACGGCCGACGCAACGATCCAAGCGACGTGCAGATTGAGGTCGTTGAACATGCAGATGGTGTCACCATCTGCGCCGTCTACCCTTCACGGAGTGGCGATCGACCCAATAGCTGCCAATCACGAGGTCGCGGTAAGAACGACACCCGAAACAACGACGTGCAGGTGGACTTTACCGTCACATTGCCCACCGGCATTAACGCGGAACTGGGGACGGTGAACGGGGACATTGAGGCACACGATGTCGGCGGAAATATCCAAGCTCGCACCGTCAACGGCAATGTGGATATCAACGGAACCGGTCACGCCGCGGCGCACACCGTCAATGGCTCTATTCGAGCCTCGTTTGCCCAAACCAACTGGAATGGAGAGGCCTCGTTCAGCACAGTCAATGGAGGGATCACGTTGGAGATTGGAGAGGATGCCAACTTTGATCTTACGGCGACGACGGTGAACGGCAGCATCGACACGGACTTTCCTGTGCAACTCACCGGGCGCATCGGACCGCGTCGCGTCACTGGCACGGTCGGCTCGGGGGGACGGTCGCTCCGCCTTTCAACGGTCAACGGAAGTATGACTCTGCGGCGACGCTAACGCCGCCGACCATCTGGCTCGGGCCGTCGACTCAGGCGGAGGTCAGGACCCTCTTCCCGAATGCGACGGTAGCCGAGCAGGTGAAAGAGGTGGAGCGCAAACCAGCGAGCCACACGCCGGTTCACCACCACGGCTGTTGGGTCGCTGGGCACGGTGTGTACGCCCGGCAGATGCCGGGCGACCCGCTCAAGTCGGAGGCGGCGGCACCACACGGAGAGATGAAGCCAGAAGGGACGTACCGGCCTGATGAGAAAGAACCCATCGACCCCCTGCGTCTGATAGAGTGGCATGAGAAGCCGGCCACTGACCTCCACGACAATATTGCCAGTCCGATCCTTCGCCACCTCGCGACCTCGCCGAACCAGATCGAAGCTCCGAAACCCCGGACACATCTCGAAGGAGTCGTTTGGCTGCACCTGGTGCCGATAGCGGACCTCAAAGACGGTCGGGAGGCCGTTCGAGAGGCGGGCAAGGGTCGACCGGGCTTCGAGCACCTGGGGCACGACCTCCGATCCGACGAAACCCGACGCCATCAGGACGCTCCAAATGACACTGACGAGGGCTGGGCGTGCGTC
>JAJCZW010000252.1 GCA_029262155.1 Gemmatimonadota bacterium
CACCGGAGGCCGCTCAGGGATAGATCGATTGGACGGGTCGAACACTTGCACTTTCGCCGGTTGAAACCGGCGCTCGGCCACCTTCGGTGGAGCAGCCCTGAAGGGCTGAGACCTAGCGCCTCGCCGGCGCTATTGCACCAAACACCCGTCACACAAGGCGATGCTCAATGAGTGATGGACGAGACGACGGTGGCGTGAGCCACCTCCCCCGCCGAGCCTGCGGCGTGAGTCGCGGGTTCATCGATCTACCCCTGGGCTGACGCCCAGGGCTCGGCCAAGGAAGGCGCCGCTCACGCGGCTGGGAGCGATGTGGGCCCAGACGGTGGCGTGAGCCACCTCCGCTCGCCGAGCCTGCGGCGTGAGTCGCAGGGTTCCTTGATCTATCCCTGGGCTGACGCCCAGGGCTCGGCCAAGAAAGGCGCCGCTCACGCGGCTGGAGGTAGCTCAGGGATAGATCGATTGGACGGGTCGAACACTTGCACTTTCGCCGGTTGAAACCGGCGCTCGGCCACCTTCGGTGGGACAGCCCTGAAGGGCTGAGATTGAACCCATCGGTAGGCGCTATCGCCACACGCCTCGGCACACAAGGTGATGTTCAATGGGTGATGGACGAGACGACAGTGACGGGAGCCACCTCAACCGCCGAGCCTGCGGCGTGAGTCGCAGGGTTCAGTGATCTACCCCTGGGCTGACGCCCAGGGCTCGGCCAGGAAAGGCGCCGCTCATGCGGCTCTCGTGTGACGATTCGATCTGGGTGACGGAAGCCACCTCCACCGCCGAGCCTGCGGCGTGAGTCGCAGGGTTCAGAGATGAGATCCCTGGGCTGACGCCCAGGGCTCGGCCACACGGCGCCGCTCACGCAGCTGGGAGTGATGTGGACCCCAAGGGTAGCGTAAGCCACCTCCCCCACCGAGCCTGCGGCGTGAGTCGCAGGGTTCAGAGATCTACCCCTGGGCTGACGCCCAGGGCTCGGCCAAGAAAGGCGCCGCTCACGCGGCGAAGGGTGATAGGACGACGCACCGACCGCCGCATGGGATGGGTTAACTATCCGACCGGTTCAGCCAATCAGCACACTCCCGGACCCCTTCCGGAATACTCAACTCCTGGTAGAACCGGCGGGCCTCCTCCCAGAGGGGTCTCGCTTCTTTAGCCCGATCGGTTTCAGACAAGAGCAGCGCCATCGGTCGGATCGCATTCGCGAGATCGAGTGGAAAGGCGGTGTCATCGGCTCGGTAGATGGCCAGCGCCTCCCGATAGCATGGCTCGGCCTTCTCTACATTCCCTAACTCGTAGTGGATATCACCAACATGGCGGATGGTGTGCGCGAGCAGAAGCGAATCATCTTCCGTGCGGCAGAGCGCCGCGGCGTCCTGGTAGAGCGCGAGTGCCACCTCCGCGTCCCCTTCGTCTCGCTCGATCTGTCCCAGTCCCTTGAGTGCCGCAATCAGTATCGGCTTGGCGCTGGCCTCCCGAGCACGCACGATTGCCTCGACCAGGTCCCGGCGGGCATCCAGGTAGCGGTTCTCCCGGCGCGCCTGGGCGGCGTTCCGAATCAGCGTGCGCAGGAGATCTGGCATCGCGCGCCGAACGACCACGGCATCGTGCGTCGGGAGAATCCCGTATCAGGGGGCGTCGTCATCCTCGATCTCCATCTCAAGGATGTAGGTCGGCAATCGGCCCGAGGCCATGAGCCACAGCATGACGCCGGCAAGGACGATCATCACCGTGATGACGATCCATCCCACCAGGCCGAGGTCTTGCCGACCGTCCGCCGTCCAAAAAGTCAGATAGGTCACGACCGCCCAAACCGAACCGAGCATCGGGAGCACGATCCACAATATCCAGCGGCGGAGATACGCCTTCATCCGCTTGGCCATGTTGGATCTCCATCGGGCGGAAGAGGGAGAGAGTAAAGGCGTCGATGTAGAATACGATACGCCGAGGAATGCTCGGTTGTCTAGTTTGTGGTCGGATCCCGGGGCTCACGCGGCTCTCTTATTATCGATTGATTCTAGGTGGCGTGAGCCACCCCCCCGCCGAGCCTCGGGCGTGAGTCGCATGGTCTCGTGATAGAGGCATCATGCCGAGGTAGGTTGGGACATCATGCACCTTACCTTGACAGCTAGGCATTACCTCCACATATTACCTAGACATCTAGTGGAGGCGCACCCATGGCCCGAACCGACCTGCTCCACGGCACCCTCGACGCCCTGATCCTCCGCGCCGTTCGGACCCGACCCCTTCATGGCTACGCCATCAGCCAATGGCTCAACGACCACAGTTGCAGTGCCTTCGAGGTATTGGAAGGCTCGCTCTACCCGGCCCTCTACCGGCTGGAGCGAGAGGGATTTCTGACAGCCGCGTGGGGTACCTCCGATCTGGGTCGCCGAGCAAAGTTCTACCAGATCACGCCAACGGGTCGAGGCCATCTGGAAACCGAGGCCGAACGGTTTCAGGCTTTCGCAGCGGCGGTGACCCCGCTCCTCCAAACCTGACCTCCCCATGCGCCGACTCGGACACCCCGGCCGCGAACTCTTCGACACGCTCTTTCGGGCTTCAGCCGACCAGGAGGTCGACGCCGAGTTTGCGTTTCATCTCGCCATGGGGATACGGGATGGCGTCGCGCGCGGTCTCTCGCCTGGACAAGCCCGACAAGAAACGCTGGATCGGTTCGGTGATCTCCGCCGGGTCCGGATACAATGCACTCGAATCGCACGACAACGGGATACCATAATGCGGCGCACCGAATACCTCGATGAGGTCTGGCAGGATCTTCGATACGCCTTCCGCACCCTCCGCCGAACCCCACTCGCCACCGCCGTGATGCTCGGAACGTTAGCGATTGGGATCGGAGCGACCACCACGATCTTCAGCGTCCTGGATCGCGTGGTGCTCCGCCCGTTCCCGATTCCCGAGGCAGGACGGGTGGTGTACCTCTTCGAACAGTCACCCAACGGAGAGGGGGATGTCTCGGTCGGCAATTTCATCGGCTGGAAGGAGCAAACGAGCACACTGACCGATCTCACCGCCATGAATGTGGTCGATCTGAACCTCGAGGACGGCGACACGCCGACTCGCATTGGTGTGGCCGAGGTGACCTCCTCGTATTTCTCCTTGTTGCGTGTGGCGCCACTCCGGGGTCGGGCCTTCGGCCCCAATGTCGACACCGACGCCGACGCAGCGGCCAGTGGCGTGGTCGTGCTCTCGGAACGGCTCTGGCGCGGGCCCTTCGGAAGCGACACCACGCTGGTCGGCCGAACGGTCCATCTGAGTGGTACCTCCTATACCGTGTTGGGAATCATGCCGGCGGAGTTCGACCCCGACCTCGCCGGGTATGATGCGTGGGTGCCGCTCACCTTTTCCCCCGCACAGCGGGCCAACCACGACGGACACTATCTCGGCGTACTGGGCCGGCTGGCCCCCGGTCGGTCGCGCGCCGAGGCGAGCACCGACCTGAGTCGCATTCAGGAACGGCTCTCGGAGAGTTTTCCTATTGGGAACGACGCTCGGGTCGTGAGCGTCCGTACCATGCCCGATCTTCTGCTTCGGAACTACCGAGATCAGCTCTGGTTTGCCCTTGGGGCGGTGTGTCTCGTGCTATTGATCGCGTGCGCGAATGTCGCCAGCCTCCTACTGGCCCGTGGGGCCGGTCGCCAGACCGAATTGGCCGTGCGGTCGGCGCTTGGCGCAGGCCGGCGTCGAATCATTCGGCAGCTCCTGACCGAGGCCGGTGTCGTTGGCTTGGCAGGAGGGATGGGTGGTCTGTTGCTGGCCATCGCCGGGGTGCCGCTGATCGTGAGGCTTGCCCCCACTGATATTCCGCGGCTCGCAGGCACCACCATCAACCTCACGGCCTTACTCTTTGCTTTGCTCCTCTCCTTAATCGCCACGTTTCTCTTTGGCAGCCTTCCGGCATTGATTGGCGCTCGGCGATCGTCGGGGGTATCGCTCAGGGAGGGCCGGCAAGCCCGACCAGGGCCGCAACGTGGGATGCGCGTCCTGATCATCGGGGGTGAAGTCGCTTTGGCTCTGAGCCTGTTAGTCGCATCAGGGTTGCTGGTGCGGAGCCTCGTCCACCTGCAGGGGGTGAGCCCCGGGTACGACCAACACAACCTGATCGCCGCCCGGGTATCACTGCCGCCGACCCGGTACCCCGACGGCCCATCCCTCCGGAGTACGTTCGAGCGGATACTCGGCGCCGTTCGCGCGATACCGGGGGTCACATCGGCGGCACTCGTCTCCCAGGCACCGCTCGGTGAAGGCGGAAGCTCGAACGGCCTCTTCCCGACCGACCGTCCCCTTGAACGGGAGAATATGGTCATTGCGCGGCTCCGCTATGTGAGCGACGGATACTTCGCGACGATGGCCATTCCACTCGTTCAAGGACGCCGGATCGAGCCGAGCGACACCCGAAGCCAACAACCGATTGGGGTGGTCACTGTGGCGTTGGCCGAGGACCTCTGGAGCGTGACCGACGCGATTGGGCATGCCTTCATCTGTTGTGGTGGCCCCAGTGGTTCCCGCACCAAGGCGGTGGTCGGGGTAGTCGCCGACGTACGGTCATCGGGCGCAGCCCGGGCGATCGCCCCCGAATTCTACCTCCCGATGGCACAGATCCCCGACCAGATGTGGGGCTGGAATCAACAGAGCATGACGTTGGTAGTACGCTCACCGATCGCGCTGGCAGCGCTCGTGCCCACGCTTCGGACAGCGGTCCAGAGCATCGATCCTGCTCTCCCTCTCTTTAGTATCACCACCCTCGATGAGGCGGTAGACCGCACCGTGGCGGGTACCCGGTTCACCGCGACGCTGCTGACCACCCTCGCGATCATCGGCCTGCTCTTGGCGATGGCAGGGGTGTATGGCGTTATCTCGTACCTGGTGAATACGCAGCGTCACGATATCGGCATCCGGCTCGCCCTCGGCGCCACACCACACCACGTCCGAAAGTTGATCCTCCGCCAGGGGATGTATCCGGTATTCCTCGGAATCGGGGCCGGCCTCCTCATCGCTGGCGCAACCACTCGGCTCCTCGTGAATGCGCTCCATGGCATCAGCCCGTTCGACCCGCTGACCCTGTTGGCGGTCACGCTGGTCGTATTGCTGGGTGGTGTGCTAGCAATCGTGGTGCCCTCGCGCCGAGCCTCACGAATTCAGGCGACGTCAGTGCTGGATGGGCTGTAGGACGGATCTATCCCTGGGCTGACGCCCAGGGCTCGGCACACAGGACACCGCTCACGCGGCCAAATGTGATGAGACGAAGCAGTGCATTTCGTTTTCGCCGGTTGAAACCGGCGCTCGGCCACCTGTGGTGGGGCAGCCCTGAAGAGCTACTACTGAATGCATCGGTCGGTGCTATCGCTCCACACGCCTCGGCACACAAGGTGACACTCAATAGACGATGGACGAGACGACGGTGGCGTAAGCCACCTCTCCCGCCGAGCCTACGACGTGAGTCGCGGGTTCATCGATCTACCCCTGGGCCGACGCCCAGGGCTCGACGCACCGGAGGCCGCTCAGGGATAGATCGATTGGACGGGTCGAACACTTGCGCCTTCGCCGGTTGAAACCGGCGCTCGGCCACCTTCGGTGGGGCAGCCCTGAAGGGCTACTACTGAACCCATCGGAGGTGCTATCGCTCCAAGCGCCTCGGCACACAAGGTGACACTCAATAGACGATGGACGAGACGACGGTGGCGTAAGCCACCTCCCCCGCCGAGCCTGCGGCGTGAGTCGCAGACTACTCTGACCAGCGCATCGTCATGAAACCCGATGGCGGAAGCGAGACCAAGCGCGGGGCACGGTTCGACCCCACGGCGGGGTCGGCGACGAGGAGAAGAACCTCAGCCCCGGGTGGCAGGTGGCAAAGAAGAAACCCACCGTTGTCCAATACCTGTGTCGCCACCGTCGCTGCACCGGCATCGGGGGTGTCTGCCCCGGACCAACTCATCGTGGCAACCATCCGGCCATAGTCTTGGCCCCCTCCGTTCAACCGAGGCGCCACTCTTCCAAGCAATGCCACCGCACCCTCCTCCCTCCCCCGAGATCGGTCGCATTCTCGCTGGACCATTGCTCCGATTGAGGGCCAGAACACATCCAGATCCACTTGGATCCCCGTAGCCTCGATCGTGGCGGGGACGGTTATCCCATCGAACACCGCGATCTGATCTGGGTGCACGAAGCGGAGCCGGTAGCCCCGCTTCCGGAGCCCCTTGATACGATACTTCCCCTCCGCATCGGAGCTGTCGCGAAGGGCCCCATCCACATAAACCGACACCCCGGGAACCGGGCGGGCCGCGATGGTGTCTATGACGACACCACCGATGATCGAGAGGGAGGTACCTCTGACGGCAAGGGGAGGAGCCGGTGCTGACCACGAGGCCCAACCGGCGGAGAGGATTCCAAGCACGAGTATCGGCCAGACTTCGGCGCGAATCACGGTGATCATCATGGATCGCATCTCATATTAGGGCCCGCCACCGCCCATAGAATCTCCATTACCGGGTCCAGATCGCCAGTACCCCACAGGAGGAACCAGGGGAATTGAACTCCACCGGCATCGACGCCACGGAGCGATAGAACTCCATCGCCGCGATCATCTGCACCGGAATGTCGTCGAGATTGACCGGATACCCGACCGAAGAGAGACGCGCGCCGTCGAGATAGATCTCGACGTAGCAGGCGGAGGGAACCCCTTTTAACAGTGGCCCCTGCCTTGGAGACCCTCCTCCGCTGGTGGCAACGTACCGTTCTCCTCCCGGCCCCCGGATGATCCGTACGCGAGGAACCCCCTGTAACACCTCGGGCAGCTTCCGATGCTCCAGCGTGCGCATCAAGGAATCATCCCAAAACTTTCCTCCAACGTTGAATGCCCGCCGCCGGGCCCACTCCCGAAGCTTCGGCGGCACCTTCACTGGTCCGCGTATATCGGCCTCGACCTCAGGCAACACAAACGCCAAGGGAGTGAGTCGGATGTTTACCCAGAGGGTGTCCTGCCGGAAGCTCCGGAAGGTTCGGACCGCCAGGTACCCGAACCGGCGAAACATCACCTCAAAACGCCCCACGGGCACACCGGTGACACGGTACCTCCCGGTGGTGTCGGTGGTGGCGAAGCGGCCGGTCTCGACGAGGACCACCTGCACATCGGGGACCGCTACGCCAGCGGTGTCGACCACGCGACCGGCCAAGACACCGGCATGGGTGATGATCGTGGGAGCGACAGGCGTATACTGGACCCGAATCGGGGAGGGGTCGTTGGACGATACGGCGTATGTGGGCGGCGAAACATCGGATCCTGCGTGGACCACGACCCGCGTTCCGAGAGGAATCCCACATACCGCGAGGATTCCATCCCCATCCGTGACACCGTCGACCCGGGTGGCCGCCCGCTCCACCCGAAGTTCCTTTCCGTTGGCGAGCTGCACCGCCTGGAACTCGGGATCTCCGGCGGTCACCAGTACCGGTAGGTTCGGTACCACACCAGTCGAGTCAGCACGTTCGACCTTGACCACCACGAGCCCCATGCTCTCGTCGGTCCTCGGGATGGGTCCACAGAGTTGCGGGCGAGTGAACCCTGACGTGATGTGAGCACCATTTGGTGAAGGCCGGTCGATCTCCGCCAGAGCGGTATCTACTCGAACCACTTCTGATCTCCCGCCGGCCAGGTGCCACCGCACAATGCCGAGACCGGTTGTTCGCCGCCTCCCGGTAAAGCTCCCCTTCACGGCGGGAACTCCGTATAACGGGCTCTGCACCGACCATTCGCGAACGATCCACCCGACCCCGGGAATCGGATCGAACACCACCCGTCCGCCAAACTTCGGATTGCCTTCGAACACAGGAGGCAAGTTCACATACCGGAAGGTGATCTCGACCAGCTCGGCCCCACGTCGACGCAGCCACAACGCCCCTTCCACCTCCGACACCTTCCGATCCGCGAGTGGGGCAAAACGGAGACCGACCAACCCCTCCTGCCGGCGTTCCTCGATCTCGAGTCGAAAACAGTGGGCATCCAAAAAACCGTCAGCCAAGAGGACGTGGGCGTCCGGAAGGCTGAACACGGCATAGTCTGGTCCGACATCGACGAATCCGATTTCCCGCAGTCGGCGGATAGGGACACTGACAAACGGGGCCCCCCGAGTGTACTCGACGATGTCGTCCCGTTCTCCGCGGGGCCGTTGATTCCGATCGAGGCTCCGTTCCCAACGCCACCGTCGGAGGAGGGGGCGTACCGATTCTTGAGTGAGCACCGTGGCGGTGAGGGCTTTCCGGGCCTCTTCCCACACTGACACCAGCGCCCTTCCTCCGACGCCCCCAACGCTGCACGCCACCTCATCGGTGAGCACATCTAGGTCCGGAAGCACGAACTCCTCGGTCGCCATGACCACTCGACGCCGGATGGTATTCAGTGGAGACGTGATACCGAACACCGATGTGCGCTGACGACGGGCTCCGATCCGGTCGACCTCGAGGCGGTACTCCCCAACCCCCATCCCCGCGAACCGCACCAGGCCGAGGAGGTCGGTAAGTCGTCGCTCGACCACGGTTCCATCCGCGCGCTGGAGGGAGACAATCGCACTGGCGGCTGGGAGCGTGGTCAGGGAATCCACCACCCGGACTTCGACCACCTGGGCTACGAGTTGTTCCTGCGGCAAACACAACAGTTGGTAACACATGGCCAAGTGGAGACCAATCTTCCAGAGCAGGGCAGGCCGCACCTGGGGAAGAACACCTTGCAGTCGAGTGCGACTCGCTTGATCGCAGGCTACGAACGACACGATGGGCATTATGGCCCCCTACGCCACAGTATCCAGTCCGTGATAGTCTCGTCTCGATGAACATTTCTGTATCGATCTCGGTTCACTGGCGATCCTCATACGGTGACCAAATCTACATTAGATAGACAACAATGCAGGTGGCTGCTGCGAGTCAGGTGCACGATTCCGTTGGCTACAATCCCCACCCGACGGGACTTCTTGCTAGTAGCAACAGATACCACGCGCACGTCCGCATGGAATCAAGCAGTAACCCGGCGAGGACGCCATACAACTGGCTCCGTACAGCGCCCAAGCGGGATGGCTCTCTTTAGCAAGATAGGTATTCTATGAGCCTCCCCCGTTTTTGTAGACACCGTACCCTCTTGGTATTCTCCGAGGAGGAGGTGTCCCATGTCCCGTGTCCGACGACGCTATACCCCTGAGTATAAGGCCGAAGCGATCCGGTTGGTGGAGCACGGCGGTCGCCCGGCAAGTGCCATCGCCCGTGAGCTCGGGCTGTCGGCCGAGGTGTTACGCACCTGGGTGCGGCAGGCCCGGGCGGGCCGGGCTCCACCGGCGGAGGTGCCCGAGAACCTGGAGGCGGAAAACCGCCGGTTGCGCCGGGAGCTGACGCAGGTGACGGAGGAGCGAGACATCCTAAAAAAAGCGACGGTAGACTCAACCGGTCAGTAGACTCCCGGTCAGTCCGAAGCTCCCGCCATCCTTGCCCCGGAAGGTTTCGGAGAACTCCACGAACACCGAGGCCAGATCGCGACTGAGCGGGACGATCGTGCGCCCGGTGAAAGAGACATCAGCCGTCTCGAACTGTTCGGTGAGCCCCCGAAGCCCCTCGGCGATCGCCGTCCGCGAGGTGTACACCGTGCGGCCGGCTTCGGCCCAGCGAAACTCAGGCGCGGCGGAGAACAGCTCCACCACCCCGGCCACATCCAGCGCCCTCAACCGTTCGGCATACTGCTGGAGGAACGCCTCGACCTCCCGGGTGACTGGGTCGGGGGCCGCCTGGGCCGCCGCTATGGGTGCCCCGACCGACAGGGTCAGGAGGAGGGAGACCAGCAGCCGGTTACTGAGCTTGGGGTATCGCATGATGGGATTGAGGCCTCGGCGCCGGGGGGGGGATGAGTGTGATGATGCACTGAGTACAGCGGAAACCCGATGACTCCACGTATCGCGCCTGCCGCCGCTGTGGCTGGCCGAGGCTGGGCTTGGACGGGCAGTTAGACTCACCGCCATGACGGCGTGTGTACCCAAACTGCGGCATCCCATCCGTCTGACAAGGCAGCGGATCAATTCACCTAAGACGTTGGAAATAGGAATGTTAGACACTGGCGAGTGAGCTATCCTTAACCGCAGTGGCGTTCTTGGCGTTAGCATTTAATGATTGGTTTATAAGACTCAGATACCCTCAAGATCCATTAGGCCATAGCGGGGCCGCCGTGTCCGGTCGATTCTATCTCAACTGTCTGGGAACCCCAGTCCTCAGGAACGCTCGCGAAGAGGTGATGCGGGTGCGGGTCAGGAAGCACCTCGCGCTGCTCATCATCCTGGTTGCGGAGGCAAGGCCTCTCCGGAGGGACTACCTGATCCACCTTCTGTGGCCGGACTCGAAGAAACCGCAGGGCCGGCAGTCGCTCGCCACTGCGTTATCAGCACTCAGGCGACTACTCGGCCCACACGTCATCGAAGCCGACCGCCAAACCGTCGCTATTGCGCCGAACACGATACGAACCGACCTGGCCAGGCTCGAAGTAGGGAAATTGGAAGAGACCCCGGAATTTGGTCCCCTCTCTCTTGATGGCTTCCTGTCCGGATTTGATCTTCCTGAATCTTCCGAGTTCGAACACTGGAGGGATCGGCAGCATGCTCGCTGGCTGCCACTGATTCATGGCGGATTACACACGCAGATTGATCAACACAGAAGAACTGGAAACATCCGGGCTCTGGAAAGAACGGCCGAGAGGCTACTGGCAATCGACCCATTCGCGGAAGAGGGGATTCGTGCCCGCATGGAGGCACGAGCGCTCGCTGGCGACCGACTTTCCGCACTGCGGTTGTACGATGAGTGGCTGGATCAGATTCAGGCCGAACTCAACGCATGTCCTTCCGAGACATTGGAGGGTATGGCAACACGGCTGCGACGGAGAGGATGGGAACGGAGAGGGTCTACTCACATCCCGCATATTCCAACTGATCAGTGGAAGGATCACCCGTTCGTAGGCCGGGTTGATGAGTACCGCCAACTGTATCAAGCCGCGGAGGCCTCACGCCGTGGCGATCAAGTTCATATCCTCTTGACGGGAGATAGTGGGATCGGAAAGACAACCCTCGCAGCGAGATTTGCAACAGCAATAGGCTTGGAGGGATTCTCTACAGTCCGTACCCAATGCTTCGAGCAGGAGCAGGGGATTCCATACGCAACTCTATCCGGCCTCGTTAGAGGTCTTTTGGATCGACCCGGAGCAGCAGCAACTGCTCCGGAAGCGCTTGCCGAGATCTCTCAAGTCGTACCGCAAGTGAGGAACTACTTTCCTGGCCTCCCCGAGCCGGAGAATTCAAGAGGAGAGGCCGCGCGAATATACATCGCCGAGGCCTTTCTCACCCTCCTCCTTGCCGTTTTGGATGAGCACCCAGTCTTGCTCGTTCTTGATGACTTCGACCTTGCGGACGAAGCAACCGTAGCGGCCCTACACCTCATTCTTAGGAGATGTCCGAGAACCCCGCTCATGCTCCTGGTTTCTCAAGGGAAAGGGAGCGGGGCCTCTGGAGGCCCCCGATCTATGCCAGTAACGCAATCGGATGCAACCTCTTTTCGTAGGGTGGAGTTACTGCCCTTGGGCGCAGAGGAATGCCGAGAACTCATTGGCAGGTTATTGAACGGGGCGCAAGAGCCATCTCCCGCCGAGGGGCGCGCCCTCATTCGAGCATCATCTGGCATCCCAATGGCACTCATTCTTCTAATCCAAGACTGGATGGAAAGGGGTTCTGATTCGCTTGCTCTTTCGGTCAGAGCAATGACCAAGACGATGTCGCCGGTCCCCGTGGAGGGATACTACCAACGTCTTACAGATAGGATGATCAAAGGGCAGGACCCGATCACGGTAAGTGTATTGCAATTGGCGGCTGTTCTAGACAACCGACTAGGCGACCTGGACATGTATTCTCTGATCGACGTACCCGCGCCTCAGGCAATGGCGTCGCTCACTCAATTGTGCGGTACCAACCTCCTACGAAACGCCGGAGTTGACTTAGAGTTCGCAAATCAGATAAGCAGGGCACACGTTTATGTCTCATCTCCTTTGCAAATCCGACAGCACCTACATAGCAGGGTGGCCGACAAACTAATCGAGATGAGATCATTGGGGGGCGACATCCCCGGCCTGGAGATTGCATGGCAATTGGTCCGTGCTTCCCGCGACAGCGAATCGACAACCTATCTTCTCGCTGGAGCAAGAGAGGCCATTGATCGAGGCGCCCTTCATGAGGCGGAACTAGCACTCCGTACTGGGATTCGTAATCTGTCTGATGTTCCCCGTACCGAGGCAATCCTGCTCCTGGTGGAAGTCCTGCAAGAAATGGCTCGATGGGAGGAATCTCTCGTTGCGCTTGAGACTCTAGAAGAGATACCTCTATGCCACAAGGACAGATTCACAGTGTTGAGTTTCCAGGCGGAAGCAGGTCTACTCAGATACGACGCAAAGCGCCTTCGCGAATTCGCTCCGATGCTCTCCACAATCATCTCACACTCAAAGGAGCGTACGACACAGGCCCTGGCAGCAATGGCCGCAGCAATGAGCGACTTTGTAAGGGATGAACATTACCGTCTCACGATCAAGCCTGCAATTAGTGGATTAATCCCTATCACATTTGGCTACCAGGATCGGGCACGAATACTCTTAGCCCGCGCACGAACCGAATACTTCTCAGGGGAAAAAGAGCTCGCCCTTGCGACCATTGAATCTGCGCTACAGTGTCTAAGGCCAAGACTACCACCGAGCTCTCTCTTGCTAAAGCTCAAGGGTGGAATCGCAGCAATTCACAGTGGGATGGGTGATATCGAGCAGGCGTTTGCCTCGTTTGTTGAGACCTACGACCTAGCCATTCGTATTGGAAACCAAGATACCGCTGCAAGGCAAGCAGCAAATCTCGGGTTCTGTCAGTTCGTCCGTGGCCGATTTGAGGAATCCGTCGATTGGTGTACCAAGGGGCTCAGATTGGGTGGCTCACAGAACGCCTACCATAGTATTCTCGCGACCGCGTATACCTCCTTCTCCTTTGCAAAGCTAGGAGAGCGCCAGAAGTCATTGAACAACCTCAATTCTCTTAGTGGAATCGCGCAAAGCATCGGCGTGAAGTGGATGGAGCAGGCTGCTCTTCTGCACACTGCTCAAGGGTTCCTTTACCTCGAAATGCAAGAGGAGGCCTTGACGCATGGACTAAGAGGTACTTCAGGAGAATTCGCCCACCTGTTAGCAGTCAACTTCGCTGGGCACTACGCCTACTGGATACTCAAGACGCTCAACTGCCGTGATGATCTCAAGTCATGCCGGGCCCACCTACTAACACTACTCGACTGCATTGAAATGCTCGATCCGCCAGATAGGATAGACGTTTTATGGGCAATTGCAAGCACTTCCGAAAACAGAGTCGAGGTGGAGCGGTTTGCTAAGAGGGCCTTTTCCCGGCTCGAAGCCCTCAGCGAAGGCGCCCGTTCGATCGTTACGATGCGGGACTACTATGGAGATCTTGTGGCAATGGCCCCCAATACCCCCCTCTGAAACCTTTAGGGCATCGGTTAGGGCTTGAGTTGGTGCTCCGAGAGGACTCCTTCCCAGAAACTACCCTGGGATCTCAAGGGCCCCTGGTTTGAAGCATGACCTGCCGCACCTTTTCGGTAGCCAGATAGCATTTCAGGGTCAGCCACAAGACGCCGGATGGTCACCGATCGCACGACCATATCGACAAGCTCGGGATCGAACTGAGCACCACGATACTTCAGCAACTCCGCGACTACTGCCTCAAACGGAAGCGCTTTTCGGTACGGTCTATCTGTAGTCATCGCATCAATAGTATCGGAAATCATTATAATTCTCGCACCAAGGGGAATCCCAACATCATTAATTCCGTCGGGGTATCCCTTCCCATCCCACCTTTCATGGTGATGTCTTACGGCATTTTCGACATTCCCCCTAAACCTTGTAAACAACCCCACTAGCTCCGCCCCTTTTGTAGCATGTGTTTTCATCAAGTCCCATTCATCTTGCGTTAACCGGCCTTCCTTTTGCAGTAGTGGAGCGAATTCTGCATGAATTTTTCCCACATCATGGAGCAGAGCGGCGTTCTCAATCTCCTCAACGTCCGCTTCTGATAGGCCGAGATCAAGCGCAATCGTCCTGGCAAGGATGGATACCCTTCGCGAATGCCCTGATGTATACGGATCACGTGCTTCAATTGACTTAACCATCATCGCCAATTGTTCACGAAGATTCAGTTCAAGCTTCTCATGCGCTTGGTCCAGCTCATCATATAGTGTCCTCAGAACAGACAGCTTTCCGTAAATGTGGCGCATCAGAATCGCTAGCAGGAATACGACAACGAACGAAAGCCGCGCAACGCCCTCTTGCCTATCGGAAGACAAGTAGAGAAAGGAAACGATAAGAGAGAGAGATGCGGCCACAATGTCATAGCCTAAGATCCAAAGCGTATTGGTTCGCCACACTAGTAGAAATGACTGCCCTGTACTAAGAGCAACTGCACCACTAACGAGAAGCGAGTTGACGCTAATATAGACCAAAGCACCGCCAAGAAACGCTAGCAGGCTTGCCAGTACTTCATTAAGTGGTGTAGCTGATCCTGGGAGTAGATAAGTTGGTGGAACCTCGCCACCTAAGAACTGATAGGCCCAAACACAGATGACAAGAATCAGCGTTCGCTGAAAAATGTTGAAGACCAGCCTCTCAATTGGTGGTCTTCGAACAAGTTGTGCCAACCCGGTTGAGGTGATAACAACTAGTGCCCCCCAAAAAGGGCCGAACAGGACACCTGATGCTATTTGGGTGACAAACGCTATAGAGCCCCGTCCCTCACCACTCCTCAGAGTGATCGATGACACGTCCAAAAGGAATGAAATCAGCGCGAAAACAGTGGGCCCAAGGAAGCCAGGCCATGGCTGCCTACTGTGCCAAGATGCAACGACAACCAGTATCGCGGCGGCTCCTATTGCACCGATATAGCCAGAGATCCTTACTCGCTGAGACATACGCAGAGGTTGGGGCCCTGACCCCTTTACCAGTCTTGCACAGGTAAGGCAAGAACGTTCGCCGCAAAATCAAACGCGGCAGCAAGCCAGCTGATCATATGAGCGTCACCTCCCCTCGGGTGGAATATCCCGCAGTGAAGTGGCAGGCCTCGCTATAGCCCCCCAGACGCTCCGCTCAGTTGTCCGCTCTGTCTCCGCTCATCCAAACTCGGACCAGGGCCCCTCCGTTATTCCTTTCTGCCAAATGGTGATGGCTGTTCCGCCGGCCTACTGCTGCCGGCGGAGTTCGATCCAGCGATTCGTCGCGTCGAGCACGGCCAGGACCGCGGCGCGTTCGGGATTGTCCCGCACCTCCGCCGTCCCGGTGAGGAGTCGCGCCTCCCGCCCCCCGAGCCCCTGCACCACGGCGACTACCATCGACCGGTCGAACGCTTCCACCACCTTGGCGCCCTCGAGCGCCAGTGTGTCCCGCTCCAAGAGCCGTTCCAGCACCGCCAACGCCGCCCGCGCCGCTCCCTCCACCCGGGCCCGCGGGGTGTCGGCGGTCTCTTCCTCCGCCGACTCGGTCCGGCCCCCATATCCTAACACGACACCCACCGCCGACCGGTTGGGCCGGCTCGCCGGTGCTACTGTCAGGCCTTCGAAGAGGACCGCCCGGTGCCGCGATCGGTCGCGCACCACCTCGTCCTCCAGCGCCGCCAACGGTTTCACATCCGCGGTCAGGGCAATGCTGATTTTCCGATGATCGACTTTGAGCCCGAAGTGGGCCAGCAGCGCCGACTCGATATTCCGCACCATCTGTTTCGGCGCCACGCCCGGTTGGGCCAGAATATGGATCTCGCTCACCTCGCCTAACGGCGTGGTGACCATCCGTGCCGACAACACACCCTCGAGGCTGGACAGCAGGTGTTCGGCCCGCCGAGCCCCCCAGGGGTCGGGTGCAGCCTCACCGGTCAACCCCGCGCGGGGGTCGGCCGGATCGGCCTCGTGTGCCCGTAACGACGAACTGCTCACAGCCACGGTCCCTTCCGCAAGAGTAGTCCCATTACACCACCACGTTCCGACCCAGTGCCTTGGCCTTATACAGCGCCCGATCCGCCGACACCAAGATATCACCGTCGGGTGGGTCGCCGGGGTCGTACCCTGCCACCCCGACACTGACCGTCACCTCACCGAACGGATACCCCAACCGCTGCCCCACCCGTTCCACACCCTGCCGGAGCGCTTCGGCGACCCGTTTGGCCCCATGATCGTCGGTGCCGGTCAGGATCGCGACAAACTCATCTCCCCCAAACCGGGCCACCAGATCGGACGACCGCACCGCCCGCCGTACCTCCAGCGCCACCGAACGCAACACCTCGTTGCCGGCATCGTGGCCGTGGGCGTCGTTCAACTCCTTCAGTCGGTCGAGGTCGATAAAGAGCACCGTAAACCCATCCCCGGTCCGCTTGCTCCGTTCGATCTCGTGCGACAACCGTTCCCGCAATACCCGAAACGTCGCGAGCCCGGTCAGCAGATCGGTCGCCGCCGCCCGCTGGGACTCCGCCGCGGTTCGCTCCAAGTACGGGCCACACTGCCGGAGCGCCGCCCGCCCAATCGCCGCCGCCTCGGCAAACTCGCGACAGGTGGCGTAGCCACAGGCCCGACAGTCCCACGGCTTCCCATTGGGACCGGGACCGATCGCGTCGAGCACCACCTGCACCTTCGCCTGGTCCACCCGAGCCGGTCGGGTCCGGAAGGCAAACACCGCCCCGATCGACGCCTTCACCTGGTTTTCTACCACCGGAGTGGTACTCCGCGGCGGTTCGCTGTTCCGGACCACCGCCCGACGCCAGTACAACTCCTCCCGCGGACCGGCCAACGGGAAGTCGAGCGCCCCATCCGAAGAGAGGATGTCGACAAAGCCGAGGTCGATCCGATCCACCACCACCGCCCGGGCCAAACCTTTCAGTCCGTCGAGGCCGCGGAGCTTCAGAAACCGCCGACTCGACTGACGCATCTCCTCTAACATCGCCAGGGGCATCCCCCCGGCAGCACTTAAGTGCCGGCGCCGCTCCTGCGGCACCCGGGTGAACACCGTCGGCTGGGTCAGCGGACTGACACCGCGCAGGGCGAAGATCCGCTCCAGATCACCGAAGGTGAGCGCCGCATCGAGTTCGTTGGCACCCGCCACCGGGCCCACGCCGGCATACACCACCAACAGCCCTTTGCCCCATAATCCACGCAGGTAACGTGCCTCGGCCACCGCCGGCGTCGTTACCGGCGCAAGGTACGGAACCAGCTCGGGATGGAGGCTTCGAAACGCGTCGACCACTACCTGGTCGGTCGACCGAATCAGGGTCCCCCAGTTCTCTTCATGCCACAACCTGAGGTACTCGCTCGCCACCAGTTCGTCCCCAATAACTCCCCGCGTCACCGTCTGAAACCCGCAGGCATAACAGGCGTTCACCACCTGTTCCGGGGTGGCGGGATAGAAGTGGGCGGCGGCCTCGGTGCCCAAAATCAAGACACCTCCCCCACGGGAGGCGATCGTGAGCGCTTGCCCCAACTGACCGGTGACCTGCACCGCCTGGTGCGGGCACGCCGGAACGCAGAGCCCGCAGCGAATGCAGCTCTCGTCGACCACCTCGACCACCGTTCCACTCGGCGGCACTGCGATCGCCCCCGTCGGACAGACCCGGACGCAGGCCATGCACCCGACGCAGCTTTCCGCGTCGATCACAAATTTCACGGCAGACACCTAGTCACTGGGTTCGCTATCCTCAATATCAGAAGCCCCTTCCCTCAAGTCAAGGAAACGGTATGACAAAAAACACGACAGTGTTGCATTTTACACGGATTCCGATCAGTCGAGCCCGTATTCCTTAATCTTTCGATAAAGGGTCCGCTCGCCGATTCCCAGTGTTTGCGCCGCTTGACGCCGATTTCCCCCGTTTTCCCGGAGAGCGGCGTCAATGGCAGCCCGCTCTATCTCTGCCATAGTCATGCCTTTCCGGTATACGATCTCGGGTTCTTTCTCTTCTTCGACCTCTCCTAAGGGTACAAAGGTTTCGGGGACCTCGATGACCCGTACCGGTGAGGCCGGGTGGGGGTGGGGGTGGGGGTGGGGGTGAGTGGAAGGATAGGAGGAGTCCCCCTCGCCGAGTCGGCTTTTCAGGTCTTCGACCTGGCGGCGGAGGTCCATGATACTGCGGAGAATGAACTGGAGTTGCTGGGAGTCGGGTCCCCCTCCCCACGCCGCTCCCGCCGCCAAGACCGGTAGGACGGTGGGTGCCCCCTCAACGATATCGGGGGGGATATCGGACGCCCGGATCTCGGTGCCGGGAGCCAACACCACCATCGATTCGATCAGGTTCCGGAGTTGCCTTACATTGCCCGGCCATCGGGCATCCACCAGGCGTTGCATCGCTTCGGCGGTAATCCCCCGGAAGACTCTATCGTGCTGTCGACTGAGTTCGCGGATAAACCGCCGCACCAGGAGCGGAATATCTTCCCGCCGTTCCCGCAGGGGTGGGAGGTAGATGTTGAGGACGTTCCCGGTAATAGAGATCGTCGCGGAAGGTTCCCATGGCGACGGCATCGCGGATCGGCCGGTTGGTGGCGGCCACCACCCGGGTATCGACCCGGATCGGCTGGATCCCGCCGACCCGGAAGAAGGCGCGTTCCTCTAACACCCGGAGCAACTTGACCTGCACACTCTCCGGAATCTCACCGATCTCGTCAAGAAAGATCGTCCCGCCTTCGGAGAGTTCGAACCGGCCAAGCCGTCGTTCGGCGGCACCGGTAAAGGCCCCCTTCTCGTGGCCAAAGAGTTCGCTTTCGAGCAAGGATTCGGGGAGGGCGGCGCAGTTGACTGCGATAAACGGCCTCCCCCGTCGGGGCGAGAGGTCATGGATGGCTTTGGCGACGAGTTCTTTGCCGGTGCCCGACTCGCCCTGGATCAGCACGGTGCTGGAGACCGGCGCCATCTGCTCGATCTTGATCAGGACCTCATAGATCCCGTCGCTCTGGCCGCTGATTCCGGTGGATTGCTGGAGCTGTCGCCGGGCCACCAGCCGCCGGATGGCGAGCTGCAGGGTGTCGATATCGATCGGTTTGACTCGGGTCTCGGTCGCGCCCATGTGGCCCAACCCCTCGGCCCACTCCGGATCGGTCGGTTCGAGGAGGGCGAGGGTGAGGACCTCCCGATCGCGGGCATAGGCGGTGAGGGTAATCGCGGGTGGTTCGTGGAGCCCCCCGGTCAGTACCAGCACATCGGGCGAGGCCCGTCGCATCACCGCGCGGGGATCATCGACCGCCGAAAAGAGGGTGGTGGCGAAGCCCGCCTCCTCCAGCGCCGCATTCAGCGGCACGGCGATCTCCAGATCGTCGAGGGTGATGAGCACATGTCCGGCCATCAGGAATGATCCACCGGGTGGTCTCGCACCAACGCAACGGCGTGTTCGACGAACCGGTCGAGCACCGTGAGCCCGTCCCCCACCCCACCGGGACTCCCCGGAAGGTTGACGATCAGGGTGCGGCCCCGGATACCGGCCACACCGCGTGAGAGCGCTGCCCGCGGGACGTTGGCGAGATGGGTCAGACGGAGCGCCTCGGCGATGCCGGGTGCGGATCTGT
>JAJCZW010000253.1 GCA_029262155.1 Gemmatimonadota bacterium
CGAATCACCACCACCGAGAAGGGTCGGTACACCGTTCAAGTGAAGACCGTCGATGCAGACGGCGACACCCTGACAGCGGATCCTATCTTTGCCCGGGTCGGCGATCTTGGGCGGGAATATTTCGGGGCCGAACGGCAGGAACCGCTTCTCCGCCGAATCGCGGAAGAAACCGGCGGGCGGTACTACACACCTGCTACCGCGTCCGCCCTTCCTGAGGATATCGTGTATACCGACGCCGGTGTGACCGTGCTGGAGGAGAAAGATCTCTGGGACATGCCGATCGTCTTCATGATCCTGATCGGATTGGTGGCCACCGAGTGGGCAGTTCGGCGATCACGGGGTCTGGCATGATATTGGGCCTGATACTGACCACGCTCTGGACGCTGCAGACCACGGTACCACAGGTGCCGGACGGCCGGTATGCGCTCGTGGTGTCAGGGATATCGGGTGAGCCGGCCTATGCCACCAAGTTTCACGATGTCTCGGTGACGCTCATCGATGCGCTGGTGACCCGGTATGGCATGGGACAAGATCATGTCCACTACCTGGCGGAAAAGGTAGATCGTGATCCGAAACGTATCAAAGCCCGATCCACCCGAGCCAACCTCCTGCAGACTCTTTCACAACTAGGCGATCGTGTCTCCGATGGCGATCTCGTCTTCATTGTGTTTATCGGGCATGGGAGTGTGAACCGGGGTGAAGCTCGGTTTAATCTGCCAGGTCCCGATCTGACCGCCGGCGATCTGGCGACCGCCCTGCAGCCGTTTACCGAACAAACGGTGGTCATCGTTCAAGCGACCAGCGCCAGCGGCGACTTTCTTGCCCCGCTCGCCGGTCCGGGACGGATCGTAATGACGGCGACGAAGACCGGTCTCGAACGAAACGAAACCACGTTCATCTATCCCTTCGTCCAGGCCCTCGCCGACTCGACGGCCGGCGCCGACGTCGACAAAGACAACCGAGTCAGTATGCTGGAAGCGTTTCGCTATGCCACGACCGAAGTCGCTCGTGCATATAAGGAGGAGAAGCGTCTCCTTTCGGAGCATGCCCTGCTCGATGATGATGGAGACGGCAACGGGACGGCCGATCCTGCCCTCGACGCGACCGAGGGCGATGGTGTCGTTGCGCGCCGCATTAGCCTGATGCTCCGGACCAGTGCCGTGGCTCAATCGGATACCGCCGTCGCTCGGTTGATGGGAACCCAAGCGTCGTTGGAACGCCAGATCAATGCCTTGCGGGGACGGAAGGCGGGCATGGCGAGAGCCGAGTATGACCGCGCGATGGAGGATCTCCTGGTCAGGTTGGCCGAAGTGAGTGCGGAGATTCGTCGGCGGACCGGAGCCGAGAAGTGAGCGGGCGGATACTGCGTTCCGGAGTGAGCACTGGCTTGTTGCTTTGTGGACTGGTGGCGCTTCCGGCCTGTGCCCAGCGCGATGTGCATACCATGCGATCGACGGCGCACAGCGCGGTCGCCAGTGGGGACTACGACCAGGCGGTCGGACTACTCCGTCAGCTGGTCCGAAGTGACTCGGCGACGGCCGCCGATCGACGCGGGTATGTCAGACTCCTCCTGGAGATGGGCCAGATCAGCGATGCGGTCGATGAGGGGCGCCGATTGAGCGCCGCCGACCCCGAAGTGTGGACCGCGCTGGGTGAGGCCCTGCTGGCTTCGGGTGCGCGGGGGCCCGCCGAGAGCACGTTCACCCGGGCAATCAACCAACGTGCCAGTGATCAAGACGTTGCACGCGTCGGGCTCGGCGTTCTCCGCGTCGACCAAGGAAATCATGACGCCGCCCACGATCTCTTTGTCGATGCGGCCGACCGAATCAACCGTGCTGGGGCAAACGCCACCGCGCAGGAACTGACCGCCTTAGGCATTGCCTATCGGTACCTTGGATCAGAAGATCCGGCGCTATTCAAGGATGCCCTAGCGGCACTCGATCGGGCCATCGCCGCCGACCCCGACGATCACAGTGCGCGGGTCCGTCTGGGCGAGCTGTTCCTCGAGAAGTACAATGGCCCGGACGCGATCGCGACGTTCCGCGAAGTGCTCGCCGTCAATCCTCGACACGCGCGCGCCCTGCTTGGCATGGCCCGACACGCCTACTTCGATGGAGCGGATAGTACTTTCGAATTCACCCGTTTGGCGATTGAGGCGAACCCCAGCCTGCCTGAAGCCCATACATTCCTCGCCAAGCTCCACTTGGACACCGAACGAGTCGCTGAAGCGATGGCGGCGGCTGAGAAAGCGTTGGCCATTAACCCGACCGACCTCCCCGCACTGGCGATGTTGGCTGCCGCACGATTCGTCGCCTCCGATAGCGTAGGGTTTGCGGAGGCACGTGGGCGCGCATTGGCATTGAATCCCCGTAACGCCGACTTCTACGCCGACCTCGCCGATGCCGCAGGCCGGGTACGTCTCTACCGGGATGGCGAGCGATTTGCCGCACAGGCCGTGCGACTCGATCCGCGATCATGGCGCGCGCTGGCGCTGTTAGGGACTAATGAACTTCGGTTGGGGGCCATCGACAAAGGGCGCCGCGATTTGGAATCGGCGTTCGCCGGTGACCCCTATAACGTGTGGACCAAGAACACCCTCGACCTGCTGGACCATCTGGTGACCTGGCAGGTCCACATCGCTCCGGATGGTCGGTTTGCTTTTGTGATCGACTCCAGTCGGAGTGCGCTGCTGCTTCCCTATGTCATGCCACTCGCCGTGGAGGCGTTCGATTCGCTGGCGGCGCGATATCAGTATGTCCCTCCGACACCGATCCGACTCGAGATCTACGAATCCCATGCCGATTTCTCGGTTCGCACGGTGGGGCTCGCCGGGTTGGGGGCGCTCGGTGTGAGCTTCGGGTCGGTGCTCGCGATGGATTCCCCCTTCGCTCGGCAACCGGGTGATTTCAATTGGGGGTCCACCCTCTGGCACGAGCTCGGGCACGCGTTTACCCTCGGGATGACCGATCATCGGGTGCCGCGCTGGTTGTCCGAAGGGTTGTCGGTCTTGGAAGAACGGCGGGCACGTCCCGCCTGGGGGCAGCGCGCCTCTCCCGGTTTTCTCTCGATCCTCAAAGCCGACCGACTCCTCCCCGTCTCCCAGATGAACAATGGGTTCATCCGCCCGGCGTATCCGGGGCAGATTGGGCATGCCTACTACGAGGCGAGCTTGGTCTGTGAGTTTATCGAGGAGCGATGGGGGATGCCGGCGATGCTCGACATCCTTCGCGGTTACCGCGACCGTCAGACGACAGATGCGATCATCTCCCGGGTCTTGGATCTGAGTGCCGACGCATTGGACCAGGCGTTCGATACCTGGATCCGGACCCGGTTTGCGACCGAGCTGACGGCGGTCAGTGCCGCTCCTCGACCGAACCCCGGTGATCGGCCGCGGGTCGGTCTTCCGGTGCCCACGACAGAAGTGAACCCCGGAGACTACACCGCGCTCTTGGCAGCCGGACGAGAGTTGTACCAACGAAACGATCTCGACGGTGCTGAAACAACCTTCCGCTTGGCGATTCCGCTTTTTCCATCCTACGCGGGTCCGGGCAATCCCTACACGGGACTCGCGCTGATCCATCGCGACCGAGGAGAGAAGGCACAGGCGGTGGCGATGCTCGCCGAGGTGACCCAACGGAACGAAACAGCGATCGAAGAGAATACGCTGGAAGCGGGATTCCGAGCCGAGTTGGGCGACACGGTGGGGGCAACAGAAGCACTCGATCGGACGCTGTACATGGGCCCGGGCGATCTCGCGACCCACACACGGTTGGCGGAGTTGTATACCCGCATGGGACAGTTCGATCTCGCCGTGCGGGAACGTAAGGCGGTGTTGGTGCTCGGTCCCGTCGACCGTGCGGAAGCAGAGTATCGACTGGCATTGGCCTATCAGGGGGCCGGCGATCTGACCACGGCACGACGCGCGGTGCTACGGGCGTTGGAGATTGCCCCGAACTTTGTCGACGCCCAAACATTGCTGCTCGCCCTTCGGCGCGCGGCGGCTGGGGGTACCCGATGACCCGATGGCGGATGGCGCTATGGGGTGTTGGTCTCGTGGGACTGGCTGGGGTCGCGTGGGCCCAATTCCCCCAGGGCCGTCGGGGGAGAACGGTGGAGGAAGCGAACATTCCCTACGACGGCCGGTTCACCTTTGCCCGCATCAAGTATGAGGTACGGTTTGCCCGCGATCTTCCCTGGTCGCACGACTATCCTCGCGCCGAGCAGCATTTCACCAAGTTGTTGAGCGAACTGAGTACGGTCGTCTCCTATCAGGAGGGGGGGAACATCCTCTCCCTCGACGATCCCGAACTCTTCAAGTATCCCATCGCCTATATGAGCGAACCAGGTTATTGGACGCTGTCACCAGACGAAATTGACGGGATGCGGGCCTACCTCGCCAAGGGTGGGTTCATGATCTTCGACGACTTCGCAAGCGATCAGTGGTACAACTTTGCGGAGGGCATTCGGACTGTGCTGCCCGACGCCCAGCTGCTTCCGCTTGAGTTGTCCCACCCGGTCTTTGATTCATTCTTCCGGATCGAGACATTGGAATACAACCATCCGTATTATGGGCTGCCATCGAAATTCTACGGCGTGTTCGAAGACAACGATCCCACGAAACGATTGCTCATTGTCGCGAACTACAACAACGATATCGCCGAGTACTGGGAATGGTCGGACACCGATTGGGCCCCGATCGACCTGAGCAACACCGCCTATAAGCTGGGCATCAACTACGTCATCTACGCGATGACGCACTGATCGACGAAAGGAACGACCATGAGTGTCCCTGTTCGGGAGGACCTTCCCACACCAGCGGCATCCCCGCTTCCGGAAGACGATGGGGCGTTGGCGGAGCGGCTGCATACGGGATACAACGAGATCCGGCAGGAGCTTCGGAAGCTGATCGTGGGTCAGGACGAGGTCGTCGAACAGGCCCTTATTACGCTGTTCGCTGGGGGAAACTGTTTGATCGTCGGGGTGCCGGGGCTGGCCAAGACGCTCTTGGTCCACACCATCGCCCAGGTACTGGATCTGTCGTTTTCGCGGATTCAGTTCACCCCTGATCTGATGCCCAGCGATGTGACGGGAACCGAGATCGTGCAGGAGGATCCGGAATCCGGACGGCGGCACCTGACGTTCATGCCCGGACCGATATTCAGCAACATCGTCTTGGCCGACGAGATCAACCGGACGCC
>JAJCZW010000254.1 GCA_029262155.1 Gemmatimonadota bacterium
GAACTCCTGGAACCGCTTGGCGAAGCGCGAATTACTGGCTTCGACTTCAATCGTCGGGAGGGTCGTCGGGACGGCTTGAAGCTCCAATTGGAAGTTCCGGCGCATCCCGGGTTCCAGCGTCACCGACATCCTGATGGGGACGAATCCGATCCGCCGCGCTATCAACCAATACGATCCGGGGGAAAGAGACGGCAATTCGAACCGGCCGTTGGGACCGACCGCAGCTAGTCGGATGCCGTCTTCTCCGCCTTGAACCTTCAGAATCTGCACTTCGGCAAGTTCAAGCGGGGCGCCCGTAGAATCAACGACCTTCCCACGGATCCGGCCAAGTGCCTGACCCTGGAGCCACGAAGGGGCGAGGACCAAACCACCTATGAGGAGAATAAGCCGCCACCAGCGCGCGGTCATCGTACCCTTCCCTGAATCGGATACCTGTAGTGACGGATTGAGTCTGGCGAACAACACACCGACCACGTCACCGCCTTGACAGGTCGGCGTACAGAAGGCCCACAAACTGCTCAGGATTAATGAACCCCGCACCCCAAGACGCGTCCCATTCCTTTCCGGGAGCGGATGCCGTGATTTCTTCGAGGGTCCTTCCGGCCTGGATCCCACCGGCAACCCGGTCTCGAATCGTCCGAACCACGTCCCGGTATCGAATCAGATCAGAACGGGTCCCTACCGGACCATGCCCCGGAATGATACGCGTCTCGTCATCCACCATACCGAGCACTCGGTCCACCGCCGCGAGAACGCCATCGACCGACCCGCCGCTTGAGAGATCGATAAAGGGGTATATCCCATTGAAGAAGATGTCGCCGAGATGGGCAACGTTTGCGCGCCGGAAAAGTATCACCGCATCCCCATCGGTGTGGGCCGGCGGGATATGGGACGCGTAGATCTCCTCCCCATTGAGGTGAAACGTGACGCTCTCTGAGAACGTGACCACCGGGATGGCCACTTCGGGGCTGGGAGGTATCCGTTGATTGAGTTCCTTCATGAACTGTTCGGCGCTCATCCTGACACGCACATTGTCATGGGCAATGATCAGCGCCCCCGCCTTCCCGAGGTTTTCGTTTCCTCCGGAATGATCGCCGTGCCAATGCGTGTTGAGAACGAATCGGATTGGTCCGGGATGAATGGCTGCGATGGCTTCGCGAATCACTGGGGTGAGCGGGGCGAACTGATCGTCGATCATGAACACACCGTCCTCCCCACTCGAGACCCCAATGTTTCCACCTGACCCCATCAAGACGTGGATGCCCGGAGCCACCGGAACCGTGGTCACGGAAGGAGTCGCTTGAGCCGCACCCTGCGTGGTGAGTGCGACGAAACAGGCCGTCAGGACTGTGAGGCAGCGGGCATGGTCCATTGTCCAATCCTCCGTGCAAGCGTTGCGGCGCTCCATGCGAGGAGCATCGGAAAAAGCACTGTCAATCCCACCACACCGGCGGCAGGAAGGGCGAAGAGCATGGCGAGTCTCCCGAGCAGTGGCCCGAGAGGCGCGTGCCACGCGAGCCCAGCCAGGAGCCCACCCCAGGCAAGACCGGCCCCGAGGGCGGTCAGGAGAGCGATGTCCTTCCTACGACGACCCAACCAGCCAGCACCGAGTCCAACTATCGGGACCGTCCACCACCCCAGGCCAGCGGTACCCACGGCGACGAGGAGTCCCAGCCCGACCGACCACGTAAGGCGTCTCACCGTGACGCCCCTTCAAATATCAGGGTCGAGACCACTTCCGTCGGGGAGAGGTCATCAGCTGCTCGCGGGAAAAGGAGTGTGTCCAACTGGCCCTGCTGCCACTGCGTGATCCGATCATCGTACCAACGACTTGCCGGGTTCCCCGATTGCCCCCCCGGATAGGTCCCCCAAGCCCGAACCACCGGACCCAATTCAACTACCATTCTCCAACTGGCACCAAATTGTCCCCGGCCAGAGGAAGGCGAGAGGGTCGACGGTCCGCCTTCCACCGCAATGCCCCGGCGGGAAAGTGCCGGTAGTCTGAGCAGGTGCATGATGTTGGCGAAGCGCACTTCGCTCCATCGCCACCGACCGTCCCGAGGCGCACCGCGCGACGTAAGCAGGCGCAGATAGGCAGCGCTGAGGCTTTCGATCAGCAGTTCATCCCGATCCTCTTGAACACCCGGCGTCCGACTGTCATCCCACCAGGGGGACGCTGGCAGATCGAGGAGAGCGAGCAGTACCGCTTCGCTTGGTGTGGCGACCCGTCGGCCCGAGGAACCGCCGGGATCGATGAGTTCATCCCAGAGACGGTTCGTGAGCTCCCCGAGAGCGGTTTCGAAGAGCAGCGGGGCAATCCCCTGCCCTCGATAGGTTCCGTCCCACTCTTGGAGAATGCTCAGGCCGCGACGAAAGAGTGAATCCTCGGCTGACGCCACCTGCGTGATCGAGTCGCGTAAGAAGAACGGCAGAAACGCATGCACCCGCGCACTGCCGGGATCCGTTTGAAACCGCCGCATCGCATCCGGCGTCACCGCACTGTCCGATCGGAGCAACGTGTTGATCCGTATCGCTCTCCAAGGGCTGGGCCAGTTTGCGCCGAGGTAGGTGGAGTCGCGCCGGGGATCCACTGGTTCCTGATTGGCCGAGGCAAGATAGCCCTGAGCGGGCGCGCGGACGCCGGGATATCGTTCGACTGGAAGGCGCCCGACCCAGTCGTTTGCGCTACGGGACCCGTCAAATATCCTGTCCCCCCGTCCATCCCCGGGACGAACCGGCCACGACCCACTCGAGCGAATGGCGATCGTACCTTGCCGGTCGGCGACAATCCCATTCTGGGTCGGTGCCACGAAATGCTCCATCACGGTGAGCCACTCATCGACCGAATGGGCCCCCTGCATTTGGGCGAAGACATCCGTATCGTGGGAAGGGTCGTGAACCGTCCACCGCATCGAATACCACTCTTCGCCGACCGGCAGGAGCGGTCCCCGGTGGGTATACCTAAGGGTGTCCTGAAGGAGGATCCCACCACCCCGCCCCCGGAATACCGTCGGGGTCAGGGTGAGGTCACGCCACTCGCCATCCAGGAGATACCGAGTAGGGGCGCCCTCATCATCAACGGTTTCCCGGTAGTAGTCAATGACATCTCCCCCGGTATTGGTAAAGCTCCAGGCGATCTCGCGATTGAATCCGATGATCACCCCCGGTGAGCCCGGGAAACTCACACCAGCCACGTCGAGTGAGTCCTGCACATTCAGGTGGATCTCATACCAGATGGAAGGGAGAGTCAATTCGAGGTGAGGGTCGCCTGCGAGCAACGCATATCCACCCTTGGTCCGTTCGGGTGCCACAGCCCAGTTATTCGATCCAATGCGATCCGCATTGCCAGGTGGTTCCCGGCCGGCAAGGACTCCGAGCTGGTCCGCAAAGCTGTGGCCGACCGAAGCGTCCGGCACTCCGGGAGGTGGAAGAGACACCGGAAGGCGAGTCGAAGTGGGATGCCCATTCGGCACGATTGGTTGCTGGAGGGGAGCGTGCAGTGGAAAGAGCCCTTCGGCAGCGTCCTTCCCGACGAGGGCACCGACCCGTCCGCGGACCACATCCAGATTGTTCAGCGCCAGGGTTCGCCCCATTTCGGAGTAGAAATAGAGAGTATACTTGGGCTCCCAGCGGATCGGTGTGGCCTGGAGAAGTCGATACTCGAGGGGGAGGGTGGCCGGGGTGAGCTGGTCGATCCAGGCGTTCACACCTTGGGAATAGGCGACCAACGTCTGGTAGGTGGAAGATGTGGTGTCGAGTTCTGACCACTTGCGTTCCGCGGCCCAACCCAGGCCAATCGCCCGACTTTGCCGGTCTGCCGCTAACGCTGGACGACCAGCCCATTCCGCAAGACGGCCCGCGGCGGCCCGGGTCTGGGCTTCCATCTGAAAAAGACGGTCGCGGGCGACGACATACCCCATGACATAGACCGCGTCGTGATAGGATTGCGCGAAGACGTGGGGCACGCCACGTCGGTCAACCCTAACCTGAACCGGCGCACCGAGTCCCCCGAGAAGAACCGAGCGCTTACCTAACGGTTGTGCACCTGCCGCTGTTGCCCAGACGCCGTGGATGGGGTCGAGCAGCGGCCCCACCGGCGGGAGACCACCGAGGCCTCGCACCGAAGTGCCCACGAGGATCGTTAGGATGACGGCAGCGATACCATCAGCGATTCGACTCATGCACCATCAACCAAGTGGAGTGTAGTGGGTGGCGACTACCGGCTCAGAACACGAAAGGTCAACCCCAGATGCGTGTATCGCAAGGCACCCTTGCAATCGACTGCAAGCTGTTGCACTCGCACCACTGGATGGTCACCGAATAGGGAGTTGAGAACTCGAACTCGTTCTGGGACTTGCAGCTTCCGAGTTTCCCACATAGAATTGAAAAGTAGCACTCGTATCAACAATGCCCATCACGAAGGATGAAATCCTTCCGGCGGAGAATGCCTGGTTGGAAGCGCCTCAGGTTTCCTGGCTCGGGAATCTCGGCACGCGAATAGCATGATTGTGGGCAGCTTGAGTCGGTCACGACCGATGATCGAGCCAGGACTTAACCCTTTTTCCCTCGGATCTCCACATGTACCACCGTTCGGCCCCACGACTCGACTTCGCCCTCCAAGCTCGGCGTTGGGCCCTACGCATTGCAATTCTCCTTGGTGGCCTGGCCCTCATCGCCCAAGCCCTTCCGGCCCTCAGTCCTGATTCGCACCGTCCGGCACTACGCACGACCAACCAGCCTTAAGACAACGTCTCCCATTCACTCCGCCGCACTCCTAGGGAACATCGTAGATAGCATGTAAGTAGGTACTTGCATACTATCCCTGTTCTGCTTTCCTTCGCGAACATGGATAGCCGAGCCAGGATTCTGCGTGCCGCCCTCGAGGTCTACTGCGATTACGGATTCCGCGGTGCCACAACCCGACGCATCGCCCAGCATGCGGGGGTCAATGAAGTCACGGTTTTTCGGCAGTTTGGTAATAAGGCTCGCCTGCTCCGTGAAGCGATCGAGTGTGAGGGGTTTGAGAT
>JAJCZW010000255.1 GCA_029262155.1 Gemmatimonadota bacterium
GTACTGAAGTTGAAGAGATACTGCTCCATCTGCTCAAAGAGAAACGCCTTGGCCTTCGCGTCTCGAAGATTCAGACCGTAGTGATTGATGAGTGCAGTTTGATGCTGCAGCCATTCGCTCCAACACTCTGCACAAATCTGCTCAAATGCCCGTTTTCCAAGCTCATTCTGGAACGGCTGGAATCCCATCTGGGAGCCAGACTTGCCGCATCGGGTACAATTGATTGTCGTCATGTATCTAAACTAACTAGTTCCGTCGCACATCCTCCCCAGACAACGACATCTTGCCCATAGAATCCGAGCCGCTAGGATCCGAGATGTCTGTTACCCCGAGGGAGTGTGATCGCGTCGGCTCCGGTAAAGGCCTGAAGATCATGCAACGTTTCACGTAACATTTTGATCAGGCAGCGGTCTTTTCCCTGGCCTTCTTCCCAGTGGATGGATCTGATCTCGAGCGTCCGGTTGTCGCGATGCAGCTTGGGATCTATCCGACCGACCAGCCGTCCATCATGAAGAATCGGCAAGACGTAGTATCCGAACTGACGTTTCGCGGCGGGAATGTAGATCTCGATGCGATATCGAAAGCCCAACAACTCTTCCGCCCTCTGCCGTTGCCAAAGGAAGGAATCGAAGGGGCAGAGAAGTGTCGTCCCCCTCGGTTCACTCAGGTGTGCCAGAAGCTCGAGGTGTTCCGGGAGGACATACCATATTGCCGAACTGTCAGACACGCGGGCTTGGAGGACTCGGCCGGATCGGAGATTGCGGCGGATGACGCGCTTTCGTTCGATGGCTGAAAGCGCAGGGCCTGTGAAGTAGTTGGTGAGATGGCGCTCCGTTGCGATACCATTCCCGGAGAGCCCTTGGAGGAGCCAGCTATCCTCATACTGCTGCAGGGTCGCCGTTGGTCCTTCAGGGTACACGCGATCAGATAGGTCATAGACACAACGGAAGTGTCTTCGAGTGGTGATTGCCACCCGGCCGCTATGCCAGAGCAACTTGAGAGATCGGGCATCCTCCTTGCCCAAGGGCATCGAGCCCCCAGGGGGGCCGGATGGGCCGAACTCCTCCTTCCGTGCCTCGAAGTCTATGGTTTCGAGCGGGCCTTCGGCTTTCAAGCGGGACAAAACCCGTTTCTTCGAAGCCGCCGACGTCTGGTAGATCGGCCACCATGCTCGGGATCGCCATGCCGCCGGTGGAAACCGACGCATCCGACGCCGGCCGAGCGGGAGATGACTGATCGGGAGAATCGAGGCTTCATGGCCCCAGTACTCGTACCCGATCTGATCGCGATAGATCAGGCGATCGAACCGATCCCGATCGAAGCTCCCGAACCGACTCCACAAGGTGAGGTAGTGCGCTCGCTCGACCACATTGATGGTGTCCAACTGGAGAGCACCCACCTTGGTGAGGTGATTGCGGAGGGTTGAGACTGTCAACCGTGCGTTCCCGCGCGGGACGGCAAGCCCTTGCTGATGAAACCAGAGCCGAACGACGTCCGTCCGTGACAATATGGGAAGGGCCTTACTTGCCATCGGGAATCCTCCTCTCCAAGGCCCTTCGATGAGCAGGGCGGCCAAGTTATATCAACGATTCATCACCGCTTGGGAGAACGCCGATCCTCAACTTCAGCCGGCCGTGGATCGTGCTCGGTCCGCCCTGGTGGCTCTCCGGGGAGAGGTAAGGCCTCCTCTTCCACGCTGAGCCGGTCGTGCGGGAACGAGAAGGTGCCCCCGTCTTTCCACCTCCAGTACTACGATGGCAACCGGCGTGCCTCAGTCGGCGGGTGGCCGAGCCTGCCAGGGCCATCGTCCCGTGACCTCAACTTCGAGCGTAAAGCTCAGAAATGTTCGGACGACGACGATGAGGCCGAGGACACCCAAACTCTCAAAAGTAGGATCCACGATGAGCGTTCCGGTAATGTCTGCGGCCACCAAGAGTTCCAACCCGAGAAGGATCCCGCGGCTCAGGTTGAGGCGATAATCATGAAAGATGCGGCCGGGAGGTGTGCTCCGCGCGACCAAGCCCCTGCCCGCTATCAGGGTTGCCCAGAGCGTTCCAAGAGCAATGGCGGCAAGGCCGGCAAGCTCCAGAATACTTGTGACCGGTGCGATGATCGACTCCACCATCGTCTGGACCTCCGAAGGGGGTGGGGGAAGGATCGATCGCCAGCGTCGGCAACTCGACCCCGCCGCATAGGTGCGGAGTGCCGCAGGTGTACCTGCTTGATACTAACTCTTCGTCACTGGACTGTCATAGGGTTGTCATCGAATTGTCATCCCCCAGCCCCCAAATTGTCTTGCGATAATGGTTCGTTAGCTGTAGGTATGAACGGTGCCTGTGGGCCCACGTTTGCCCTGGATGGGAAACGCAAACGATTCCGGCATGTGTGGTGTCCTACATGAAATAGGATAGCTCTCGGTCGATCGTCGCATAGCACAGGGGGGTCGGGATGCATTGGCTACGTTCTCGTCGCGTGGTAATCGGGTTGGTCATCGCAGTGTTCGTGCCTGGGGCATGGCTCCTCGCGGGCGGTTCGAATGGCGTGGATTCTGCCATCGTGGAGCAGGTTCGCCGCGGTGAATTCGTCGTGATAGTCACTGTTGCTGGCGAGCTTCGTGCCCGGCAATCGGTGAAGATTTCCGGCCCCCCGAACGCCCAACAGGCTCAAGCCTACCAGATGAAGATTGCCACCCTGATTCCCGAGGGCTCGGTTGTATCGGCCGGGGACGTCGTGGCACAGTTGGACCGTTCCACCTTGGCGTCGAAGATGGCCGAGGTATCGCTGGCGGCGGAAAAGGCCGCGGCAGTGTACGAGCAGGCGATGTTGGATTCGACGTTGAACCTTTCCAAGGCCCGGGAGGAGCTCCGCACCATGGAGTTGGTTGTGGAGGAGAAACAGCTGGCCAAGGAACAATCGGCCTTTGAGGCACCCACGGTGCGGCGTCAGGCGGAGATTGATCTGGAGAAAGCGCAGCGTGCATTGGCCCAAGCCAAGGTGGACTACAAGACCAAGACCGATCAGGCTCAGGCAAAGATGCGGGAAGTTGGCGCTGATCTCGACCGGCAACGAAACCAGTTGAAGGTGGTTCAAGAGGTCATGGAGGGGTTCACGATTCGCGCGCCTGCGCCGGGCATGGTCATCTACGTGAAGGAGTGGAACGGGAAGAAGCGAACCGTCGGATCCCAGGTGTCCTCCTGGGATTCGCGGGTGGCAACCCTACCCGATCTGTCCCAGATGGAGTCAACGACCTACGTCAACGAGATCGACGTGCGGAAGATTGCGGCGGGGCAACCAGCCCTCATTTCCCTCGATTCCGATCCATCCAAGCAACTGAAGGGAACGGTCACGTCGGTCGCAAACGTCGGTGAAGAGCGACCGAATGCTGACGCCAAGGTGTTTGAAGTGGTGGTCCTGATCGAGGACGCAGACACGACGCTTCGTCCGGGAATGACCACTGGCAACGCGATCGAGACCTTCCGG
>JAJCZW010000256.1 GCA_029262155.1 Gemmatimonadota bacterium
TCACGGGCGAACCCTCCTCGGGATGTCACTGACGTCCAAGACAGGGTACAAAGCCGGCTGTGGTCCCTTCGCACCGGAGATATACCGCTTGCCGTTCCCCAACTTCTTCCGCTACGGGAACGGGCTTACCAAGGATGCGTATGTCCAGCAGGAGATCCAGCGGTTCCGTGATGCCCTGATCAACCTGGTCCCCGCCCAAGATGTTGCTGCAGTGCTCCTTGAGCCTGTCCAAGGCGAAGGGGGCTTCGTGCCGGTGCCACCAGAGTATCTGGCCGCTGTGCAACAGATCTGTACAGAGCACGGCATTCTCTTGATCTTTGATGAAGTGCAGAGCGGTTTTTGCCGAACTGGCAAGTGGGCGGCCTTCCATCACTATGGAATCGTTCCCGATCTGTCGACTTGGGCCAAGTCGCTTGGGGGTGGGCTTCCGATCTCCGCGGTACTGGGTCGCGCAGAGGTCATGGACGGCGCCAAGCCCGGGACGTTGGGTGGTACCTACGGCGGGAACCCCGTCGCCTGCGCAGCTGCTCTCGCTGCGATCGAGACGATGGAAGCTCTGGATCTGAATGCGCGAGCGGGGGAAATCGGGCGAATCGTCGCCGAACGATTTTCGGCACTTCGGGCGCGCTGTCCTCTGATTGGGGATGTCCGAGGCCTTGGCGCGATGATAGCGGTGGAGTTCGTTGAGGACGGTGATCCCAACCGGCCTGCGAGTGCTTTTGTGAAGGAAATACTGGCTCGGGCCCTTGAGGCTGGGGTACTGATGATTGCTGCCGGGAGTGCTGGCAACGTAATCCGGGTGTTGAGCCCGCTGGTCATTTCCACTGATGAGCTTTCCAGAGGCCTCGACATAGTCGAGGAAACCGTCCTGTCAGTTTGGACCAATCGGGAGGCCAAGGCGGTCCCCACCACCGTGCGGGTCTAACCCCAAAGTATCGGACACTACATGCAACCGTTTGCCATTGCCGGTCTTCAGCTGCAATTGTCAGGTCGAGGGAACAATCTCGACCGTATCCAGGAGCGTCTGGGTTTCCTGATGTCGATGTTCCCCTGGGTGCAGATGGCGGTGTTCAGTGAGTTAGCGGCGTGTGGCTCCGCCACGAAGAATGCGGTCCCCATTCCCGGTCCGACTGAGAAGGCTTTCCAGGCAATGGCGGCACGCCACAAGGTGTGGTTGGTGAGTGGGTCGCACTATGAGATCGCCAAAGACAAGATTTACAACACGGCCTCCGTCATCAATCCGGCTGGCGAGGTGGTAGGGCGTCATCGAAAGCTCTATCCCTTTCTTCCTTACGAGACCGGGGTCACGCCGGGAGATCAGTTCTTGGTGTTTGATGTACCAGACGTCGGTCGTTTCGGCGTGTCCATCTGTTATGACATGTGGTTTCCCGAGACCTCACGCCAATTGGTTGCGCTTGGAGCGGAGGTGCTGCTCCACCCGACAATGACGACCACCATCGACCGGGATGTCGAGCTTGCGATTGCGCGGGCGACGGCAGCGACCAACCAGTGCTTTGTCATCGATATCAACGGTGCAGGCGACGTCGGGAACGGCCGGTCTATCCTTGTTGGGCCGGCGGGAGATATTCTGTACCAAGCCGGAAGTTCGGAGGAACTGATTCCTGTCGAGATTGACCTGGATAGAGTCCGGCGCAGCCGGGAGAATGGGTTACGCGGCCTGGGACAACCCCTCAAGAGTTTTCGGGATAGTCAACTGGTCTACCCAATCTATCATGGAAAAGACCGTGACTATCTCGCCACGCTTGGCCCCCTCGCCCGGCCAGAGCGCGGCTCACGCGCAGGTATCAAGGAGTCACGGTGTCCCCCCTCCGAGGAGGATACCGGGGTGCACGAGGGAACACCTTCTCACTCGCCGTCCGCCTAGGGAGGATCGATGAACTCGGTGCCGACGGATCGGATGACCTCAGCGTCGGACGAACCCCTTTACAACGTGTGGCGGACGCGGACGGACAGTTGGAATGTGCTCCGGGATACGGCTCGTCGGCTCGCCAGGGGGGTCCAAACCTCCAGTGCCGTCGACCGGCTCACCACCCAATCCCGTCAGGCACTAGATGTGCTCGCCACGTTAGAGCCATTCTTTGCCTTTCCCGGCTGGCGGACGTTCCAGCGCCTCGAGGTGATGCACGCGGAGGGCCGATGGGAGGAGTTAGCCGTGCAGGCCGTACGTTTGGTGCGGTTCATCTCCACCGGTGCTTTTCGGCGGTTGGATCTCGTCGATCTTCGGATCGATAGCTACGCCGACCTTCTCGACCTGGAAGAGTTTTCCGAGGCGGTCTATCGGAAGATCGGTTTGGAGCGCCGACCGTACTTTGTCGTCCTCATTGTGGACAACCTTCCGAATCGGGAAGAGCTGGAACTCCAACGTCGTCTGCGTTCGCATCGTCGAAACGAGGACGAATTCATCTATGAAGTGGTTGTCGTTCGAACCTTCGAACAGGCCTTGCTGGCCGTATTGGTCAATCCGGCGATTCAAACGGTGATGGCGCGCCACACCTTTTCGTTTGCCGATGCCGACGCGGCCCGCCGGCTGGCGGATGTCTACCCCACGATCGGTATCGATCGGGAGGCGGTGTCGCAGGCCATGCCGGGCGACCGGACCTTGGCGCTGGGTGAGGCGCTCCACCGACTCCGCCCGGAACTCGATCTCTTCCTCGTGACCGATGCGCCGGTTGAACAGGTGGTGGGTGATGCGAGCCGAGCGTATCGACGTGTGTTCTATCACGCGGAGGACTATCAGGATCTGCACCTGAGCATCCTGAAGGGCGTGCGTGAGCGATATGACACACCATTTTTCTCCGCACTGCGAAAATATAGTCTGAAGCCGACTGGCGTCTTCCATGCCCTGCCGATCTCCCGCGGGAAGTCGATCGCGCGATCCAATTGGATTACTGATCTCGAGGAGTTTTACGGATCGCGCATTTTTCAGGCGGAGACATCGGCGACGACGGGTGGCCTCGATTCCCTCCTTCAGCCGGTCGGCTCGATCAAGCGGGCGCAGCAACTCGCGGCGAGGGCGTTTGGTGCCCAGCGCTCGTACTTCGTCACCAACGGGACCTCGACCGCCAATAAAATTGTGATGCAGGCGTTGATGCAACCGGGCGATATCATATTACTCTCGCATGACTGCCACAAATCACATCCGTACGCTGTGATCCTGAGCGGGGCGCAACCGGTGTACCTTGATGCCTATCCGCTGGCACCCTATACCATGTATGGGGCGGTCACCCTGCAAGAAATCAAGCGCCAGTTGCTGGCGCTTCGGGCGGCTGGCAAGCTTCATCGAGTGAAACTCCTGCTTCTCACGAACATCACGTTCGATGGGGTGACCTATCACCCGATGCGCGTGATGGAAGAGGTGCTCGCGATCAAGCCGG
>JAJCZW010000257.1 GCA_029262155.1 Gemmatimonadota bacterium
CGTGAGCTGACGAGTCGTCAGCCGTCCCGCCGAATAGAGGCCCGCAAGGGCGACACTGGCCGTCCCCTGGATATCGTCGTTGAAGGTACAGAGGCGGTCTCGGTATCGGGCGAGGAGGTGCAGCGCATTGCCCGTCGCAAAGTCTTCAAATTGGAGAAGGGCATTGGGGAAAAGTTCCGTCACCGCAGTGACGAACTCTTCGAGAAGCGCATCGTACTCCGCTCCACGAAGTCGGGTTTGCAACAAACCGGGGTAGAAGGGACTGTGCCGGAGGGCCTCGTTGTTCGTTCCAACGTCGATCATGACGGGAAGACACCGGGCCGGATGAATGCCGGCACATGCGGTGTAGAGTGACAGCTTACCCGTGGGAATGCCCATCCCCTGTGCCCCGAGGTCGCCCAGGCCCAAGATTCTCTCCCCATCCGTCACCACGATGACATCCACATCGCGGGAGGGCCAGTTGGACAACACTTCCCCTACTCGACCCCGATCCGCCGCAGTCACATAAACCCCACGCGAGCGCCGGAAGATGTCCCCAAACTGCAAGCACACGTCCCCAACCGTCGGCGTGTAGATAATCGGCATGACCTCGGTGATATGATCCATGACCAAGCGATAGAAGAGTCGCTCATTCCGATCCTCCATGCCCGATAGGAAGATGTGGCGCTCGAGATCCGACTCTTTGCGCCTCAGGTTCCCCATCGCCCGCGCCACCTGCTCTGCCATGGTGAACCGGCGAGGAGGCAGGAGGCCATCCAGCCCGTACGCCTCACGTTCTTCAGGTGAGAATGCCGTCCCCTTATTAAATCGTGGATGATGCAGAAGCGCTGTACTGCGCAATCCTGGAGGCGGGGTGTCCTGGTCACCAGTTGTTGGCACTGAGATGGCTCACCTGTTTGAGGGTGCCGAGCCCTTCACCTTCGAGGACTCGATGATCAGTCGACACACGTAATATATCTCCCATCGGTGAGGTGACCGTGATCGGGGTTGAGTGTGATTATCTTCCGGGCGGCTTACCCTTGACCCTGGCTTTGGATGCGAGCTCATGATGCAGCTTGATTCTCCCTCTTCTCCCCACCCCTCGTGGGACCTCCTCGGCGAACGCCTCCTCAAGGCACGCGCGATCATTATTAGTGGGGAGATCAATCAACGAGTGGCCTCGTCGGTCATGGCGAGACTCCTCGCCTTGGCAGCTGACTCGGATGACCCCATCACCCTGTTCCTCAACTCGCAAGGGGGACATGTGGAGGCCGGCGACACCATCCACGACATGATCCGGTTTGTCACGCCGGAGGTGCACATCGTCGGAACCGGGTGGGTAGCAAGTGCGGGAGCAATGATCTATGTCTCCGTCCCCCGTGAGCATCGATTCTGCCTCCCCAACACACGGTTCCTTCTCCATCAACCGGCCGGCGGGGCCGGTGGATCGGCGAGCGATATCGAAATCGAAGCGCGAGAGATTCTCCGGATGCGGGATCGACTCAATCAGATCTTCGCTCGAGAGACCGGGCAGACTCTTGAACGAATCGAAGAAGACACGCATCGAAATTTCTGGCTCGACGCCAAATCCGCCATAGAATACGGACTGGTAGGTCGAGTGATCGAGCGGGCAACCGAACTGCCATAACAACCAGCGATTCAGACCGCCGGCAAGGAGAAGAAAACAAAACCTCCCAGGAGGAAGGGCACTCCCCTGGGAGGTTTTGCCTTGTTTGAGCTCCCGTGAACTGAGCCCAAGGGAACATTGGAGGCCACCGACCCCACGGCATCCCGCCATCCCTCGATGCCGATGACCCCCGTCCATATACACTATAGGAAATCCACATCGACAACCAGCTACGACAATTCGTAGGTTTTTTAGGCTTGCCGAAAAAACCTACGAATTGTGATAGGTAGTTAGCACGAGTGCTTGCGTAGGTCTCGCTCTCCGTTGAGGTTTCGCCTGCTGGAGTGAGAAGAGACCGCTCCGTCGGGTCGGGACTGTCCGGGCCTACCCCATCCAGAACATCGTGTGCGATGAATCCAGTGGCGAAACCAATTGTCCTCGTAGCTGAAGACCACGAAATGGTAGGCCAGGGGCTCCTTGCCCTTCTCCAGGACCAGTATGACGTCTTGGAGTTGGTTCAGGATGGCTCCGAGGTGCTGAGGATGGTGGCAACGCATCACCCGGCCATCCTCCTCCTCGACCTCGCCCTTCCCGGTCGGAATGGCCTGGATTTAATCAAAGATGTCAAACAACAGAGCCCGACCACGGCGATCCTCGTCGTCACCATGCATGCCGACCCCGTGCTCGCCCGCCTGGCTTTCCGGCTTGGCGCAGACGGTTTCGTTTCCAAAGGGGCCGATTCGCTGGAGTTACTTGAGGCGATTCGAAGCGTGTCCCTTGGGAACAAGTATCTCTCCTCCCAAGTGCCTCCCCTTCATACCGGTCCCCAGTCAGCTGCGGCCGAACCCTCGCTGCTCCGAAAACTTACGCGGAAACAGATGGCCATCATGCGTGGAATCGCCGAAGGCCTGACCACCGAAGAGCTCGCGGTTCGGTTGGAGATGAGCGTCCACACGGTCTACTTCCATCGTCGGAACATCCGGCGAGCCCTCGGAATACAATCTGACGACGGACTCGCGCACGCGGCCCTTATGATGAACTTTTCAACCGAGTCCGAAGATCCCCCCCCATCACCAGGGCGGTGACGGGGGAAGTGGTCGTGAGTTGTTCCTACCAGACAGCATCCTCAGACCTTTTTCCACCGCGCCCCAGCAAAAGCGTCGTCCAGCGGAGTATCCACAATGTGGTTGGTATAGTTGCTCAAGGTCTTAAGTGCGATGCCCGTGAGCACACCGAGCAGATGAGTTCGCTCAAACCCGGCCGACAAGAACGCGTCGACTACCTCGGAGCCAACCCATGCGCGTTCCCTGACGACCGCCAAGGTGAAGCTTCTGAGGGCTTCGAGCTTGGCATCGGGGAGCGGGTTCCCTGACCTGAGGGCACCGAGGGTCGGCTCGTCGAATAGGCCTCCGCCCTTGGCGACCGTGGAGTGCGCGGCCACACAGTAGCTACACCCATTCTCCACACTTACGGCGATCAACACGACCTGCTGCTCGGCGGGCGTGAGGCCGGTTTCTTGGAGGGCCTTCGACAGCCCAAAATATCCTTTGAGGGCCCCAGGCGATTCGGCCAGGACACGGTGGAGGTTGGGAATCATTCCGTAGGCTTTTTCGACTTCAGCCAATGTGCTGCGGGCCCCTGCAGGGGCAGAATCTAGGGTATGCGTTGGGAAACTCATTTGGTCCTCGTACGTAATAAGTTGGGTAACTAACCTACTCGAAACCTACTAGCTGCAAGGCCGGTGCGTGGCATTCTCGATTATCTCGCCAGTCCCACCTCCCTCACATCCAGCCCATCGATCCACGTCATCAATGCCTTCAGACGAACCCGAATCACCTCTGGATCACCGAGTCCGAGACCCAAGACAATCGCCCCGTGCATCGACGCCTGGAGTTCAAGACCAAGCTCCCCCGCCTGCCGACGACCAGCCCCCATAGCGGCAAACTGCGCCGTGAGCCAGTCTCGCTGTTTTTCGAGGAGGGATGCACCCTTACGGCCGATCGCCCCACCCATCCGCACCAACTCCTGGGCCAGGCAGCCATAGGGGCATCCGTAGCGGGCAAGTTGGTCTGCCAGCGGCAGCATCGCTTGGAGATAGTTCTCAAGCCTTGCCCGCGGATCCGAGCTTTGCCCGGCAGCCGTAAGGCTCTCCTCCATCTCCCCGAGCCGGCTCTCGATGACAGCCGCCGCAAGCGATTCCTTGGTTTTGAAGTAGTAGTACATGTTGCCAAGCGGGACACCAGACTCCACAGCGACGTCGGCCAAGGTGGTCGCTCTAAGCCCCTGGCGATGGAGGAGAGATCGGGCGGCCTGAAGGAGGTTTTCCCGCTTGGGAGATCGGTTCGCGACAGTCATTTGCTATAAAGTAAGTTACCCAACCAAATTGTCAACCTCCGCCCCACTATTCGATATCTTGGTACCCGACGATGTCCGACATCGTTTGCCCGGGCATACCCCTTGCACCGGAGGGGATCTGGTTCCTGGATCGCTGGTACGGTCAACGGGCTTGCCGAGATAGATCCGATTCGGGGGTAGGCCAACTGGCCGAACCAGCGCAACTGACAACGTGAAACCTCATTCACGCGCAAGAAAGAAGGGTGTGATCGTGCTCGAACCCATAGATGTGTGCGCCTGGAGGCAAACCGCCTTCAGGACGAAATGGGGCCGCTCATTCATCTCCTTTCAAGACCGAACACGTCACCTGTTCTAATCATGCGCAACCGATACTCACTCCGGGTACGGCTCTTCCTCGCTTCGTGGATCCTCTTCGCGGTGCACGCTGGCACAAACGTCGTGCGTGAGTTCTATCCGGCGTTCAGTTTGATAGAACACGGTTCACTGCGAGTCGATGACTACCTTGGCTTTGACCCTGACATCTTCCGACATACCAACGGGCATGCCTACATTGGCAACAATGTTGCGGCCTCCTACATCACCGCCATTCCGTTGCTCGTCTTTCGCCCGTTGCTCACAACCCTGGATCGCTACGAGAAGAAACGGCTCGCCAGCCGAGGCGTACCCGACATCCAGAATCGGAACACCGATCATCCGAATAGTCAGCTTTTCTTTGAAAAAGCCACGCAGGCGGGGTTGACCCTACGGTTCGGGGCTTCGACTGCGATCATCGCCCTCTTCCTCATGGCGCCACTCTCGGCCTTCGCGGTCGTATTTCTTTTTGGGATGCTCGTCGACCGCGGGGTCCCAAAGCGCACCTCCGTTGGCTTGGCCCTCCTGTTTGGATTTGCGACACCAGTCTTTTTTCGCACCGGTGTTCTCAATCACAACATGATGATGATGTATACCACCTTGTTTGCGTTTCATCTGCTCTGGCCTCGACCGGGAGAGGCCCACACCGTATCCCTCAGGCGACGCACCTGGGCCGGTGTCCTCGCCGGATTTGGTCTCGCGCTGGACTACAGTGGGGTCGTCCCATTGCTCGCCTTGTACGGGTATCTCCTCTTGGGGAGACTCGGTACCTTGGGCTGGAAAGCGGCAATCCGAGAGTCGATCCCGTACATCCTTGGCAGTATTCCGCCCGTTCTCTTCCTGCTGTACACCCAGTGGACGATGTTTGGAAACCCATTCTTACCGGGCCAGTTCTGGATGCCGGACGTACGCTACTCCGAGCAGGGATTTCGAGGATTCTCCTGGCCGTCACTCGACCTCTTTGGTCTCAACCTCTACCACCCAGGCTATGGCATGTTCCTCTATGGGCCCATCCTGCTCCTGGGCCTCATTCCGACATTCGCCCGACAAGCTGGTGATCTCATCTTCCCAACCCGAGAGCGCCTATTCACCATCCTCTTCTTCTTGGCACTCCTCACCTTCTGCGCGGCCAATCAATACTCCCGAATCCAGTTCAATTCCGGGTTCCGCTATATGATCCCAGTTGTCCCACTCCTTTTTCTTGCCCTCACTGACCATCTCATCCGACTGCCACGCCTGTGGTTCTGGGTCATTTCGATCATCGCGCTGGGCAACTCATGGGTCATCAGCATGGTGCGGGAACCAGTCCCTGAATCGTGGCACCGAGTACTGACTGAGGGCCCCCAGCTTCCGTGGATCAACACTCTCAGATTCACCTATGGTGGGCTCTATCCCATCCTGAACACGATGCTACTCCCACTCGTCGTTCTCACGGGTGCCGGGGTAGTAGCGTGGTGGCTCCTACGCGATGTGATTCACAGTCAACCTTCAGACCCGCTGGTCGATCGCTAATCGTCGAACAGCTCCCACCACCAGCCCAGTCCCCACAGTGACCGCTGTCCCCAGCGGCACGTACCAGGGCCAGGCGAGAGACGCAACCGGCTCTCGTGTCGTCAGAAACACCCAGGTCATGGTGACCACGCCCACAACAATCGCCACCAACACGTCGGGTTGCTGCACCAGGAATGAACCGGGGGCGCCACGCATCGGGCCTGCCTTCCGAAGGCCAGCCAACACATAGGTCCCGAGCAGGCTGCCATACGTAATCGACGCGATCGAAAGGGCCAACTCCACCACTGGCTCCTCCGAGGTAAACGACAGCGCAAGTAAGGCCAAGAGCACCGCCCAGCCAACGGTTGCCCACCGTCCGAAGCGGAGGAGCCCATGTTCAGTGGAGCTCCCTCTCGTGTGAAGCGAGGCATAGAAATCATGCGTTGTCGCCGACGCGAGTGCGTTCAGCGAAGAACTCACCGTGCTCATCGCGGCCGCGAGCACCCCAGCCGTCACTAACCCACTCAATCCGATGGGAAGACCGGTGAGCATGAACCGCGGATAGATCAGATCTGACGAGCCTTCTCCGGTGTCCAGCCCGGCAGCCCACAGCATCGTTCCCACCAACAGGAAGAGTCCAAACTGCAAGACGACGAGCACTCCGGATCCGATCATTGCCTTCCGAGCGGGAGCGAGTCCCCCGGTGGCGAGTACCCGTTGAACGATCAGGTGATCGGTCCCATGCGAAGCTGCGGACAGCATCGCTCCACCGACCAAACCACCCCAGAATGTGTATGGCACCACAGCCGACAAACGCCAATCGATGACCCTCAGCTTGCCGGCAGCACCCGCGGTCGCGAGCCCCTCACCGACTCCACCAGTCAGTGAGGCAAGAACGAGTATCGTGACGACTCCCCCGATCGTGTAGATCAACAGTTGGAGTACATCAATCCAAATCACTGCCCGAATGCCGCCGGCCCAGGTGTAGATGAGGGTGGCCACCGCCACCACGACGATACTGATTGCTGGAGACCACCCTGTTACCAATGCCACGGGAATGGCGGTAGCAAAGAGACGGACACTGTCTCCCAAGGCTCGAATGGTCATGAAGATCAGCGACGCAACTCGTCTGGTGGACACCCCGAATCGAGCCTCCAGACGCTCGTAGGCGGTGTGTTGCGCACCCCTGAAGTACCCTGGAAGAAGCCATTGGGCGACCACCAGGCGCCCGACCAGGTATCCCAAGGCAAGCTGGAGAAAGGTGAGGTCACCGCGGGCAGCAAGCCCCGGGACGGAGATCACCGTGAGGGCCGAGGTCTCCGTAGCAACAATCGACAACATGACCGCCCACCAAGGAACTCGGGATGCACCGAGAAAGTACCCATCGGTATCGGAGGCTCGTGGAGCGAACCACACACCTACGCCAAGGACGATGGCGAGGTAGATCATCATTATGCCGAGATCGATACCGCCCACGGTCCCCCCTGGGGGCTACGGAGGATGAATCATGGATGGAGTGAATGATACCGGGGCAACCGCGAAGGCCAAACTGACTCCAAGAAGGTGAAGGTCCATACGGGGTACGGGAGGATCGCTTCCATCATTCTCTCGCATGCGGGATCCCAGATTCAGGTTACATTCTCAAGTGCGAATAGCACCCCCAAAAGCAATCCATTCAATTGTGGAGAGCCTACGATGTCAGACCTCAGGGCACCTCTCCGTCGATCGACCAGTGATCGAATGGTGGCGGGAGTCGCGGGCGGGTTGGCGCAATACTTCGACCTTGATCCCACGCTTGTTCGTGTTCTCTACGTCGTGGGATCGATTCTATCGGTCGGTTTTCCTGGGCTCCTGGTGTATCTGGCCTTGTGGATGGTCATTCCCGAGGAGGGGTGATCACACTACAGTCGTTGCACCCTGAAGTTGAGGGTCCCGCGGAAGTCGCTGAGGTGTAACTCAATCGTCCAGCCACCAGCGATACCAATTCCAGTAACCTCGTTGAGACTCGGGACGAGGGCCCGCTGATACACCACACCCTGATTCGCATCCCGAATAGTGATCTCGGCCGTTCCACCCGAGGTCACTGTCGAATGGTCCACCGTAGCCGACGACCCTCCGTTTTGCCAGGGATAGGAAATGGTAGCGGACACACCGGTCACCCCAGTCGCTTGGAGTTGGAAGTTGTCCGGGGCACTCGTGATCTCAGGCTCAAACGAGCCCAACGGGTCTGTCGTCGAGTTGCATGCGGCGAGGATCAATGGCAGAACGACCGTAACAAAACGAACCACCCGATCACTGGTCTTTCGAGAGAACGCCATAACACACTCCGATCCGAGAAGATAGCCTTACAGCCAATACAGCACTTCCGAACAGGCTGCAGTAACCGTTCCACGTAATCCAAGAGGAGCCTTTTCGCCGGGTCGAGAGATTTGCGGGCCGCTACCGTGCAGCCTACAATTCAAGTCAACCACCAGCTTCTCCTTCGGGGGGGGAACGATGAAGTACCCCGCAGTCCGTAATTTCTTGGGTGGGACATTTAAAGCCGACACCCTCCCATCCATCGAGGTCTGGGACCCGAGTAACGGGACTCCCATCTCTCGTGTTCCACTATCGACCATGACCGAGGTCGCCCGGGCGGTTGACGTCGCGCAGGACGCGTCTCCTGGTTGGGCCTCCACCCCGATCAAAGAACGAGTACAGGTGTTTTATCGCTACAAAACACTGCTAGAGCGACATCTCGACGAGTTGACGACCTTGGTGACCGAAGAGAATGGAAAGATTGAGAGTGAGGCCAGGGCGGAGGTGCTCAAATCGGTCGAGCTCACCGAGTTCGCCTGCTCCCTTCCCCAGATCACAGCCGGAGAGGTGCTCGAAGTGAGTCGGGGGGTGGAGTGTCGAGTCGAGCGCTTCCCCATCGGGGTGGTGGCTGCGATCACGCCATTCAATTTCCCCAACATGGTCCCGAACTGGTCGTTGCCCAACGCCATCGCGTTGGGAAACTGTATGATCCTGAAGCCATCCGAACTCGTCCCGCTGAGCGCGGGCAGAATCGCCGAGCTGCTCACCGAGGCTGGCCTCCCGAACGGTGTGTTTCAGGTGGTCCATGGTGGCAAGGAGGTGGTTGAGGCCATTTGCGATCATCCGGGGATCGCCGGAATCTCGTTCGTGGGATCGACCAAGGTCGGCAAGATCGTGTACCGACGCGGCACAACCAATCTCAAGCGTGTCCTCGCCCTCGGTGGGGCGAAGAATCACTTGATTGTGATGCCGGACGCCGACCTCGAGATGGCCTCCAGCAACATCGTGGCCTCGATGTCCGGGTGTGCTGGCCAGCGGTGTATGGCAGCTTCCGTCATGGTCGCGGTGGCGAAGACCGATCACATTATTGAACGGATGGTAGCGCAGGCTAAAGCCATGGTTCCCGGACGCGACATCGGCCCGGTCATTTCGGCGGCGGCGAAGGAGCGGATACTCGGCTATATCGCCGAGGCGGAGGCTGCGGGAGCGAAGATTCTCGTCGATGGGCGTGGTATGACCGTTCCAGGCCACGAAAACGGGTTCTACCTCGGGCCCACCATTATTGACCACGTGACGCCCGATATGCGGATCGCGCAGGAAGAGGTGTTTGGCCCCGTCTTGGCCATCGTCCGAGCCTCGAATGTGGATGAGGCGATTGCGGTCGAGAATGCGTCTCCGTATGGCAATGCCGCCTCGGTCTTCACCGAAAGTGGTGGCACCGCCCGCCAAGTCATGGAGCGAGCGCGTGCGGGTATGGTCGGAGTGAATGTCGGGGTTCCGGTTCCACGAGAACCGTTCTCCTTCGGGGGGTGGAACGAATCGAAATTTGGTGTCGGGGATATCACCGGTCGAGGGTCGATCGAGTTCTGGACCCAATCGAAAAAGATGACCACAAAGTGGAACCGGGAAGCAGGTGTGAACTGGATGTCGTGAGCCGTCCGGCGGCCCGCCCGACCAGAGCCTTGAGGAGGATGTATGGCGGTTGATCGTTCCGTGATGTTTACGGGGATCCGATTTCCCAATCCATTCCTACTCTCGTCAGCGCCACCGACGGAATCGGAGAGCAACATCCTCCGCGCTTTTGACGCCGGCTGGGGTGGTGTCGTCACTAAGACGATCGGTCTGCATCCTGTGGTTAACGTGGTCGGGGCCAAGGCGAAGTTCTTTCGCACCGGTGTCGATGACGCCCTCATCTCCATGAAGAAACGACCTGGTGCAGCGCTCCACTCCTCATGGAACTGGGAGCTGATCTCCGACAAACCGCTCGACTGGTGGGAGCCACGGCTCCGGCGCATCAAAAGTGCTTACCCCGATCGAGTCCTTATCGCCTCCATCATGGCAGGGTCGGGCTCGGACAAGGAACTGAAAAACTGGCAAACACTGGCGAGGTCCTGCCAGGCCAATGGCGCCGACGGCCTCGAACTCAATTTCTCATGCCCCCACATGGACCGGAAAGACATGGGGTCCAACATTGGGAAGGACGAAGAACTCTGCTCCGTCGTCACCGAATCGGTGAAGGAAGCGGTCACCATTCCCGTGTGGACCAAGCTCACTCCGGCAACCCAGGACATGGTGGTCGAAGCGGGGGCCTGTTTCCGAGGCGGAGCCGACGCGGTCGTCTCCTCGAATACCTTCCCTTCCCTCCCCATCATCGACCCAGACACTCTGGAATTCGAGATTCACGTCGACGGTTTTGTCTCCACCGGAGGACTGGGTGGGCCAGCCATTCTCCCCATCTCACTCGCGAATATGGCCCGCATGTGCCACGCCTTCCCCGACAAAGCCTTTTCCGGGATCGGCGGCATCTCAACCTTTGCCCAGGCACTCTCCTATTTCCTGCTGGGTTGTGGCACAGTGCAGGTCTGTACCGCCGCCATGCTCGATCAAGCGGTTGGCCCGAATCTGATCAAACGACTGCTCCACGACTTCGACGCGTTCCTCGAACAACACCAGTCTGACGGATGGAAGTCGTTAGAGTCCTTCCGCGGCATCCGCCGCAATCGTGTCGTCGCCCAATCGGAGATTAGACGCCCTGACTCCAGTGAATACCAGGGAGGTTACGAGCCGGTGGAAGGCTATGCCCCTCCCGACGATGTCGAGGTGACCTCATGACGTTAGACACCACTCCACCTAAGACGGCGAACACCAGCACCGTGCCCATGCCCCCCTGTGACCACACGCCGGCGCCCTATCACGGTCCAGCCCGTGACGCCGTGTTCGCCCTCCGCCAGCAGTTCGTGAACCCCGCGGTCTTCACCCTCTATCGTGAGCCCATGCTGATCGTCGAAGGTCACATGCAATGGCTCTTCGACGAGACGGGCCGGCGGTATCTCGACCTCTTTGCCGGCATCGTGACCGTTTCCTGCGGTCATTGCCACCCCAAGGTGGTGGCTCGGGTTGCAGAGCAGATCGGCCGGCTCCAACATGCCACCACCATCTATCTCCATCCCAACATGCCGATGTTGGCCGAACGCTTGGCCGCCAAGTTGCCCGACGGACTCGACGTAACGTACTTCGTGAACAGCGGCAGTGAAGCCAACGATCTCGCGATCAACATGGCCCGACTCTACACTGGTCACACTGACGTCATCGCAGTCCGGAACGCCTATCATGGCGGCAGCCCTAGCGCGATGGGGTTGACCTCACACCACACCTGGAAATTCCCCATCCCCGGTGTCGTTGGCGTGCATCATGTGGTCTCCCCCGATCCCTATCGGAGCCCCTTCCGGGGGTCCCCGGAAGAGATCGCCACGCAAAGCGCCGAAGAGATCCGCCAAACCATTCGGTTCTCAACCCCCGGGAAGATTGCCGCCTTCATTGCGGAACCGATTCAAGGAGTCGGTGGAGCCACGGCCGGAGCCCACAACTACCTGCCGGAAGCCTACCACATCGCCCGCGACCACGGCGGCCTTTGCATCGCCGACGAAGTCCAGACGGGATTTGGGCGTACCGGCGATCACTACTGGGGCTTTGAGCACTCCGGCGCCGTCCCCGACATCGTAACCATGGCCAAGGGGATCGGGAACGGCGTTCCCCTTGCCGCCGTCACCACCCGTCGGGAGATCGCGGAAGCGCTCACCCAGCGAATTCACTTCAACACCTACGGCGGGAACCCGGTCTGTATGGCGGCCGGATTGGCGGTACTCGATGTGATCGAGGAGGATGGTCTCCAAGAGAATGCCCGGGTGGTCGGCAACCACCTGAGGCGCGGGCTTGAAACCCTGGCACAACGCCATCGACTCATCGGCGATGTGCGGGGCAGTGGACTCCTCCTCGGCGCGGAACTGGTGACAGATCGGGCGGCCAAGACACCGGCCAAGGCCGAAACCACTGCCGTGCTTGAGGCCTGTCGCGAAATGGGTGTGCTGGTTGGGAAGGGCGGCATCGATGGCAACGTCCTCCGAATCAAACCGCCGATGTGTATCACTCAGGAGGACGCCAACTTCGCGCTCGATGTCCTCGATCAGGCGCTCACCGCTGTGGCGCGATAACGTGGTGACGACAATCCACCTTCTGGTAGGAGAGCAGTCATGTCATTCGATCGCGTGATCCGCCACGGACGAGTCGTCACCCCGGGTGGGTCCTTCACCGGCGACGTCGGCATCAGGGGCGAAAAGATCGCCGCACTCGGTGCGGATCTGGACTGTGAGGGAGCCGACGTCATCGATGCCACCGACCATTACGTCATCCCCGGCGTACTCGACGTCCACGTCCACCTCGCCCTACCGTTCTGCGGCACCGTCTCGTCCGATGATTATCGTACCGGGACGAGGGCCGGAGCCCGTGGCGGCGTCACCACTATCATCGACTTCGCGATACCGTACGCCGGTGAATCGTTGAGCGAAGCAGCGGACAATTGGTTGGCCAAAGCCGATGGCGAAGCCCTGATCGACTACACCTTTCATATTTGTGTGACCCGCTGGGATGATCACCGCGATCAGATCAAGGCGATGGTCGATCGTGGGTTTCCTACTTTCAAAGAATTCATGATCTATGCCTCCGAGGGTTGGCAGTCCGACGATCGGGCTCTTTTCGGCACCCTGGAAAAGATGCGGGAGTACGGAGCGATGCTCCTCGTCCACGCCGAGTCGTCTCGCGTGTTGGACGAACTGATCGCGCGCCACCATACCCCGGAACTGATGCAGCGCTACGGGGCTCGACTGCATCCGATGACCCGTCCCAACTTTGTCGAAGCCGAAGCCATCCAACGGGCCGTCTGCTGGTGTGAAGCAACGGGAGGACCGCTCTATATCGTCCACATGTCCACCGGGGAGGGAGCGGACATCATCCGGAGCGCCCAGCATCGGGGTGTTCCCGTACTCGCGGAAACATGTGTCCAATACCTGGTCCTCGATGATTCTGTGTTCGAACGGGAGGACGGACATCTCTTCGCCTGCTGTCCCCAGTTGAAGAAGCCCAAGGACATGGCTCGGCTCTGGGACGGCCTCCGGCACGGCGAGGTTTCGGTGATCTCGACCGACACCTGCACCTTTACCCGCGTACAAAAAGCGATGTGGGAGGGAGACTGGACCAAGATCCCGATGGGGATGCCAGGACTCGAGACCCTGCTGCCGCTCACCTACACCCGGGGGGTCCTCGGTGGACATCTGACCCTCGAAGAGATGTGTACCAAACTTTCGACCAATCCGGCCCGGATCATGGGACTGGCTCCACGGAAAGGAGGGATCACCGTCGGCGCCGACGCCGATCTCGCCATTATTCACCCCACCAAGACGCACCGGGTCGACCCGGCCACGATGGAAACCAACGCCGATTGGTCTCCCTATGAGGGGTGGGAACTCGCCGGCTTCTCCCGGACCACCCTGTCGCGGGGCGAAGTCATCGTCGATGAATATCGGGTGGTCGGGCGTGAGGGGCGGGGGCAATGGCTTCCCCGTATCACGGCGGGGCAACCTGCTGAGCCGACAACGAAGGACATCGCGGGAGCAGCCGCCTGACCGGAACACGAAGGCCAACCAACCCGGAGACCGAAGACCTTACAACGTCGCCCCTCTGGAACCGCGACCTGGCGCCGACCACTCCAGCCCAACGGACGTGGTCCACCTACAATATCGCGGCGCTCTGGATAGGGATGAGCGTGGTGATCACGACCTACACCCTCGCCTCCGGCCTCATCCAGGCCGGCATGACCTGGTGGCAGGCGATGCTGACGATTCTCCTCGGCAACGTCATCGTCCTCCTCCCGATGATCCTCAACGCCCACGCAGGTACCCAGTACGGGGTATCCTTTCCCGTCCTCTGTCGTGCGAGTTTCGGAGTACGCGGTGCCAACATCCCTGCACTCTTACGTGCGATTGTCGCGTGCGGGTGGTTCGGTATTCAAACCTGGATCGGGGCGCTCGCCCTCAACGCGCTGCTGAGTGCGGCTTGGTCCGGCTGGGCCGACGTGCCCGGGGGGACCGCAATCAGTTTTATCGCCTTTTGGTTGGTACAAGTGGCCATCATCCTTCGAGGCACCGAGGGAATCAAAGCCCTGGAAAGCTGGGGCGCACCGCTCCTGCTGGCGGGCGGAGCACTCCTCCTCTCGTGGGCGGCATCACGGGGCGGCGGCCTGCGTCATATCCTGTCCGAATCGAGTCGCCTCCAAACCCATCAGACACCCTTCTGGGTCCTCTTCCCCGCGGCACTCACCGCCAACGTAGGGTACTGGGCGACGCTAAGTCTCAATATCCCCGATTTTACACGCTACGCGAAAAGCCAACGGTCCCAGATGCTGGGGCAAGCCTTGGGACTTCCGACCACGATGACGGCCTTCGCTTTTATCGGGGTGGCCGTCACGAGCGCCACCATCGTCATCTACGGCGAACCGATCTGGGACCCCGTCGTGCTGATCGGACGAATCGGGAATGCCGGAACCATTATCCTCTCGGCGCTCGTCGTGCTCGCGGCTCAGCTGACGACGAACATGGCGGCGAACGTCGTGTCCCCTTCGAACGACTTCTCCAACCTCAACCCCCGCCGTATTAGCTACGTCACCGGCGGGTTGATCACCGCGGTCATCGGGGTCCTCATGATGCCTTGGCGACTCTACGCCGATGCCGCGGCCTATATCTTCACCTGGTTACTGGGCTATTCGAGTCTCATGGGAGCGTTGGGCGGGATATTGATAGCAGACTACTGGGTGCTCCGACGTCGCCGTCTCAACGTGGCCGACCTCTTTCGGTTAGAGGGACGGTACACCTACCGGCGTGGGTTCAACCCCAGAGCGATCACCGCGTTAGTCCTGGCGATCCTGCCCGTCGTACCCGGATTTCACCGGGCAGCGATGACACCAGGTGGGATTGTTGCCGACCCCAGTCTTCTCGATCACCTCTATACCTATGCCTGGTTTGTCACCTTTACCTTGAGCTTTGCGCTCTATCTCCTCTTTATGCGTGGCACGCCGGAAGCCGACCGCGCCTAACCCAAGTCCGGAGACGTGGAATGCAGCGAACCGTACGATGTGGCTTGATCCAAGCGACCCACGCCTGTGGGACAGACGAACCGATCGCCACGATCCGTGAGGCAAACCTCGCCAAACATCTCCCACTCATCGAAGAAGCGGGAAAACGAGGCGTCCAGATCCTGTGCATGCAGGAGATCTTTACGGGTCCCTACTTCTGCGCGGAACAGACACCACGGTGGTACGAAGCGGTGGAACGGATCCCTGATGGCCCAACCACCGTGCTGCTCCAGGAGGTCGCCCGCAGATTGGAGATGGTGATCGTCGTCCCGCTCTATGAGGAGGATGGGCCCGGCATCTACTACAATACCGCCGCGGTCATCGATGCCGATGGCGAATACCTCGGCAAGTATCGGAAGAACCATATTCCCCACTGTGCGCCAGGGTTCTGGGAAAAGTTCTACTTCCGGCCAGGCAACCTCGGCTATCCCATCTTCAAGACCCGCTACGCCGATATCGGTGTCTACATCTGCTATGACCGGCACTTCCCCGAGGGCGCGCGCGCGCTGGGCCTCGCAGGCGCTGAGATCGTCTTCAACCCATCGGCAACGGTGGCGGGACTCTCGGAGTACCTCTGGAAGCTGGAGCAGCCGGCCCACGCGGTGGCCAACGCTTACTTTGTCGGGGCGATCAACCGGGTCGGTGTCGAGGCACCGTGGAACATCGGGGAGTTTTATGGACAGAGTTATTTCTGTGACCCGCGGGGGCAGATCGTGGCAGAAGCGGGTCGGGATAAGGACGAACTGGTCGTCGCCGATCTCGACCTGGGGCTGATACGAGAGGTACGGAACATCTGGCAGTTCTACCGGGATAGACGTCCGGAAACCTACGAGGGGTTGATTCGGCTGTAGACAACTCGGCTGTAGACAACCCAACGGTAAGGGCGACGCACCATCAACGACGATCTATCGGCCGGCCCTCCTATCGACAACGCCCCAACGACCCGAAACTGCGAGGAGGCCAAGCCGACGACGCAGACTCCCCGAACCAGCACCGGTGCATACCGGACCGGTGAGGCGTCCCCGCGTGTGCGGGGAATACATTTACCCTCCGGGTAACAACTTTACCGGGTTCGGTTCATCCCCGCGTGTGCGGGGAATACCCTTCGTATCCGTACGCGAGATGGTGCCCTGCCGGTTCATCCCCGCGTGTGCGGGGAATACTGAATCAGGAGAGACCTTGCCACCGACCATGACGGTTCATCCCCGCGTGTGCGGGGAATACCATATCGAGGTGTGGGTATGGAACAAAGGCGGCGGTTCATCCCCGCGTGTGCGGGGAATACATACGGGTGGATGGCGGGGGATCGATTGAAGTCGGTTCATCCCCGCGTGTGCGGGGAATACAGGTTTAGCGTTCCGTCGGAATTTCCTCTCGGCGGTTCATCCCCGCGTGTGCGGGGAATACAGAGGCACGAGCAACTCAACCGACGGTGACCCCGGTTCATCCCCGCGTGTGCGGGGAATACACAACCTCCCTCGCGTGGCCGAGATCCTGGAACGGTTCATCCCCGCGTGTGCGGGGAATACGGTTTCCTCCCTAGGGCAGAGTAAACGTGGGCGGTTCATCCCCGCGTGTGCGGGGAATACTGGACCAGTAAGCAGGCGCCGATGCTGTAATCCGGTTCATCCCCGCGTGTGCGGGGAATACGCTCGCCACGTCGCGGATCACAGCCTCGGCGACGGTTCATCCCCGCGTGTGCGGGGAATACATCCCCTTCCAATCGAGGGTCATGTCAGCCGCCGGTTCATCCCCGCGTGTGCGGGGAATACGCTCCAAGTGGCCCGGTCAGCACAAACCGCAACGGTTCATCCCCGCGTGTGCGGGGAATACGATATGGCAGCGGGCCAATCCCGCGTCCGTTGCGGTTCATCCCCGCGTGTGCGGGGAATACGACACCCATCACGGAGATCTTGTCGGCACCGTCGGTTCATCCCCGCGTGTGCGGGGAATACGTGAGCGCGCTACCCGCTGCCTGCGGTGTGTTCGGTTCATCCCCGCGTGTGCGGGGAATACTGTGCGCTTGGTGCCGAGGAACGGGAACGAGACGGTTCATCCCCGCGTGTGCGGGGAATACCTGCGAACCCGCATGATAGTAGTACGTCATTTCGGTTCATCCCCGCGTGTGCGGGGAATACACACAGACCAGACGGGTTGTCACTCTTCGTGACGGTTCATCCCCGCGTGTGCGGGGAATACGTCTCCACCCTGGTGGACACGACCAGCGTGAACGGTTCATCCCCGCGTGTGCGGGGAATACTGTTCGGAATCCCGAAAGGCCGCTA
>JAJCZW010000258.1 GCA_029262155.1 Gemmatimonadota bacterium
CCGCCGGTAGGAGTCGTAAGCGAATCGCGGATTCCCACTCTGGCGACCGAGGCCCTCTACGGTTTGATCGTTGAGACCCAGGTTGAGGATAGTCTCCATCATGCCCGGCATCGAAACAGCCGCCCCCGACCGGACGGCCACGAGGAGGGGGGACTCGGCTCCACCGAATTGACGACGCGTTGCTGCTTCCAGGCGTTGGAGGCTGGTCTCGACTTGCGGGGTGAGGCGGGAAGGGAACTGCTGATACTCGAGGTAGGCCGGGCAGAGAGATGAGGCGATCGTGAACCCCGGAGGAACCGGAATGCCCAGGTTCGTCATCTCCGCCAACCCGGCTCCCTTTCCTCCCAGGATGTCCTTCATCGCCGCGGACCCCTCCGCGCGGCCCTGTCCGAAGAAGTACACCAATGGGTGGGAGTAGGGATCGCTCATTCCTGCCTCGTCGAGACGGGGTGCTGGTGTCGCGCCAATACCATATTCTCGTCCACTGGAACCGGGTAGACACCCGAGAAACAGGCATCGCAATGCTGCTCCCGTCGACCAACCGCATTATGCATGCCGTCCAGCGAAAGATATCCGAGGGAGTCTACGCCAAGGAACTGGGCGATCTCCTCGGTGCTGTGGTCGGACGCGATCAACTCATGGCGGTCCGGAGTATCAATCCCGTAATGGCACGGTCCCGTAATCGGAGGTGAGCCCAAGCGCAGGTGTACTTCCCGTGCTCCGGCTGCTCGAATCATCTGGACCAGGCCCTTGCTCGTCGTCCCGCGGACCAGACTATCGTCGACCACCACCACCGACCGATTCTCGATGACTCCCCGGACGGGGTTGAACTTGATCCGTACTTTCGCCACGCGGAGGCTCTGGGACGGATGAATGAACGTACGTCCGACATAATGGTTCCGAATCAGCCCGTGCTCGAGCTTGATGCCACTCGTTTCGGCATACCCAAGCGCCATGGCGTTTGCACTATCGGGTACGCTGAAGACAACTTCGCCGTTATGCACTGGCTGTTCTCGAGCTAACTGTCGCCCCAACGCTCTGCGGACATGATCCACAGATTGTCCGAAGATGGTGCTGTCCGGTCGGGCAAAGTAGATCAATTCGAACACACACCGGCTCATCGGTTTGGTTCGGAGTGGTGTGAGGGTTTCGACCTTCCCGTCGTCGATGCGGAGGAACTCTCCAGGCTGAAGCTCGCGAACGAGGGTGGCCCCGATCAGGTCAAAGGCGCACGTCTCACTCGCCACAACGGCACTGTCGCCAAGGCGGCCCAAGAAGAGGGGGCGAAAGCCCCTGGCGTCGACAACGGCGAAGAGGGTTCGGCCGACGGAAAGGAGAAGACTGTACGCCCCTTCGATGCGTTCCAGGGCTACACGGATCTGGAGTTCGGGGTCGGGAGCCTCGCTCCGAGCGATGAGGTGGACCATCACTTCACTATCAGAGGAACTGTTAAAGATGGAGCCCTTGTTGACCAGCTCGGCCCGAATCCCACCTGCATTGGTCAGGTTGCCGTTATGGGCGAGGCTGAGGGCGCCACCGTGATAGTTGACTAGGTGCGGCTGTGCATTGGCGAGGACCGTACTACCCATTGTGGAGTAGCGCGTATGCCCGATGGCAACGTTTCCCCCGAGAGACCCGAGCACCGATTCCGGGATGGCATCTCCGACCAGGCCCATGCCCCGATGGGCGCGGGGGTGCCCGTCCTCGTCAATGGCCACAATGCCGGCGCTCTCTTGACCACGATGTTGCAGCGCGTAGAGGCCCATGTGACAGAGCCGAGCTGCGTCAGGATGTCCGCTGACCCCGATAATTCCGCACATCGTTATTGGCCCTCACCCGGTTGGGTAGCACGGGGCGTCATGCGTCGGGGAATCGACCGATCAGCGATGGACGAAAGGTGAGAGGGGTCCCACGCGGTTCGTTCCTTCGACGTGAGAATGGATAGGAGGGACCCCGCCACCGTAACTTCTCCCACGTCGACAAGCGGGACACCGTGCTCGGCGGCGAGCCTTCCAAAGGCCGGTACATGCTGAGGGGCAACGCTCACGACTGCCCTCGCCTGGTCCTCACCAAAGAGAAGCGGTGTCGGGTCGAGGCCCCTCGCGTAATCAGAAAGATCAACTGCCGCGCCCAACGACCGATCTTCCGGCGTCGCCGGGAAGCAGGCCTCGGCCAGGGTGACGGCCAGGCCACCCTCGGCACAGTCATGGGCAGAGGCCAGGAGCCCTTTCTCGGCTCCCGTAATCAAAACCTGTTGCAGCTTTCGCTCGGCCTCAAGGTCGACGGGAGGGGGGGGACCGCCGACGAAACCAAGGAGGTGCGCCCAGTAGGCTGATCCCCCCAGATGCCCGTCGGTGCTTCCCAGGACGAGGACGCGATGACCCGGCGTTATGAATCGGCTGGGAGTATGGTGCTCGATGGAATGCAGTAATCCAACCATCCCAACAACCGGTGTCGGGTCGATCGCGCCGCCGGGGTTCTCATTGTAAAAGCTGACGTTGCCTCCGGTCACCGGAGTGTCGAATGTCCGACATGCATCGGCGATGCCCCGGCACGCCTCACGGAACTGAAAGAACACATCTGGCTTTTCGGGGTTACCGAAGTTCAGACAATCCGTGATACCCAACGGCGTTGCCCCAGTGCACGCGATATTGCGAGCCGCTTCCGCGACGGCGGCCTTGCCCCCTTCATAGGGGTCGAGGGCGACGTATCGACTGTTACAATCGACGGTCATCGCCAAGCCAAACGGCGTATCCGGCACGTGCACCACGCCAGCGTCTCCGCCAGGACCAATTACGGTGCCAGCTTGCACAGTGGAATCATACTGCTCATAGACCCATCTCTTGCTTGCCAAAGAGGGGACATCCAACAGTTGCTCCAGGGCAGATTGCGTTCCGGGCATTGTGGCCGACGGTGGTGGCGAGGCCTCCCGGCGGCTGCGTGCCTGGGTCGATTCCTCGGCGGCCGGGTAGTAGATCGGGCACTCGTCAACGAGGTCACGTCCCGGAATGGAAGCGACGAGCTGTCCATCGTGACACACTCGAAAGTCGCCATCATCGGTGACGTGCCCGACGGCGGTTGCCGACAACTCCCAGCGGGCACAGATCGCTTCGATCGCCGGAATCCGTTCCGGTTCGGCGACCACCAACATCCGTTCCTGCGATTCCGAAAGCAGGATCTCGTATGGCGACATGCCCTCCTCACGAACGGGAACCTTGTCAGTATTGAGCTGCACGCCGACACCACCCCGTGCTGCCATCTCGGCCGACGAGCTGGTAAGTCCCGCGGCACCCATGTCCTGGATGGCAACGATCTCTCCCGATTGGATCAGTGCCAGGCTGGCCTCGAGGAGGAGTTTTCCGGTAAAGGGATCGCCCACCTGGACCTGGGGTCGTCGCGCTTCGCTTTGCTCGGAGAGTTCCTCCGAAGCGAAACTTGCCCCATGGATGCCATCCCGCCCTGTGCGGGCTCCCACGGCTAAGAGCACATTCCCGATCCCCTCCGCGCGCGCCCGGATGAGATCCTCTTCGCGCAGGATACCGACACACATGGCATTGACGAGCGGGTTGCCGCTATAGCCGGGGGCAAAGGCGACTTCGCCGCCCAATGTGGGCACGCCGACACAGTTGCCATAGTCGCCTACCCCCCGAACGATACCACCGAAGAGGTAGCGGTTCCGGGGCTCGGTCAGTGGGCCGAGCCGGAGGGAGTTGAGAAGCGCGATGGGCCGGGCACCCATGGTGAACACGTCACGGAGAATGCCGCCGACACCGGTAGCAGCCCCTTGATAGGGCTCCACGGCCGAGGGATGGTTGTGGGACTCGATCTTGAAGGCGACTGCCCAGCCATTCGGCAGCCGAAGCACGCCTGCGTTTTCTCCCGGTCCTTGAATGACCTGGCGACCGGTGGTGGGGAAGGTGCGTAGAATGGGCTTCGAGTGCTTGTACGAGCAGTGCTCGGACCAGAGCGCGGAGAAAATCCCAAGCTCGGTATAGGTGGGGGTGCGCCCCAGAATAGACCGGATGCGTCGGTATTCATCCTCGGTCAGGTTGTGTTCTCGAACCAGGGCATCGGTGATGGCCGGCTCGGGAGGGCCTGGCTGGACTGTGAGGGATGGCGTCAGCGTCACGCCTTCCTCAATCGCAGTGCCGCCGCAATGTCGCCCAGGATCTTCTTCGCCATTCCAGGGTCGCCCCGTTGGGTGAGTTGTTCGAGCTCCCCCTCGTCGAGCCAGATACCGTGGCACGCCGCGCAGACGTCGATCTGGACATCGTCGACCTTCTCGGTTCCCAGGTCATGACCACACTTGGGGCACTTCATAAAGTGAGATTGGCGCTCGGCGGCATCTGCCTCTGCGGAGGCGGTGGCGCGCTGTTGTTTCAGCAACTCCGCATTGTGCTTCGCAAAGTATTCGTCTTCGTTCCGACTAGGCTTGTCACTCGACATAAGAATCCCTATTCAGACCTGAGGTGTTTGGGGGGGAGGTAAGCATCTGCGAATGGAACGAGGTGACAATGGAGGAAAAGAATCGCCCACCCTCCCCGGAGTTAAGGCGAGCGTTGGCTGCACGTTCGGGGTGTGGCATCATTCCGACGATGGTACCTTGGGGATTGCATATCCCCGCGATTCCACGGGCCGATCCATTGGGATTCTCCGCATATCGGAGAACCACATGGCCCTCGGCTTCAAGTTGATCGAGGGTTTGTTCGTCGGCGACGAAACGACCTTCACCGTTGGCAATGGGAAGAGAAAGACGCGCCCCCTGCTCGAAATCAACGGTGCAAATGGTATCCGAGCGTTCGATGGTGACGCGCACCGTTCGGGAGGTGAACAGCAGGCCGGCATTTTTGGTGAGTGCGCCAGGAAGGAGACCTGCTTCACAGAGCACCTGGAATCCGTTGCAGATGCCGATCACGGCCCCACCGGCAAGCGCATGGGTTCGGACCGCTTCCATGATAGGGCTAAACCGGGCGATCGCACCCGACCGGAGATAGTCGCCGTAACTGAACCCCCCCGGGAGGAGAACCACATCGGGGGCTTGGAGGGACGTTTCCCGATGCCAAACCAGTTCGGCATGGATTCCTGCCTGGGTCAACGCCCGGACCGTGTCGTGTTCGCAGTTGCTTCCAGGGAAGGTGATGACCGCTGCCCGCATCATGAGATGGGCTCAACCTGGACGGCATAGTCTTCGATTACAGGATTGGCGAGGAGCTTGTCACACATCGCACGGGCATGCTTAGCGGCCTCTGCTTCGGAGGTCGCAACCACATCGAGGTCCACCGCCTTTCCCACATGGACGTTACCTACATTCGCGAACGCAAGGGTGGCGAGGGCATGCTCGACAGCCTGCCCTTGGGGGTCTAAGAGCCCCGGTCGGGGAAGAATGCGAACGTGGACACGATACTTCATGACTTACTCCGAGGCTTGCGGTAGTTCGTTGCGGTCGAGGAGGCCAAGCACCAAGGCCCGGACGATTCCAAGAGCCATGTACCCTACTCCAAGTGGAAACAAGAACCGCGTCGGTGCGAGAATGGCCCCGCCCAGGATGGCGAGATGGAGCGCAATTCCCCAACGCCCACTCCAGGTCCGCAGGCCGATGCGGGGCCACCGAGGATACTTGACGTTACTCACCATCAACACAGCAAGGAGCAGCATGAGAACGGTCAGTCCTTCATGTTGCAGGTCGAGGTAGGCAAGCGACGCTCGGTACCACGGTGTCTGACTGAACGGAAAATACACGGCTAAGGTCATACCCGCCGCCGGGGACGGAAGCCCGGTAAACCATGCACCGGCCGGTCCAGCGCTCGAGAGGACATTGAAACGGGCGAGCCGGACGGCGGTGGCAACGACGTACAGATAGACCAATACCCACCCGAACCGGCCTGCGTTCTGGAATTCCAGAAAATACAAGATGAAGGCGGGGGCGACGCCAAATGAAATCAGGTCGACCAGAGAATCCAGTTCGGCTCCAAATCGACTCCCCGCATCGGACAACCGGGCCACGCGTCCATCGAGCATGTCCAGTACGCCCGCGAAGACGATGAACCAGCCGGCCCACGTGAAGTTGCCCCGGTAGGCAGAGATCATTGCCCAGAAGCCCAGGAAGAGGTTGCCGAGGGTGAGCGCGCTGGGGATGACGACGACTACCCGGCGCATTCGTCCGGTGCGTTGGCGACGATCAAGTGGCTGGGTCATGCCAGGTCCCAATGGAGGTGATCCCCGCGACGGTATGATCGCCGAGGGCGACACGCACCGACGCCTCGGGGGGAAGGAACAGATCGACCCGGGATCCAAATCGAATGAGACCAAGGCGCTCGCCTTGGTGCACGGTGGTGTCCACCTCGTGATCGGTGACGATGCGTCTCGCCACCCACCCGGCGATCTGCCGAATCAAGATCTTGCCATTCGGTGTGAGCAGGCCGACGGATGACTGTTCGTTCTCGTGACTCGCCTTGTCCGCCGCAGCATTGAAGAATCGCCCTGGGTGGTACTGTCGGTACGTGAGGGTTCCATCGGTTGGATATCGGTTGACGTGTACGTTGAACACGTTCATGAAAATGGAGATCCGGACCGAGGGACCGTCGAGAAAGTCAGGCTCGTGGAGCGGAACGATACTGATGACCTTGCCATCGGCTGGGGCAAGGATGTGCTCCGGGTTTGGAAGCCCGGTGCGGTCAGGATCGCGGAAGAACGCGGTGACCCAGATCGCCACGAGTAGGCCCGGAACAAACAGATACCAGGGGAAGACCAGCACGAGTCCGATCGCAATTCCCCAGGCACCGAGGATGAAAGGGCGGCCTTCGGGTGCGATACGGATCATCGTTCTTCCGGCAGCGATTCGCCGGTGAGCAGGCGGTAGGCCGTGAGATAACGCTCCGCCATGGCCGAGATCACCTCCGGCGGGAGCGGCGGTGGTGGGGGGGCACTGTTCCAGAGGCCTTGGTCAGCAAGTTCGGCAAGGTAGTCACGGAGTGGTTGTTTATCGAAGCTCGGTTGGGTCTGTCCCGGCTGGTAGGTCGAGGCAGGCCAATACCGTGAGCTGTCGGGCGTCAGGATCTCGTCGATCAGCGTCAACTGTCCACCGGCATCCATCCCAAATTCGAATTTGGTGTCGGCGAGGATCAACCCAACCGATTCGGCATGGGCCCGGGCGGTCTCATACAGGGCGTAACTTCGTCGGCGAAGTTCCGCCGCCTGGTCTCCAATAGCAGATGCTAGCTCGCGATAGGGGATGTTGATATCGTGCCCGCTCTCTGCCTTGGTGGCAGGGGAGAAAAGAGGGGGGTCGAGCCGATCGGCCTCACACAATCCCAAGGGAAGCGATTCCCCGGCCAGGGTCCCTGACGCCCGATACTCTTTCCACGCCGATCCGCTGAGGTACCCTCGGATAACGCATTCGTAGGGTATGGGGGTTGTACGCCGAACCAAGGTTGACCGGCCGGCTGCCTCTGCCCGGTAGGGGAGCAACTGCGGGACACGTTGGCAGATGTCATCCCAATTGGCGGTGAGAAAATGAGTGGGGCCGAGCGATGCGATGCGCGTAAACCAGAAGGCGGCGAGTTGGGTGAGGACCGCCCCCTTGTGAGGAACCGTCTCATGCATGATGACATCGAACGCACTCACCCGGTCGCTCGCGACCAGAAGTAAGTGGTCGTCGTCGACCTCATACACCTCCCGCACCTTCCCCTGACGCCAGAGAGGCAGCGGGAGAAGCCCTTGGTTGAGGACGGTCACACTCGTATCTCGTCGTCGGCGGAGAGGGCAGACGCGTGGGGCCGCGCCGTGGCGAGGAGCGGGTCGAGTGTTTCGCGCAGATACTCCGTCACCTGTTCAGCCGCCCGCCCGATGTAAAGGCGTGGGGTGAGATCTGCCTGCAACGTTTCGACCGAGAGCTGGGCAAAGGCCGGGTCGTTCGCGAGGCGCTCAAGGAGATCATTCGATCCTCCCTCTCGCGCCATCGCCTCTGCGACCGCCATGCTGTGTTTGCGGATGACCGCATGCAATTCCTGACGATCCCCACCCTGGCGGGTTGCCTGCATCAACCATCGTTCCGTGGCCATGAACGGCATCTCCTGGGCAACATGGCGGCCAATGACCTCGTGCTGCACCTCCATCCCGCGAACGATGTTCTCGACCAGCAAGAGAATCGCGTCGACCGCGAGGAACGCCTCGGGAAGAGTCATCCGGCGATTGGCGCTGTCATCCAACGTCCGTTCGAGCCACTGGGCTGCGGCGGTGTGCGCACCGTTGGCTTGGAGACTGATGACGAACCGGGCGAGGGCCCCAACACGTTCGGCTCGCATGGGGTTGCGCTTATAGGCCATCGCGCTCGAGCCTATCTGGCTCGCCTCAAACGGTTCGAGCAGCTCCCCTTCGTGCTGCAGGAGCCGGAGATCATGGGCCATCTTGGCCGCGGACTGCGCGATGCCACTCAGGAGATCGAGGACGCCCGCATCGATCTTGCGGGGATAGGTCTGTCCGGTGACCGGGATGGTACCCTCAAAACCAAGGCGGGATGCCACGGCGTCGTCGAGGGCCCGTACCTTGTCGTGGTCTCCCGCGAAGAGTTCGAGGAAGGACGCTTGGGTACCGGTGGTGCCCTTGCACCCACGCGCTCGGAGCAAGGAGCGTCGGTGGAGCAGGTCCGCCGTGTCGGAGGCAAAATCGTGGAGCCAGAGGGTGGCCCGTTTCCCAACGGTCGTGAGTTGGGCCGGTTGAAAGTGGGTGTAGGCTAAACAGGGAAGTGAGGCATGCTCAGTGGCAAAGCCACGCAACGCCTCAAGCACTGCGACCAGTCGACCGAGGAGCAAGTCGTACGCATCGCGGATAACCATCAGGTCGGCATTGTCGGTGATAAACGCACTGGTGGCCCCGAGATGGAGGTACGGCCGGGCCCGAGGCGCCTGATCACCGAGCGCGTGCACATGCGCCATCACATCGTGCCGGAAGCGGCGCTCGTAGTCGGCAGCAGCGTCGAGATCGGCGTCGTCGAGGTGGGCGCGTAATCCTGCGATCGCATCGTCCGGAATCGGCAGACCAAGCTCTCGTTGGCACTCGGCTAAGGCCAACCAGGTCCGACGCCACAGGCCGATACGGTGACGGGGTCCCCACAGCTGCTGCATCGGCTCCGAGGCATAGCGCGTGGCTAACGGCGTCTGATAGCGATCGGAGTCGTTCATCGGAATTGGAGGTCGGTGAAGGTGTATTGTCCGTTGCGTTCGAAGGTGATCCGGAACGGTTGGCCGCGCCGAAGGTCTTCGAGGAGGGCGGCTACCTCGGAGGCGTCGCTGACCGTTGTCCGGTTGATGGCAATGATCACATCGCCCTCCAATAACCCAGTCGACTGGGCGACCTCAAGTGTGACACGAAAGATCAAAGCCCCAGTGCTGGATCGGAGCCCACGCTCGGCTTGGACCGCAGGGGTGATCGTCACCACCTCCAGTCCCTTGAGAACGGACACCTTCGCAGCGCTAACGGATGGAAGGTCACCGGTGATGAGGCGGGCCGTCTGGATCCCGCCCGGAGTCCGGTACCGGAGCGTGATCGGATCGCCCACGTGGAGATCGAGTTTGACGGCCTCCCAGTCGAGATAGTTGCGCAAGGTGCGACCGTTGGCCTCGAGCAGCACGCCCCGCGCGGCCATCCCCGCCCGGTCCGCCGGTCCGTCGGTTGCAACGCGAGTAACCGTGACTCCGCCTTGGCTCTTCCAATCGCGCATGGCCGTCGCGCCGGCCACATCCAGGCCGGTCCAAACGCGCCGAACCCAACCATTCCGAATGATATCATCCGCCACCCGGCGTACCCGTTCAATCGGGATAGCAAACCCGAGCCCAATGGAGCCACCCCCACTGGTAAAGATGGAAGAGGCAAGCCCAACGACCTCTCCCAGGGCGTTGGCCAACGGGCCGCCGGAATTGCCCGGATTGATGGCCGCATCGGTCTGGATCATGTCGAGGTACAACCCTGGCTGGTCGTTCGTTGGCAAAAGATTCCGCCCCGTCGCGCTGACCACGCCAGCCGTCACGGTAGGCTCGGTGTTTCCCAAGAGATAGGTGTAGGGATTCCCTAACGCGATGACCCATTCGCCGATCATGAGGTCGGAGCTGGTCCCCAACGGGGGAACGGGAAGATCGGTACGTGAAATCCGCACGATGGCAATGTCGGTCGTGGGGTCTTCACCCAGTAGAGTTCCTTCCACCTCCGTGTTGTCCGGCAAGGAGACCGTGATGGTCTCCGCGCCAGAGACGACGTGCTGATTGGTGACGATGATTCCGTCGGCGCGCAAGACGAAACCGGTTCCGTAGCTCTCCACGACCTGGCGAGACGTGCGAGGAACAAAGAAGAAATCCCACGGTCCCCGTTGTGCCACCTGCCGACGTGAGGCGATATGGAGGGACACCACAGAGGGACCAATACGCCCAGCCGCCTCAACGATGGCCGTCCGTCGGGAACCAGCGAGGTTTTGTTGGCGGACGGTGTCGCGTGACGCCGATGGGTGTATGTCATTCTGGGCTATTGCTTCGCGAACGAGCCCTGTTCCGGGTGAGGGGCCGGCGCAGGAGGCGACTCCGATGAGGAGCCCACCCAGCAGGTAGGTTCGAGGGTTCACGAAATCGTTCCCCCACCATCCAGCAAGAACCACCGCTCGGGATACGTGGCCGTTACAAAGAAAAGTCCTTGGGGTGGGGCAGGTGGGCTCGCCCGGAGGTTGGTCTCCAGGGTCAGCAGCCGACCAAGATCGCCGGAATTCCGGCGACCTCTGGCAATGTCAACCATCGTCCCGACCAGAATGCGAACCATGTGGTGCAGGAATCGGTTGGCGGTGATCGAGAAACTGAGGTGATCGCCCGAAGGCTCCGGCGCCCAAGAGGCGTGGGTGATAGTGCAGAGTGTGTTGCGTCGTTCAGCAGTATGCACGGCGAGCCTTCGGAAATCGTGAACACCCACTAAATCGGTTGCGAGCGTCTCGAGAGAGTACCGGTCCAAGGGGCGCCCCAGAGCCCAGGAGAAGGGGCGACGGAATGGAGAGTGCGCGGATTCGGTCACGCCTAGATCGTATCGATAGGAACGATGAGTGGCACATGTTCGTGCGTGAAACCCCGGGACGGTTTCCTCCGCTCGGGCAATCCAGCAGTCTGTTGGGAGGAGGGCATTCAGTGCCTTCCGTAAATCGTGCGGGGTCCAGCGGTCCGGGACGACGCACGAGCCGCTCATCCCGATGGCGTGGACCCCGGCGTCAGTTCGCCCTGCCCCGTGCAGTGGGACCTGGGTATCGCAGAGGCGAGCAAGTACCCGCTCAACTTCACCTTGGACAGTCCGACCTGTTGCCTGCCGCTGCCACCCGAGAAAGTCGGTGCCGTCGAACTGGATGACGAGGTGGAGAGGCCGTCCCATCAAGGGGGAATCTAGTTGGCGCGCCAAGGCCAAACAAGCGGAACGGTACCAGGAGGGAGGAGGGTTGTCGGGCCGATCAATACCGCCGAATCACCCCGACGACAACACCCTGAATTTGCACTTCGTGCTCTTGGAATCGGAGGGGATGCATCTCGGCGTTGGCCGGTTGCAGGCGAATCCACCCCCCAGGCTCCCGATAGAACTTCTTCACAGTGGCTTCCGCCCCATTGACCAGGGCGATGACCATCTCGCCATTGTCCGCCACCTGCTTCCCATGCACGACAACACAGTCGCCATCGGCGATATGCTCGTCGATCATCGAATCTCCCTGCACACGCAAGGCATAGTTGGGCCCCCGTCGGGGGAGCATGGCGTCGGGGACGGCGATGGTCTCTTCGTGGAGGAGGGATTCAATCGGAAGTCCGGCGGCGACCTTCCCGAGCAGCGGGATCTCGGTGGCTCCCGTGATCCCCGGGGGAGGGACGATCTCGATCGACCGACTCTCGTTGAAGGAACGGCGGATCACACCCTTCCGTTCCAGGTTGCTGAGGTGTTCGTGTACGGTCGCGAGGGATTGAAATCGGAAATGCTCGGCAATCTCTTCAAAACTCGGAGCATAGCCATGCTCGGTGATATGCTGACCGAGATAGCTGAGGATTTCGCTCTGGCGCTTGGTGAGGGGCATGGTGTCTCCCGAAGATGTCCCGAACAGTCTCAATCGAATGTACCCGAAGACAAGCCGAATCACAAGATACTCTTCCCAAACATGTCCCGGTCCCGTTCCCACCCTTGAGTGACTAAGTTGTTGGGGGCGCGCGGTCTCGCCCATTGATGGCTGGAATTCGATCCGTCCGAATCGCCAATGTGAGATGCCCTGGTCTATGGCTCTTATGTCTCTCTGCGAGCGTGGTGCCAGCCCCGGTAGGTGGTGGCCTGGAGGTGCGTCCCTGTGAAGGTGCAAAGAGACACCGAAGTTCGTGCACCGGCGGCGGAGCCCATTGAGGATCTGTTGCGTGCGGTCTGGAAGTCCGCCCGGGCGTTCCAGATGTATCTCCCCAACAATCCGATGTACCAACGGGCAGAAGACTCACTCCGGGGAGCCTTCGTCCCGGTCTGGGAAACAGTCGACGAATTCTCCTTAACGATCAATGAGACGGATATCGTTTGGGAAGAGGACATCGTGTACCAGCAGACGACCAAGTCGGAGAGTTTCGCGTGGATGCTGTACAAGGATGGCATGCGTCAGCTCACGCTTCGCCGCGGTGTCGAGCGCAAAGAAATTCTGACCCTCCTCGATCTCTTTAGCCGCGCCCGGGTACTTTCGGCCGATGCGGGAGACGATCTCCTTACCCTCCTCTGGGAACACGATTTCGAATACATCACCTACCACTTTGCCGAAGTGATTCCGGACACGGGCGTCCTCGACCCGCAAGCGTTGGAGATGGGATTGGAGCCGCCGGGAACCGCCGAGGAGGCTCGGGAACTGATCCGCCAGGATCCAGCCCCCCCGCCGAAGGCCCCAGGCATTATCGATCTCGATGACTTCGACAGTACGCTGTACTTCTTGGAGGACCAGGAGGTTCTTGCCCTCCGCACCCAAGTGGATGAAGAGTATCATCGCGATGTGCGCGGGGCCGCCTTGGCCGCCGTGCTGGATGTGATCGAGTTCATCGAGGACGTCGCAGTGCGCGATGAGGCGATCGATGTCCTCCAGGTCCTATTCCCCAACTTGCTTGTGCAGGGTGAGTTCCGTGTGGTCGCCGGGCTCCTGAGAGAGTTCGAGGTGGTCCGGTCCCGCGTGAAGAACCTTCCTGCGTCGGCAAAGGCACGATTGGAAGCGATGGAGGCCCAACTCAGTGAGCCGGCCATTGTTAACCAACTGGTCCAGGCTATGGATGAAGTGGGCCCAACGCTGGCGGAGGGTGGAGTCGCGGAGTTGATCGCCTTGCTGCGTCCCCCAGCGCTTGAGCCGATCTTGAGTTCCATGCCGCTGTTGTCTTCGGTGGAGGTTCGGGAGATCCTCGAACAGGCCGCCGAACGACTCGCTGCATCGAACACGGCGGAGCTCCTTCGCCTTCTGACGGCCCCAGATTCGAAAGCCACACTTGGGTTGGTTGGGCTGTGTGGTCGTCTCAAACTCCAGGCGGCTGTTCCCGGGCTGGAACAGTTGCTTGAGGCGGACATTCCCGAAGTCCGGGCGGCGGCGGTCGACGCGCTGGGTCGGATCGGGTCTCCCCGGGCGATTGGGGCACTGGAGCCGTCGCTGGAAGATCCAGATCGCACCGTACGGTTGGCTGCGGTGCAGGTGGTAGGGAGTAAGGGGTACAAGGGAGCATTGGCTCGCCTTGAGCGGATTGTGACCGAAAAAACGAAGCTCGTCCTGGAGCGATCGGAGCGGCTCCAATTCTTTGCCGCTTACGCAGATGTTGTCGGACCGGCGGGGCTGAAACGCCTGGAAGAGATGCTGCACGCACGGGGGTTCCTTGTCAGACGGCGGTCGGCAGAAATCCGAACCTGTGCGGCCTACGCCATCGGACGGATTCGGACGCCGGAGGCACGGGCAACTCTTCAACGCGCCGAGCACGACAAGGAACTCTCTGTTCGAAATGCTGTGACGCGCATCCTGCGGGAGTGGCCCACGTGAGCCCGACGCCTCCCGATAACCCCGAAGCTGGAGACGAGGGATACATCAGATCCGCCGGTCGGGGGGTGCTCTTGGCGCTCTATGCCGCCCTCCGGAGTCTCAAACTCTATCCGTTGGAGAATGCGACGGTCCAGAAGGCCCTGGATGACCTGCAGCAAGCGAGCAAAGAGATTGTGGAGGTGGAGGGCGAGTTGGAGATTCGGCTCGCCGGAGATTTCATCTTTGTGAACGCCACTCGACTCCGGCTTGAACTCGACAACTTCACCGCGATGTCCAACGTCATGAACCTGTTCCGCTCTTTTCGCGTGGGGGTCCTGCGGGTACATCCCCGGGTGGAACGGCGCGAGTGGCAGGCTCTGTTGAGCCTGTTCCTGACAATTACCGACGATGGCATGGATGAGAGGCAGTCCATACTGCATGAACGCCTCCGGAAGGCAGGCGTCACCGGGCTGGAAGTCGATCAGGCTGACGGCCAGGACGCAGAAGATGAACTCCGTCACGCGCGGGAGCGATCGAAACGCACCTATTCCCAAGGTGTGGCCGTGACCAAGGAAGTGATCAACTCCATTCGCATTGGCCGCACCAGCAATCTGAAGAGGGTGAAACGCGCGGTGCAGATGATTGTCGATCAGGTCCTGAAGAGTGAAACATCGCTGATCGGCCTGACGACCCTGCGCGACTACGATGAGTACACGTTCACTCATTCCGTCAACGTGTGCATCTTCTCCATTGCGCTGGGCCGGAAGATCGGACTCACCAAACTGCAACTCTATGACTTGGGACTCACGGCCCTCTTGCACGATGTGGGGAAGGCCCGAGTACCGATTGACGTACTCAACAAGCTGGAACAGCTTGAGGAGAGTGAGTGGCAGCTCATTCAACAGCACCCGTGGCGGGGTGCGCTGACACTCTTTACCCTCCGGGGATATGACGAGATTCCGTATCGATCCATCCTGGTGGCCCATGAGCACCACATGAAGACGGATTTGTCAGGGTACCCGCGTCATATCCGTCCGCGCGCGCTCGGGATTTACTCACGCGTTGTGGCCGTGGCGGACGGGTTTGATGCTGCGACCACCCGACGTGCCTATCAGACTACTCCCATCGAACCTGACCAAGTCCTTCGTGAAATGTGGGAAAACCCACGACGGGGCTATGATCCCGTGGTTGTGAAAGCCCTCATCAATTTGATCGGGATCTATCCGGTGGGCACCTGCGTCATCCTAGACACCTTCGAGGTGGGCGTGGTCGCGAGTGTGAATCCTGATCCGGCCTATCTCAATCGGCCGCTCGTTCATCTCGCGCTTGATAGTGACGGCTCGGTGATTCCCTCAGCTGCCAAAACGGTGAACCTGGCCGAGCAAGGCTCCGATGGGTCGTTCCTGCGGTCCATTGTGAAAGTGTCAACTCCAGAACGGTATGGGATACGTGTCGGCGACTACTTCCTCTAGCGCAGCGTCAGGTCCTTCGAGTTCGTCGGGGGTGCCGTCGGATCCGTCACGGCTGTTGGCGGTGTATGCACGCTTCCTCTGGGGCTTTGGATCGGTCGTCACGCTTGCCACGCTCGCACTCGACTCCCGTTGGCTCGTCGAGTGGAAGATGTCTCTTGCCCTGATGGTGGCGACCTTCGTGCTCCGGATTGCGCCGGTCCGCTTGAGCAAATACTCCTATCTAACCCAGAGTGGGATGGTCGCCATTGTTGGGGCCATGATCGCGTCGCCTTCGTCCACCGTCTTTGCGTTGAGCATCGGTGTGTCGCTGTCCGATATGATCGTCGGGCGAAAATCAATGCTGGCGGGTGTGATCAATGGGGGCCGCGAGGTGCTGGGGTTTGTTGGGGCCTATGGGCTGTACGCGTTCGTCCTCCAATCGAGTGGTGTGACCAGCCTTTCGGTCGACTTCCTTCCCCCCGCAGCCGCCTTCGCAGGAGGATATTTCTTCCTGTCCCGACTGCTCTTCTATTTCAGCCTCCTGATCCGCGCTAAACTGAAGTTAGAGGAACGGCTCTTTATCCTTCGCTGGGAAATCGTATCGTACCTCGTCACCCTCCTCGCGTCGGCGATTGTGGTGTGGGCGGTCGCGAGTCTTGCCCCCGCCGGGTGGCCAGCGGTTGGGATTGCGCTCGGAGCATTAGGGCTACTTGCCCGCACGCTCGTCGAGGAGGCCATTGCGGCCGAAGACTTGAACAAGGTCCATCAGATGCAGGGGGCCGTTCTCGGGACCACGAGCCTCCACGGGGCGTTGGGTGAGATCGAGCGGCTCGCGTATCGATTAGTGGATTGGGGCGACTTCATGATTTTCCGGCCTCCGGAAGATGCCGATCCCGAACTCCTCTATCGTGGCGTCCTCGGTCGCGGGGAGCGCGGGCCGCCCGATCCTGCGCTGACAGCCTTACGACGAGAAGCGATGCAACATGGGCGCGTTGTGGTCATTCACGACGCGAGGCAGGAGGCCAATCTCCACATCATCGATCCGGATCGACGATCCATTCTGCTCTACCCGTTGCGCCTGGCCGACACGACCATCGGGTTGTTGGAGCTTGAGCACCACAAACGGCATTACTACCGTGCTCGAGACTTGGCGGCGGTCAGTGCGCTTGCAGGTCAAATCGCCACCGCCATCCACTTAGCTGAGTTGCGAAGACCCCTCCTCCGAACCGTCGAACAGATTGAGCAACAGGTGAAGGCGCTTGTGCGGGCGGCTCAAGCGCTCCGCGCCTCCGGCGCAGCCCTGGGATCAGCGTCCGAAGCGATGCGGCGGAAGATTGCGGCCCAAGGCAGTTTCGCGGAAGCCGGACTCGAAACGACGGCCCTCCTCGCCCAACGCTCGTCGGAGACGGTGTCAGGTGGTGAACGCGCCGCTGAGGCCAGCCGAGGAGCCTCAGAAGCGGCAGAGCGACATCGGATGACCATCGGTGAGGCCATTGACCGTTTGGTGCAGGTGAAGACGTTTGTCGCGGATACCTCGGTGCAGGTGGGGGGATTGGGGTCGGCGACGGAGCGAATCACCTCGTTCATTGGGTCGATGCGTGAGATCGCGGACGCGACCAATCTGATTGCGCTGAACGCGGCGATCGAAGCGGCCCGGGCGGGGACGGAGGGTCGAGGGTTTGGTGTTGTTGCCGAAGAAATTCGCGGGCTTGCGGTGCAGAGCGCAGGCATGGCGCAGGACGCCAGCCGGATGGTCAAAGACATTGCCTCGGAAGTGCGAGGAATCATCACCCAGATGGACTTGGGGCAAACGGTTGTCGCGGATGTCGGCGAGCTAAGTGAACACGCAGCCAAGGCGCTGGAGGCGGTCATTCACTCGACCCAGACGGCAGGGCTGGAGGCGCGGAAGATCGCCGACACGGCAACCAATCAGCAGCGAGAGAGCCGCCGTCTCGAAGATCAGATCCGTCAGATTGCGACCGCGGCAGCTGAGGCAGGCAGCGATGCGGACCATCTTGCCGGACAAGCGATCGCCGCGAAGAAAGGGCAGGCCGAACTCGAAGCGGTCATCGGGGATCTTGAGCACTTCGCAACCCACCTTCAGACGATCGCCCGCAACTTGGCCTTGGAATCATGACCGACGACCTCCCTGTGGCAGTAGCGCTCGGGAGTAACCTCGGCGATCGCGAGCGGCATCTTGCCCTGGCCCGGGAGCGAATCGATGCCTTGCCTCAGACGCATGTTGTCGCCGCCAGTACCATTGAGGAAACAGATCCACTCGGCGGAATGGAACAACCGGCCTATCTGAATCAGATGCTCCTGCTACGCACACGCCTCAGCCCCCGCGATCTCCTATACCACTTGCACCAAGTGGAACGCGCGGCAGGGCGAAGCCCTCACCGGACCCGTTGGGCCTCTCGGACCCTTGACTGTGATATCGTGCTGTACGGTCAGGTGAGTTTCACAACCCAGGAGTTGACCATTCCGCATCCGGGGTTGTCGACTCGACCCTTTTGGGACCGAGAATTGCATGAACTTGAGATCGGATGGTCCCTTTCCGGACCCCCGACCTGGCCGCTCAGCGTGAGGGACTCTACCATCAACTCCAACCATTCGCGATGCCTTCCCCTTTCCCGGAACGCATGATGAATCGCAATTCGGATCCATCGATCCGTCCCGAATTGCGTCCCTCCCTCCCCGATTGGGCGATTATGTCCCCCAAACGGGTAGATCATGTGAAGCGCGTCGCAGCCCTGGCCTATACCTGGGCGCTGGAGATGGGCGTCCCCGATTCGGAACGTCACCGATGGCTGCGCGCGGTGTGGTTGCACGACGCTCTCCGGGATGCGTCCCAAGAGGAACTCGAGACGACTGCCCCAAGTACGCCAGGTCCGATCGAACTGCGCCATGGGCCCGCCAGTGCCGCTCGGGCAAAAGGAGATGGTGAAACAGATCGTGGAGTACTCGACGCTGTCCGATATCATTCTGTTGGATTGGCGGAATGGGACCTCGTCGGCCGGGTCCTGTATTGTGCTGACTATCTTGACCCGGGTCGCCCATTTCTTCGGGAGAAACGTGCCGAACTGGTAAGGCGTTTCCCGACCGAAGTGCAGACCGTATTACGCACCGTCGCTCACCACCGGCTCATGCATCTCGTGGAGTCAGGTTGGCCTATCCCCGAACCATCGTATCGTTTTTGGAACAGCCTTTGCACGGGATTCGTATCCGCCACATCGGCATAGCCCTCGGCGGCGGTGCCCTGCTTGTGGCGCTCGCCCTCCGATGGGTGGCGGGCTCGTCGGTCGCCATTCCGAGTGTGACTCGGCCGGCCTCTCGCGTGACAGTTGAGGTGTTGAACGCGTCTCACCGCACGGGGCTCGCCCGGGCCGCGACCCGTCAGCTGCGGGCCGGGGGGATTGATGTCCTCTCCTTCGCCACCGCCCGGGACACATTGGCCACCACGCGTATCATCGTTCGACGGGTGGAAGGAGTTCGTTCCGGAGCAACGATCGTCCAAGAGATCCTCGGCGTTGGACGTATCGACACGGTGGTTGACACATTGCGCAGGCTCGATCTCACTATTCTCCTCGGGCATGACTATCCGATGCCTCCGCTACTTCCCAAAGGGTGACCATCCACTTGTCGGAGGTACCACGCCCAGCATCAGGTCCATCACGTTGGTGCCGGTGGCCCCGGTGACAACGAGCGCTCCGACTGCGCTGAGCGCGCGGGAAGATCGATGTTCCCTGAGACAGGCTGCGGGGTTCACTCCAACGTCAATCATTTCTCCCCAAGACAATCCATGGACGATGGCACCCGCTGCATCGGTCGCTCCATCGCGACCATCGGTGCCGGCGCAGAGGACAAAGCACTCGGTTGCGCTCTCCGCATCGAGCTGCCGCGCGGCAGCTAGCGCCGCCTCTTGATTGCGACCTCCAAGGCCGCTGACGTTCGTGTCTCCGAGTGTGACGGTTGTCTCTCCGCCCTGAATCAGAACCTGCGGAACCGATCGCTGGGGGATGGTGAGTAGTGTGCTGGCGAATTCTCGACCGGTCGATGCCGCGTCACCCGCGAAGAGTGTGTCCTCCGAGACGACCTCCCACCCAGACTGGCGTGCCGCAAGCGCAGCGCCCCGTTGCGCCACCTTGTTCTCGCCAAAAAGGCACGGCAGCGCTGTGGTCGGCAGACACGTGGGGACCGGATGCCGATCGAGCACGCGCAGGAAGAGATCGCGCGATCGAGAGGAGAGCGAAAGCACATCGAGCAGGGCGCGGGCGGGAGCATCATTCGCAGGGTAGGCGGAGCAGGGGCCCGAACCGATCGCCGTGGGACGGTTCCCAATCACATCTGAGAGGATGTAGGGATAGACCGGACGGGGCCGTAGGGCGGTGGCGAGCCGTCCGGCGCCGTACTGGAGGATACGTCCCCGAAGGTCATTCATCGCCTCTATGGGAAGCCCGGCGGCGTCACAGGCGCACCACAGTTCCGAGAGCACTTCGAGATTGGCTGGGGGGAGAGGGGCGGCGAGCAGGCTCGTAGTGCCACCACTCACCAGCACCCACACGGGAGTCGACTGGGGCCAGGTCGAGATCAGGTGCTTGATCGCTCTGGCTGCGGCGATGGAACGCGCACCAGGAACAGGATGGTCGCCGCACAGATACGTCAGGGTCGGGTCAAGAGAGGGTTCGTCAACGTGGCCAATCACCACGCCGTAGTGAAGTGGGATGTTGGCGTTCGCCAATCGGTGGTGCGCGATGGTGGCCATAGGGACGGCCGCTTTGCCCAGGGCGATGAGGGCAACCGGTGTGGCTGTCTCGAACGGGGGTAACGGGATCTCCCGAAGAAGCGTCTCAGGGTGTGCCGCCAAGACCCCCGCTTGGAACAAATCGATGATGGCCGATTGAACATCTGACAGATGCATCCGGAGATTTCACCCCCTGTCACAGTATAATTCGACATGACGGTTTCACATCCGATTCTCTACCTCACTCGACATTTCCCCTCGTCCATTGAGACGGCCCTGGCCGACCTGGGAGAGGTCCTCCACCCGCCTGAATGGCGTCCACCAACCGCTGATGACCTGTTAGGGGGCCTCGCCGGTGCGGATGTCGTCGTGTGCACGGTAGCCGATCGCTTCACCCCCCACATGCTTCGGCAGGTCCCGAGACAGGCCAGGTTGCTCGCGAGTTTCGGCGTCGGAGTGGATCACATACCGCTTGCGGTCGCCGAGGAGGTTGGTCTCGCGGTCTCGAATACGCCCGGGGTCCTGACCGAGGCAACCGCAGACCTCACCATGGCACTCATCCTGGCGACCCTGCGTCGACTAGGAGAAGGTGAACGGCTGGTGCGGGCAGGACAATGGACCGGATGGGAGCCGACACAGTTGCTCGGACGCGACGTGTCCGGGCGTGTGCTAGGCATTGTCGGTCTCGGTCGCATTGGTACTGCCGTGGCCCGGCGAGCCTCTTGCGGGTTTGGCATGCGGGTCCAATATGCGAATCCCCGACCGGTGCCCCCGGAATCACTGAGCGGGTTCGAGGCAACGCCATGTCCGTTGGATGAGTTGCTGCAGACGTCGGACATTGTCTCCCTTCACTGTCCGGCCACACCAGAGACCTATCACCTTCTTGATCGGACTCGCCTGCAACAGATGGCGCCGGGCAGCATCTTGATTAATGCGGCCCGTGGCTCAATCGTTGATGAGCGTGCCTTGGCAGAGGCTTTGCGCACAGGGCCGCTGGCTGGGGCGGGGCTCGATGTGTTTGAGCACGAGCCCGAGGTTCCGGACGCACTCCGGCAGCTCGACCAGGTTGTCTTGCTCCCTCATCTGGGGAGCGCAACCGTCGAAACGCGCGTGGCGATGGGCGAGGCAGTACTTGCCAACATCAGGGCGTTCCTGCAAGGTGATCGGCTCCCCCACCTGGTGGCGCACCGGCCACCCTCACTCTCTTAGGAAGTGGGACCAACGGGTACCGAGGATGGCTCGCCGGCCTTGGCGTGCGGTGAGGTGACGACGGTTCGCAACTGACCGCATGCCGCCTCGATATCGAGACCACGACTTCGGCGGATAGCAACCTCAACTCCCGCGGAGGCAACTTGCGCTGCGAACCGCTGTATCCGAGGTAAGGGAGTGGGGGCGAGATCGGGGGCCCCCCCCGGATGAAGCGGGAGAAGGTTGACTAATGCCCCGGAGCCTAACTGCCGGGCGAGTGTGGCAAGGGCAAGGGCCTCTTCGTCGCTATCGTTCTCTCCGCGGATGAGTACATACTCTACAGTGATCCTCCGAGTAAACGCTTGGGCCGCTTCAACAACGGCAGTAACAGGGTACTTGCGCTCTATCGGCATCAGCCGCTGGCGCACCGAGGGACGAGCTGAATGGATTGAGAGTGCCAGACGAAACTGCTCCGGACGACGGGCAAGCGCCAGCATGCCGGGCACGATACCCACGGTCGAGATGGTGATATGTCGGGCCCCAATCCCCATCCCGCTGGGGTCGTTCAGTATGGAAAGCGTCTGGTCAACGGCGGGCCAATTAAGCAGCGGTTCCCCCATCCCCATGAAGACGATGTTGGTCGGGGCCAAAGCAACGTCGCGGAGGAGGATCTCCCGAACTTGGCCAGCGATCTCCCAAGGTTGGAGGTCCCGTCCGAACCCCATCCGCCCGGTCGCACAGAAGATGCACCCGAGGGCGCAACCGGCCTGCGAACTAATGCAGAGCGTCCGGCGGCGACCGGATGGAATCAAAACCGACTCGATCGTCTCACCATCCGGCAAGCGCCAGAGGTACTTTCTCGTACCATCGGCAGAGAGGCGTTCGGTTGAGAGGTCAAGCCGTAGCAGCGGGAAGGCTTCGGCCAGGGTGTGGCGAAGCGCTTTCGGCAGATCGGTGGCATCATCCCACGATGCGACTGGCGTGTGCCACAGCTTCTGATGGATCTGAGCCGTCCGATAGCCGGGGAGTCCATTCAGAGAGGTGAACTCCGCCACCGCCGCGTGAGCATCCTGGGGTGAAAGATTGAGGAGATTCTTTGGGTCGAAATTCGAGGCGGAAACCGTCATGGGGACAATCTAGTCGCTTTGTCGATATGACTGGCTGGGCGGAGCGATAGCGCAAAGGATCAATGATGGCGCGGCTGGGAGGGGAGAACCGCTGTGCCCCATGCGGCTAACTTCATCCACCGCAATCGCTTGCTGGTTTTATCGTGGCCGGTTACGTTTGGCCATGAAGCGGAGTGTTCGACCCTTTCCAACTGTCCATAGAGATGGCATGACTGAAACGGCATTTCGCACCCACGGCGCGGGGGTGCTTACCGAGGACCATGTGGGTCAACAGGTTACCCTGGCCGGGTGGGTCCATCGACGCAGGGACTTGGGGGCGATCGTCTTCCTAGACCTTCGAGATTATGAGGGTCTCGTTCAACTGTCGTGTGATCCGGAGTGGACGCCACCTGAGGTCCTTACGCTCGCCAGCACACTCGGTGCAGAGACGGTCGTTCAGGTTAAGGGGGAAGTCGTCCGCCGACCGGAACCGGGGCGAGATCAGAAGATGCGGTCCCGCAACGTGGAGGTGCACGTTGTCTCGCTTCGAGTGTTGTCCCTGGCGCTCACTCCTCCGGTGCCGGTGAGTCGAAAAGAGGGGGAGGAACTCCCGGCGGAAGAGCGGCGGCTCCGGTATCGCGTGCTCGATCTGCGCCGTACCGAGTTACAACACAACCTTCGCCTCCGGCACGAGTTGTTGCAGATGGCCCGGAGTACGTTGTGCGCCCGCGGGTTCCTGGAAATCGAAACCCCGATTCTCACCAAGCCCACGCCGGAAGGCGCGCGAGACTATCTGGTCCCGAGCCGAGTGCATGCCGGCGAGTTCTACGCTCTGCCGCAATCCCCCCAGATCTACAAGCAGCTGCTCATGGTGGCTGGGTTCGATCGCTACTTTCAGATCGCCCGGTGTTTCCGCGATGAGGATCTCCGGGCCGATCGGCAACCCGAGTTCACACAGATCGATCTTGAGGCCTCGTTCGTTGGTCGGGAGGATGTGTTTCCAGTCGTCGAGGATGTATTGGCTGCGTTATGGCGGGTGGCGGGCCACGAGGCGATCGGGTCGTTCCCTCAGCTGTCTTGGCATGAAGCGATGGAACGGTTTGGAACGGACAAACCAGACCTACGCTTTGGGCTCGAGTTGGAAGATTGGACGGACATGGTGTCCAGCACCGACTGTGCTCCCTTCCTCGCCGAATCCCTACAGGAAGGACGACTGCGGGGGATCCGACTCTCGGAGAAGGATGCGGTATCACGACGTGAGCTTGAGGTGTTGACTGACCTGGCGAAAGCAGAGGGGGCGGGAGGACTGCTGTGGATGCGCCGCGCCGACAACGAGTGGGCAGGGCAGGGGGCGAAGCTGCTTGGCGGAACCTTCCGTGCCGCCATGGCCGGAACGGTTGGCGAGATGTTGCTGGCGGTGTCGGGTCCGGATCGGGTAACCTCTCCGGCGTTACATGTGGTCCGGCGGTGGCTCGGCGCGAGAACGGCAGCAGGGCACGAAGTGGCACACGCCTTTGCCTGGATCGTCGATTTTCCGCTTTTTGAGCGAGATCCTGCAACCGGAGCACACGTTCCCGCCCATCATCCCTTTACTGCACCGCACCCTGATGATGTTCCCTTCCTCACACGAGACCCGGGCCGGTGTCGCGCCCAACATTATGATGTCGTCTACAACGGACACGAGCTCGGAAGCGGATCGATCCGAATTACCGACGCGACCGTGCAAGAAACGATCTTCGGTTTGCTCGGCCTTACACCGGAAGAATGCCAACGCCGCTTTGGCTTTCTGCTGGAAGCATTGCAGATGGGTGCCCCACCGCATGGGGGTTTTGCGTTGGGGTTCGACCGCATTGCGATGCTGTTGGCGGGGGCGTCGTCCTTGAGAGATGTGATTGCGTTTCCCAAGACGACGGCGGCCCGAGCGCTCTTTGAACACGCACCAACACCGCTGACGGATGCTGAACTTGCCGCGGTGCATCTCGCCTTGAGGCCAGAGAGCGAATGACAGATCCGCTGCGCCAGCGGGTCTCTGTCGAAGGGGCCGATCCCCTCCTACTGGCGGGGGTAAACGATGCCAATCTCATCGAGCTCCAGCGTGCCCTTGGTGTCGAAACCACACTGCGGGGCGACGTGCTCACCGTATCCGGATCAGCGGAACAGGTCGAACGAGCCGTCGCAGTAGTCACCGCATTGGTAGATCAGGTGCGAATGGGTGATCCTGTCGCTCCTGAAGAGGTATTCCGTTTGGCCACCGTCGGCGTGCCGCCCCAGGAGAGCCGAACGAACGGCGACCAGATCGTTTTGCCGGGCGTGCGACGACCGATCGTGGCGAAGAGCGTGGGGCAACGGGAGTATCTGGAGGCGCTCACCACCCACGATATTGTAGTGAGTATTGGTCCAGCCGGGACGGGAAAGACGTACCTCGCCGTGGCGAAAGCGGTCGAAGCCTTGGCCCGCCGCCAGGTGCGACGCATCGTGTTGGCTCGCCCGGCGGTGGAGGCGGGCGAAAGCTTGGGCTTTCTCCCCGGTGACCTCCAGGCCAAGGTCGATCCCTATCTTC
>JAJCZW010000259.1 GCA_029262155.1 Gemmatimonadota bacterium
GGTCGCCATGGTCTACGGCAACATGGGTGAGGATTCCGGGACAGGAGTTGCCTTCACCCGTGATCCTTCGACTGGGATCGCGGCATTGTATGGCGAGTTTCTCCTCAATGCTCAAGGGGAGGATGTCGTATCTGGTGTCCGCACGCCGGAACCGATCGCCGCCCTTCGATCGACCCTCCCAGACGCCTACGAGGCCCTCGCCAAAACCGCTCAAACGCTTGAGCGACATTTCCGCGATGTGCAAGACCTCGAATTCACGATCGAACATGGGCAGCTGTATATGCTGCAGACCCGGAGAGCCCAACGCTCCGGACCGGCCGCGATCCGCGCTGCGGTCGATATGGTCGATGAAGGACTGATCTCCGAAGCAGAAGCCGTTGCGCGGATACCTCCTAACGACCTCGACCAGCTCCTGCATCCAACCATTGATACCTCGGCCGACCTCGACCACCTCGCCACCGGACTCCCTGCCTCACCGGGGGCGGCCTCAGGCCAGATCGTCTTTGAGGCGGACCACGCTCAGGAACGTGCCCGATCCGGCCAGGCCGTCGTCCTGGTCCGTCGCGAAACGAGCCCTGAGGATTTCCACGGGATGGTCGCCGCCAAAGCGATCCTCACCGCACGCGGCGGCATGACGTCGCACGCCGCGGTCGTCGCGCGTGGCATGGGCAAGCCCTGTGTTGCTGGCGCTCACGTACTCCAGATCGACGACGCAGCCGGAACCATGACTGTGGGCGATCGCGTGCTTACCGAGGGCGATTGGATCACCTTGGATGGCAGCACCGGTATGATCTATGTCGGCCAGTCAGCGTTATCCGCCCCAGAGCCTGGGCCACACTATGGCCGTCTCATGGCGTGGGCCGACGGCCTCCGGCACCTCAAAGTGCGAGTCAACGCCGATACACCAGCAGATGCCCATCGCGGACGGGACTTTGGTGCCGAAGGCATCGGACTCTGCCGGACTGAACATATGTTTTTCGAGGGAGATCGGATTAATACGATGCGGGAGATGATTCTCGCCCAAGATCTGCCGGAGCGTGAGGAGGCGCTCGCCCGTCTCCTGCCCATGCAGCGCGCTGATTTCGAAGCCATTTTCCGCGCCATGGAAGGGTATCCCGTCACGATTCGGCTCCTGGACCCACCACTTCACGAATTCCTTCCACACGAAGAAGCAGATATCGCGACCCTCGCTCAGCAAATGGGCAAGCCGCTCGATCAGGTCCGCCGGACCATCGACCGACTGAGTGAGGTCAATCCGATGCTTGGTCTGCGAGGATGTCGTCTCGGCATTATTCACCCCGAGATTACCTCCATGCAGGTGCGGGCGATCTTTGAGGCCGCCTGTACGGTGGCGGCGCGGAAGGGTCGGGTCCAACCGGAGGTCATGATCCCTCTGGTTGCCCATGTGCACGAATTCCGGCGACAGGCCCTGATCGTCAGACGGGTCGCCGAAGAGGTTTTTGGGGAGCGGGAGATCACGGTACCGTATCTGTTGGGCACGATGATCGAACTCCCGCGGGCCGCGCTCACAGCAGACGAGATCGCTCGCGAGGCCCAGTTCTTCTCGTTCGGGACCAACGACTTGACTCAAACCACGTGGGGACTCAGCCGCGACGATGCCAGCCTCTTCCTTCCGACATATATTGAACGTGGATTGATTGAGCATGATCCATTTGTCATCTTGGATATGGCGGGAGTTGGGAGATTGGTGACCATGGCAGCAGAGCTTGGGCGGGGAACGCGCGCCGACCTTAAACTCGGAATCTGTGGCGAACATGGGGGCGAGCCGAACACCGTCGCTTTCTGCGAGCAACTCCGGATGAACTACGTCTCCTGCAGCCCGTATCGCGTTCCCATCGCACGACTGGCCGCAGCGCAAGCGGCGCTGGCAGAGCGAGGTACCATGGACCGAACCCGAGCCGCGGTATGACGACCCCCCCCCTTCCTCCCCTGGTTGGCGTTGTCATGGGATCGACATCCGATTGGGATGTCATGCAGCACGCGGTACGTCGTCTCCATCAGTTCCAGGTTCCCGCGGAGACCAAAGTCGTCTCGGCCCACCGCACCCCCGACCTTCTGTTCGAGTACGCAAGCCAAGCGGCCTCACGAGGGCTCCGATGCATCATCGCCGGGGCGGGCGGGGCGGCACACCTTCCGGGGATGCTCGCCGCCAAGACCACTATCCCCATTCTCGGAGTTCCCATTCCGAGCCGTCATCTTCGGGGCCTTGATTCGCTCCTCTCTATCGTTCAGATGCCCAATGGAGTACCGGTGGCCACCTTTGCTATCGGAGAGGCCGGTGCCCACAACGCTGCCCTCTTCGCCATCTCTCTTCTAGCCTCCGATGATCCAGCAGTCGCTGCCCGCCTGGCCACCTTCCGAGCTGAACAAGAAGAGTTGGTGCGATCCCAGACACTCCAGGGGATCGAGTGATCCTTCCCGGCGCAACCATCGGCCTGCTGGGCGGAGGACAACTTGGCCGGATGTTCACCGCACGGGCACGAGGGATGGGCTACGCGGTCACCGTGCTCGATCCCGATCCAGACAGCCCAGCCGGTGGCATCGCCACCCAACATCTATGTGCGCCCTACACCGACCCCACCGCCCTCGATAGTCTTGCGGCCCGGTGCGCCGTCGTCACAACCGAGTTCGAGAACGTCCCCGCCGGGGCCCTCACCCAACTCAACCGATCGGTGCAGGTCCGGCCCGGAGCTCGCGCCCTCTCGGTGGCACAGGATCGGGCTCACGAGAAGCGTTTTCTCGAGAGCCACGGAATCGCGACCGCCCCCTTTGCCATCGTGGAGAGTGCCGGCGACCTGGCATCGGCGTGGGCCGCCATCGGCGCCCCAGCACTGCTCAAAACGAGCCGATTGGGCTATGACGGAAAGGGACAGTGCCCCATCTCGACATTCGCTGAGTTGGAGCAAGGGTTCTCCCGACTCGGCGAGGTTCCATGCGTCCTGGAACAAAGATTGACTTTGGATGCGGAACTGTCGGTCGTGCTCGCACGAGGCGATGATGGCCACGTTGAGGCGTTTCCACCAGGCCAAAACATCCATCGCAATGGGATTCTCGAAACCACCACGGTCCCCTCTCGGCTTCCGACCGCCCTTGCGCAGGAAGCTGTGGAAACGGCAGCCACTATCGCACAGTTGTTGGACTACGTTGGCGTCCTGGGAGTGGAGTTTTTCATCGATCCGGCTCAACGGGTCTACACCAACGAGATCGCTCCGCGGCCACACAACAGCGGTCATTTCACCCAGGATGCATGCTCGGTCAGCCAGTTCGAACAACAGATTCGTGCGATCTGCGGCCTCCCATTGGCGAGACCGATCCTGCACACTCCGGTGTGCATGATCAATCTCTTAGGCGAACTGTGGCAGCATGATCACGCCCCACCATGGGACAGAGTGCTGGCGTTGGAAGGGGTGCATCTCCATCTCTACGGCAAGGCCGCTGCCCGCCCCGGACGCAAGATGGGACACCTCAACTGTCTCGCCGATAGCTCGGAAGAGGCTTTCACGCTGGCGCATACGGCGTGGGGAATCCTTCGCGGGACGTCCGCCTCACGCATCCCAACCCCTCGAACGTCATAGGCCGGTAGAGGAAACCCCTACCGGCCCACGACTGTTCTTCTCCCTACTAGGTTCCTTCGAACCGAGTTACCTACTTCTTGGGATGAAGGATCTCATCGATCCGGGCTCTGGCATCTTCCAAATGGGCCCGGGTGATCGCATTCCCCGCCTTCCCGATCGCAGTTCGAAGCTGTCTATCCAAGGTGTTCAATTCGCTCCGGAAGGCTGCGCGCACATCACTGGTGGCGCGCGCCGGCTGGAAACGCCGGGCAAACTGCCGGGGAATACCGGCGGGCAAAGTGGGTGCCACAGGGTTCACCTTGCCACCAACCGCAGTGAGGTAGCTCCGTTGGAGTTCACGACGATACGGATCGATGGACACGCGATTGGCTGACAACTCCGACCAAATCCCCCGGCGAACGTCGCCGAGCATGTCGACCAAGCTGTAGGCGCTCCCCTCGATGGCATCGAACTCGATGAGTCGCTCAAGCCGACGATCGTTGAAGAGATTGTTCAGGATACTGGACTGCGCGCCGTTGATACGAGCGATGGCCCCCTCGACCTCAATCCGCCGAAGGACCTCCTTGTCCAGGAAATAGTCCGGTGTGGCAAAGGCATTTTGATTCAGGAACCGAACGGCATTTCGTTGGTGCGTACGGGTATTCGGCACAAATCGGAGTCCCGCCTGCCCCGCCACCTTCTCCTGTGCCATGGCCCCACCAACGATCTGCGCCACGTGATTCATCTCCCGTCCCCACTGACTCACGAGGCGACTGTAGAGAAGGTCGAGGTCGTCATAGTTCTCGCCGTCCTTTGCCGCAGCCGGGATCAACAGCGGTGCAATCTGCTTAATGCTCTGCAGACCCCAGCCGGTCGCCTTGATCGCATCGGCGTCCCCGACGGCCTCTGTCTGGTCGCCTTGATCGGACCCGAGCGATCCGTTCACGTTGAACCGATACCAAGGAATCGAGTCCTGCTGGCGAGCCCATTGGTCGAGCGTCGGCAATTCGTCATCCGAACTCCGAGCCCCGGGGATAGGCTTGTACCCCCACATCGTAGCCCATTTGTCATAGGGACCGATATCTGGTATCAGGTTGGCGAGGGGAATGCCGTCACCCGGTTGAGCAGTGTAGTTGAACCGCGAGTAGTCCATCAGGGTCGGCGTATGACCCATCCGGGCCACCCAGGTGCGGCTGCGCACACTGTCGACCGGGTAGGTGGAAGACGCCTTTTGGTTGTGCTGGAAGCCCAAGGTATGTCCCACCTCATGCGCCACCACGTATTGGACGAGGCGCCCCATCAACGTGTCCGGGAAGGGCCACATCTGCGCTCGGGGATCGAGGTGTCCTACCTGGGTGAAGTACCACGAACGCATCAGCGTCATGATGTTGTGGTACATGTAGACGTCGGCCTCGAGGATTTCTCCGGACCGAGGGTCATTCACATGCGGACCCTGGGCATTTTCTGTCGTGGAGGGCAGCCAACGAATGACCGAGTACCGGGCATCCTCCGGCGACCAGTTCGGATCCTCTTCCTTGGTCGGGGCGTCTTTCGCCACAATGCCGTTAATGAACCCGGCAGCCGCAAAGGCGGGCTTCCAGTCTTCGATACCGCGCTTCACGTAGGGCACAAGCCAGGTTGGGGTCGCCGGATCGACGTAGTAGGTGATGGGCTTGACCGGCTCGCTCATCGCGGCCGACTGGTCTTTCTTCTCCAGGCGGTACCGGGTAATAAATGTCCTCCGCTCTGCGCCCTGCTCCGGGCGGCTGTAGTCAAAGCTCCCGGTACTGAAGTACCCCACCCGCCGGTCGAACAGCCGCGGCATCATCGGCTCGTCAGGCAGTTTGACCATCGACCAGTGCATCACCAACGAGGTCGTTCGGCGAGCCTGCCCACCACCAAACTGGCCGCCACCACCCCCTCCTCCGGCTCCACCCGGTGGCGGGTTCGCGGTCAGCAGGGCTTCGACCTCAACATTCCGAGGATAGCCTGCCACGCGTTCGATGAAGGAGCGACCCTGATCCGGATTGCCCCGGATCAGATTACCCGGTCCAATTTCGACTGGGGGTCGGGTGAACAGCTGCGTGACATCGACCACCGCAGAGGAGTCTTCCCCATAGGCCTCGATATTGAAGGCGCCCAGGATCGGGCCGTAATTGGAATTCGCAACCGCCTGCGCGATGGGGGTCGACGGATCGGCAATCAGGTTGTAGTTCAGTGACCGGAGTAACAGGCGGTCGCCGCGCCGCTCCCACCGTATCACTCGGCGTCGGGCACCGATCTGCTGCCCGCCGTAAGGACCTCCACCGGTGGCTCCCTCCGGCGCCTTCGCCAGCCGAGTCACGACCAAGATCTCTTGCCCCAGCACGGCGACCGGGATCTCGAATTTCAGCTTGCTACCGACCATATGGGTCTTGAACAGGCCGTCTTGGCTCTTGGCCTTATCGGTGATGACGCTGGCATAGGGCCGCGGACTGGGCTCGCCGGCTGCACCCCCACCTCCGGGACCACCTGGGCGCTGCGGACCACCTGGGCGCGCGGCGTTATTCCCACCCCGTCCTGCCGAATCGGCATTCGGGCCGGCTTGGCCCGCGGCGGGGATGGGGGTTGTAGTTGGGGTGGCCTTGGAACACCCTGCAACCAGGAGACAGGCGCTGAGGCCAAGAAGACGACCCGCAGTGAAGATCTGGGACAAGAGATCCTCCGAGATGGAAGGCGATAGCCCGAAAACAACGGGCGATAGCAGGAATCAACGAATGGCACGAAACATGAAAGCATACGACGGGTGAAGGGATTCCGGAAGATAGGATCGGCGATTCTCCATTGAGCTACCTCCTGAGTCCCCATGTGCTACGTTCATCTCCCGGCGTTCGTTGACTTGGTCGCGATACTCACATTCGTTTTCCCCACCCCACGCTATGGGGCGCGGATCCAGAGCCGGGGGATCATGGCCAGTTCCATACAGATGCAGAGATGGCATACCCTCTGGCACCCCGGAATCGCATCGATTACATATAGGGCATCTCCGGTGACAATGTGGCCGGGCCACTGCCTTGCGAGTAGCCCACCAGTTGAGACATATCGAGTGCCCATGCCAGCGCCACAACCTCGTACCCATCGATACCACGAGACCACGGATCTGCCATCCGATAGCTCCACTCCCACAGAGTCGACCCAAGCCGGTCCAGGGAAGCTTCGGTGATCTCGGGCGAACGAGACGTCTCAGATCACGATCGGCTAAGCGAGATAACTGCCCCCTTCCGCCATGTCATTGACACCCTCCCTGTTGCCGTGTGTATCTGCAACACCTCCGGCGCCATCACCACCTATAACCAACAGGCTGTAACGATGTGGGGGCGTACTCCAGAGCTGGAGGGGACACATACACCTGAGCGCTACTGCGGATCGCTTCGCCTGAGCCACCCGAACGGAACTCCCTTGCTCCACTCTGACTGTCCGATGGCAGAGGTCCTCGAGTCAGGGACAAGCATTCTCGATCGGGAGGTGGTCATTGAACGTCCGGACGGAACGTATATCACCGCCTTGGCGCGCGTTGCCCCGATCTGTGATGACAGTGGGGCCCTTGTGGGTGCCATCAACTGTTTTCAGGACATCACAGCGCTCAAGCAAACCGAGGAAGCCCTTCTCCAAGAGAGCACGAGAGGGGACCATGCCCGTACTCAACTTGAACGACTTGCATCATTTCCCGAGCTCAATCCCAACCCTGTCGTTGAGACCAATCTTCTGGGTCGCCTGTGTTATATGAACCCCGAGGCCCGCCGTGAATTTCCAGACCTAGAGGCGGCCTCTTCCACCCACCCACTCCTTCACGACATTCCCGCTCACTTTGGCGTCGGCGGGGTCGAGACCCTGCACATGGTGGATGAGGTCACCGTTGAGGACAAGGTCTACGAGCGGCGGGCCTGCTTCTTCCCTCACGGGGGTCGTATCATCATCTACGCGACAGACCTCACGGCCCGCAAGCACGCAGCCGATGCCCTGGCGGCAAGTGAACGCCGGTTCCGAACGCTCTTGGAACAGGCCGCCGATGCAATCTATGTCATCGACCAGCATGGCCGTTTCCTCGATGGGAATCAGCGTGCCTGTGAAAGCACCGGCTATACCCGGGATGAACTCCACACCATGGGAGTTTGGGATATCGATCCCAACTGGTCGGCTAATGTCCTGCGTGAGACCTGGGCCAACGTGTCGCGAGGAGAATCCGTGACCATAGAGGCCGAAAACAAACGGAAGGACGGGACGATCTTCCCGGTCGAGCTTTCGGTCGGTGGGCTGGAGCTTGAAGGGCGGAAGGTGATGGTGGCCCTGACACGCGACATCACGGTCCGGCGGCGCCTTGAGGCGGAGCTTCGGCAGGCCCAGCGACTGGAAGCTATCGGGCACTTGGCCGGTGGGATCGCCCACGATTTTAACAACCTGTTGACGGTCATCCTCGGCTCTGCCGACCTCCTGCTCGATGCCTGGCCTCCCACTGTTTCCGGTCGCGAGGACGCTGAGGAGATTCGCAAAGCGGCGCTCCGAGCCGCTGCCCTCACCCAACAGCTCCTCGCCTTCAGTCGACGCCAGGTCTTGCGACCTGCGGTGCTCGACCTCAACACCGTCGTGACCGACATGGCGACCATGCTGCAACGGCTGATCGGTGAAAACATCGAACTCACCACTACCCTGGAAGAGGATCTGTGGTCGATTCGTGCCGACCAAGGCCAACTCGAGCAGGTCATCACGAACCTCGCCGTCAACGCGCGGGATGCGATGCAACACGGCGGCGTGCTCACCCTTGAAACCGGGAATCAGACTGTCGGGCCGACGGATGGTGTGCCACTTCCTGAAACCGAGTCGGGGCAATACGTGACGCTTGCGATTCGCGATACCGGTTCCGGCATGGGGCCTGAAGTCCAATCGCACCTGTTCGAGCCGTTTTTCACCACCAAATCGAAGGATCGGGGTACCGGCTTCGGCCTGGCAACGGTGTACGGGATTGTGGCTCAAAGTGGAGGCCACATCGCGGTGGAGAGTAAGGAAGGGCAAGGATCAACCTTTACCATCTACCTACCCCGGGTCGAAACCCCGAACCTGGCTGGCGAGGGAGGTCCTACCAACCATCGTGCCCACGGGGGCTCGGAGACTATCCTGATCGCGGAGGATGAAAAGGGCGTCAGAAGCCTGATCCAGCGGGTTCTCGTAGCCCAAGGGTATACCGT